>CAZUVK010000006.1:26736-42460 GCA_964623785.1 uncultured Gemmatimonas sp. | reverse complement strand
AGGCCAGGCTGCTCCTGCGTCGAGTGGTGTCGTGACTTTTGTCAACACCCTCTGAGGCGCAGCCGAAGGATCCGCACTTCGGGATCTGCGCGGATGGTCACGTGCGGATCCTTCGGCTGCGCCTCAGGATGACATTGGGGGACTTCAGGATGACATTGCGGGCCTCAGGATGACCGGGGACGTCCCCCACCACTCCCCCGGGCAACCAGTCGCGAAAGGAGACCGCCGTGCATCCGGATACCGGGAAATACAACGAGGCACAATCTCCGGATGATCAGGAGATCTGCGATCTTCTGGCAGCGGAGATCGACCGGAATCTGCCGGAGGCGGAGAACAAGGTATGGCACGCCCACCCGGTGTGGTTCCTGGACGGCAACCCCATCGTCGGCTACAGCAAACTGAAGGGGTGTGTCCGTCTGCTCTTCTGGAGCGGTCAATCCTTCGGGGAGGAAGATCTCAAGCCGGAAGGAACCTTCAAGGCCGCCGAAATCCGCTACACGGACGTCGACCAGGTGGACACGGGGGAGTTGGAACGCTGGATCGCCAAGGCCAGGGACATCCAGTGGGACTACAAGAACCTGGTCCGTCGCAAGGGTCGACTGGAGCGGTTGAAGTAGGGGCGACCACACGAACGGCGGTAGCGGGATCCCACGTGGCGGGCGAGTCCATCACCCGGTAGTACCTCCTTCTCGCCACATCCAGTTTATACCACACCGGGAGACTTGCGGCAAGGCCGTGGTCGGACCTCACTATTCGCGGCCGAATTGTCCCTGGCTGGGGCAGGAAACCGCACGAATGGGAGGCGAAAAATGCGTGTATCGTTGCCGAAGTGGGATACGCCAGTCGTTTCGAACGCGACGCGGGCCGGAGGATCCCGATGAGCGAGCATGCCGTGGTGATCGCCGGTAGTGGTCCAACCGGACTGATGCTCGCGGGTGAGCTGGCGCTGGCGGGGGTCGACGTCGTCATCATCGAGCGGCGCGCCAGCCAGGACCTCGCCGGGTCGCGCGCGGGTGGGCTGCAAGCACGAACGATCGAAGTCCTCGACCAGCGCGGAATCGCCGACCGGTTCCTCTCGGAGGGACAGGTGGCCCAGGTCGCGGGGTTCGCCATGACCCGGCTGGACCTCAGTGACTTCCCCACCCGGCACCCTTATGGGCTCGGGCTCTGGCAGAATCACATCGAGCGGATCCTGGCCGGCTGGGTCCGCGAGCTGAAAGTGCCGATCCACTACGACATCAACGTCACCGGGTTCGCGCAGGACGGCACTGGTGTCGACGTCGCGCTGTCCGACGGCGGGACACTGCGGGCGGAGTACCTCGTCGGGTGCGACGGAGGGCGCAGCCTGATCCGCAAGGCGGCCGGCATCGACTTCCCCGGATGGGACCCGACGACGAGCAGCCTGATCGCCCAGGTCCAGATGGCGGAGGAGTCTGAGCTGGGCATCCGCCGCGACGCCCGCGGCACCCATGCCCTGGGCAAGGTCGAGTACGAGATCCGCGACGGCGAGGTCATCTACCAGAAGGGCGGACTGGTGGGGGTCATGCTGACCGAAGAACACGTCGGAGCGACGGCCGAACCCACCTTCGACGATTTACGTAAGGAGCTCATCGCCGTCTACGGGACCGACTACGGGGTCCACAGCCCCGTCTGGATCTCGAGGTTCACCGACACGACCCGGCAGGCCGCGGCGTACCGGAAGGGACGGGTGCTGCTGGCCGGCGACGCCGCGCACGTGCACTCCCCGGTCGGCGGACAGGGCCTCAACACGGGCGTGCAGGACGCCGTAAACCTGGGCTGGAAGCTGGCCCGGGTGGTTAACGGGACGTCGCCGGAAAGCCTCCTCGACACCTATCACGCTGAGCGGCACCCCGTCGGCGCTCGTGTGCTGCGCAACACGATGGCGCAGGTCGCGCTTCTCCGCCCGGACGACCGCACCGAGGCCCTGCGCGACACCGTGTCCGAGCTCCTCGGCATGGACGAGCCCCGCAAGCGGTTCGCCGCGATGATGTCCGGGCTGGACATCCACTACGACCTCGGCGAGGGGCATCCGCTGCTCGGTCGCCGCATGCCCGACCTCGACCTGGTCATCGCCAGCGGCCCGATCCGCGTCTTCACCCTCCTGCATGATGCCCGGCCGGTGCTGCTCAACCTCGGGGAGCCTGGCGATTTCGACATCGCTCCATGGGCGGATCGCGTTCAGTCGATCGACGCTGGCTACGACGGTGCGTGGGAACTGCCGGCGATCGGGGCGGTCACCGCCCCCACCGCCGTGTTGATCCGGCCCGACGGGTACGTGGCCTGGGTGGGGGACGAGACGTGGACCGGGCTTGCGGAGGCGCTGACCACCTGGTTCGGACCGCCTTCCACGATGAGGAGTGGGTAGTCGCCACATCCCCTTCGCGACTTCGCGACTTCGCGTGATCTCTGTTACGAAGAATCCCGCGAAGCCGCGTGGCGGTCCGAACGGAAGCGAACGGCCTCCTCCCGCGCCTCGCCGGCCAACCCTATATCCTCCGCGTGTAGTTGATCTTTGTCGCCGCGCGCCGGTCCAGTGTGGAAAACCGGTCCACCTCATCGCCCTCGAACCAGTTGTGCGTGTACACGAAGAAGAGGTCGTTCCCCGGCTGGACGATCCAGCGGAAGCGCGCCTGCCATCCCACCTGCTTGCTGTACGAGTCGTACTGGAGATTGTTGACGAGATAGATTCGCGGGTTCACCTGGGTATCCGCCACAAATCGATAGAGACTGGCCGTGAAATCCCCTTCCGGCAGGCTCACCTGGTTACGCTCGGCCGCGGCGCTGAGCGTCACTCCCGCCATGGGCCGCAGACCCATGGAAACGCTGATCGCCTCGCGGTTTCCGGAATAGAACGAACCCCAGCTATAGGTCGATTGGAGCTGTACGATCCGCTGGCTCGCGGTTCCGACGGATGCCCTGAATTGCGTGAAGTCGTACTCCGTATCGCCCGGAAGAACGACACCGGGGAAGATCTGGAAGTCGCGCTGAAGCCATTCGAAGGTCGGAGCGACGCCGAGCGTGAAAGCATCGCCGGAATGGGATTCCACCCGGAACGCCGTGATGTCGAGCTCGCGGGTCATCGTCCGGTTCTCCAGATCGGTCAGGAGCGCGAGCGATCCTCCGAAGCTGAAGCGGCGGATGTACGGATGGTTCGCGGGCCGCGGCGCGTAGGTGAGCGAAGGATGGTATCCACGATACTCGCGCCGCCTGAGGAAGCCGACCGCGGGATTGTGATTGCGCTGAATCTCAACCGCGTAGAAGGCGGCGTTCCAGACATCGTTCGGGTACGCGATCCGCGCGCCAATCATCAGGTTGTCGCCGTCGGTATCCGGGTTCGGGGTGGCGATGACCGAGGCGTTGAAGTCGAGGTTCTCACTTCCGCGGAAGCGGGAGGTGATCAGCCGGAGGTCGGCTCCCACCGTATGGAAGCTGCCGGCGCCGTCGGCGCCTTCCCGCATCGTGTATATCCCGCCGACGTATGACTGCGTCAGGAATCGCCGGCGCATCCGCGTCACCGCGAAGGTTTCGGCCTCGACGGCGCCCGCGTCGGCGGTGCGAACCACGAGCGCCCCGATGTCGTTCTGCCCGACCTGTCCGGTCAGCTTCAACCCGCCATTGATCGGCTGCGGCACTCCGGTTCCATCCAGGCCGATCCGCCGGCTGAAGAACGGGCGGGCCTCGGGGGGAGCGAAGACATCGAAGAACGTCCCGCCTTCGAGGAAGAAGCTGCGCTTCTCCGGGAACTGGAGGGGGAACCGCGTGAGGTTGAGCTGGCGCTGGTCGACCTCGGTCTCCGCGAAGTCCGTGTTGATCGTGAGATTGGCGCGCAGGTTCGGCGTCAGGTTGTAATAGAGATCGAGGCCGATGTCGCCCTCCGTGACTCCCCCGCTCGCTGGCACCTGACCCGGTGCTTCGGACGCCCGCGCGACGACGTAGGGCCGGACGTCAAGCCCGATCCCCTGGCTCACGTCCTGGATACCCACCAGCAGCCCCGCGTTCGACATGCGGCGCAGCCCCTGGTTTCGCTCGTGGGCCGTCCAGAGGCTCTCCTCGTTCTTCCTGCGGACGGTGCGCTGGAAGTTGATGCCCCACGCTGGGACGTTCGGGTCGAAGTTCAGGGTCCGGAAGGGGATGACGATCTCGATCGTCCACCCGATCTCGCTCTTGTGGACGCGCGCGTCCCAGATCCCATCCCACTCGCGGTTGTTCGATCCCCCCGGGCCCATGACCGCGTCCGCCATCAGGCCAGAGGGGTTCATCTCGAAGAAGTAGCCGGTCTGCTGGTCAAGGAAGGTGTCCATCGTCCACATGAAACGGTCGTCCGCCGCGAGGAAGTCGTCCCGTTTCATCGTGTTGCCCATGAGCCGGCCGGGCTCCGAATCGAAGTTGGTGACCCCCATGTACAGGTTCTCGCGATCGTAGGCGATGCGGACCTCGGTTCGCTCGGTCGGGGTCCCACCCGGCGTCGGCTCCTGCATGATGAAGTTGGCGGCCGGGACGACCCGCGCCCAGAACGCCTCGTCGAGGCGGCCGTCGAGGGTCACGCGTTCGCCATCGGGGAGTCTCTCCGCGACCATGATCCTGCGGTCGGTCTGGAAGATCGGGTGATCCGGATCGGAACTGGCCGTCCGGGGGTCCTGCGCGTCGAGGAGCGCGGGAGTCGCGACCGTCGCGAAGGCGGCGACGATGAGGCGGATCTTTCGTTGCATGATCGACCTGGGTCCCGGGGCGAGCGAGGCCGGTCCGGTATCGGGCCGGAACGGGCACCATACGCTCGTGCGGGCTGGGATGAGAGCGTATGCGGGAAGACTACTTCCGGCGGATCCCGGGAGCAAGCGGAGCGGCGCGGGGCCGGGTCGCGATGGAAGTTGCCCGGTCGATTCATGCGCCGTATCGTGCACGCCTCTCGCCGTCGTGTCCCCATCCATCTGACCGGCAACTCATGGCGCCCAACACCCTTTCGACCCGCTTCGACCCGCAAGCGCACGTCGCGGACGCGCGAACGGGGAAGCCTCGCGGCTGGTGGCTCCTCCTCATCCTCTGTCTCGGCGTCTCGACGTACGCCCTGGGCTACGTGGTACTCGGGGAGAGGATCTACCCGGCGGAGTTCGCGGATTCCTTTCAGGCCCGCCCCTGGGGTATCTATCCCCATGCCTTCTTTGGCATGATCGCCCTCGCGCTGGGGCCATTCCAGTTCCTCGGAACGGGGCGCCTCCACCGCCCACGTTTCCATCGGATGACCGGCCGGGTCTATCTTTCGTCCGCCATGCTCGCGGGACTCGCGGGGTTGTACATGAGCATCTACAGCTTCGGGGGATGGGTCACCCACCTGGGGTTCGGCCTACTGGCCGTGGGGCTGCTTCTCAGTTCGACGATGGCGTGGTCGCGCGTTCGACGTGGGGATTTCGCCGGACACCGCGCGTGGGTGATCCGCGGCTTCGCGCTGCTCTTTTCGGCGGTCACCCTTCGCGCGTGGCTGCCGGTGCTGATCATCGGCCTGGGCGCGTTCGATGATCCCGCGTATCAGATCGTGTCGTGGCTGTGCTGGGCGCCGAACCTGCTCATCGCGGAAGCGTACATCCGGTTCAGCGTCGAACGAGATTCCCTCAAGGGTACGCCTCTTCCGGTCGCCTGATCGCGTTGTCGCGGCGGTGCGCCCGCCGTCAAATCGGTCAGGGCCGCGCCGCCTGGATCATCCGGAGGCGCGGGAGGAGGTTCCGCCGGATCACCGCCTCCCACAGGTAGTGGCGCGCCGTGCCCACCGCCCGCCTCCTGAGCGCGTTCACCTCGCGCGGATTGTCCGCGAGTGGCTCGAACTGCGTGAGAAACTCCCGAGGATCGTCCTTGGCCAGCATGAGCGCGTTCCACCCGGGCATGGCGTAGTCCTCGCCCGTGCCGCCCACGCAGGTGACGCCGCCCGCGGCCATTGACTCGAGGCCGACGAGGCCGAACGGTTCCCTCCCGCTGTTCGCCAGCACGGCGGCCGACCCGGCGAAGAGGATCCTGCTCATCGCCGCGTTGAGTGGACGCCGCACGTTGACCACGTCCGCCTCGTCGAGGTCGCTCAGGCTATCGACCAGCTCCGCTCCGTCCAGCTTCGCGGGCGTCCGTTCCGTCACGCGCAGACCCCGCGCGGCCGCGTGCGAAAGCACTTCCGCGCCGTGACCCTCCGAGCCGCCCCTCGCGATGAGCAGCGGTCGCCAGCCTCGCGCCTTGAGCTCCATGATCGTCTCGATCGCGAGAATCCAGCGCTTGTCCGGATCCCATCGCGCGACCTTTGTAAGCAGCAGCCGCCCGTCCACCCGCTCGCGCAACGCTGCGACCGAGGCCGCGTCCGCCGGCTCGAGAGCGTCGTTCGAGATTCCATTGGGGATGACGAGCGAGTCCGCCCCGTACTTCCAGATCTCCTGCCGCATGAATCGACTGACCGTCGTGATCGTCGCGGCCGCGCTCAACCGGCCCCAGTCCACGCGGTCGAATCCGAAGGTGTTGTTGGCGTTCCAGAGGATGTCCACGCGGTGGCGCATCCCCGCCTGTCGCAGGAGCCAGTCGAGGTGGAGGACCGCATCCGCCGTCTGCCACTCCTCGGCGAGCACCACCGCGCTCGATCCGGCCCTCAACGCGGGCATCAGATGCTCGTGTAGCAGGAAGATGGGGAGCGTCGTCGAGAAGTCCGACCGCTTCCCTTCTTCGCCGGCGTAGACCCCTTCTCGATGGTGCCGGCTGAGCCACTGGCACCAGCGGTGGAGCCGAAGGTTTCCGTCGCCCTCGTGTCCGGGCAGATCCGGGTCCCCGATGAACCAGAGGTGCGTTTCATGGTCCGTGGCCGCAAGCGCGCTCGCCAGGCCGGTCACGCGGCTCGCGATCCCCCCGGCGCGCGAGTACGCATCGGGGCCTTCAAAGGAGATGAGATGAAACTGCGTTCCGGACGAGAGACGATCGTGCGTCGACGCTGTACCGTCGGGACTCGGCATGAGGGCCTCCGCGTAATGCTGGCTGGTGACCAGATCGCCTGGATGGGTTGTCCGCCACGACCGTGTTGGAGGGGCGGATCGAAGTCAGCCAGACCGGCCCGCGAGTCCGGTCGAACGATCCGTTTCCGGCTCGTCCGCGGCGTGCGCGCGGGGGGACAGGCGAGACGCAAGATTCCCACCACGCGCCGTCGGTCCCGATGGGTCTCGCGGACCGGCTTCCGTCCACGGCGAGGGGCCGGGGCCTGCGCGTGCCTCAGGACTTCGAAACCCTCGTGGCGGCGACGTACCAGCCTTCGAGCACCGTCCTCTGAACCTCGACATCCCCTGAGAGTGACTCGGTCTTCCACTGGTCGACGACGGCGACTGGCGCCGTCCGGAGCGGTCCGGCCACGCGGAGCGACTCGCCGGTCGCGACCGTTCCCGTGTGCTGGATGAAGATCGCCTCGCCCGTGGGCGCCTTCAGGAAGAAGCCGTCGGCGCGGGGCGTCCCGACCACCGTTCCGGCCATGACCACGATCTTGCCGATGTCATCGTCTTCCAGAGGCATGGCGGACTGCAGCGAGACCTCGCCGCCGCCCACCGCGATCTCGGCCACGGGTGGGACCTCGGGGACTTCGGCTGGCGGCGCCTCCGTGTCACAGCCTACGAGCCAGACGACTCCCATCAGGCCGGCGGAGAACCGGACGACCGATCGGACCATGCCTGCTTGAGCCTTGAACATACTGGTACTCCCTGTGCGAGATTTGGCGATGGGACGTGGACCACCACGCTTCCACGGGCGAGGTCCGGCCTGGCCCCGTTCCTCCGGATCGAACCCCGGACCCATGCTGAAGGACCGCCATCCGGACACTCACGACTCCCCCCAGCGGGAGGGGCAAAACCAATGCCCGCTTGACGTTCGGGGAAACGGCTCCGAGCTGGTCGCCGGAGGATTGGCGTTCGAATTGCGTTGCTTGGCAACGTGCCCGCGGCAAGGATTCCTCGACACAGCGCTGCTCCGCTCGACCCGCGTGGAAGGGCGGTGAGCCGGAGAAAGGGTGGCGGTGATGTCGCGGAAGCCGCAGTCGGATTCGGCGGACCGAGGACGGTCGGCGGGGGCCTCGACCGCCGGTGCTGGCGCCGTCTCCCGCATCATCCTCCCGCTGGCGCTCACGCAGTTCATCGCGAGCTTCGCCGCCTCCAGCATGAACGTCGCGATCACCGACATCGCGAGCGACATCGGCACCGATACCCGCGGGGTGCAGACGGCCATCACGCTCTTCACGCTCACGATGGCCGCGTTCATGATCCCCGGGAGCAAGCTGAGCGATCGCTGGGGTCGCAAGAAGTGCCTGATCCTGGGGCTGATCATCTACGGAGCGGGGGCGCTGCTGGCTTCGTTTTCCAACCAGCTTCCGACATTGATCGTAGGCTACTCGCTGCTCGAGGGGCTCGGGTCGGCGCTCATGATTCCGCCGATCTACATCCTGCTCACCGTCGTGTTCGACAGCGTGGAATCGCGCGCGAAGGCGTTCGGCGTGGTGAGCGCATCCGCCGGGCTGGGCGCGGCGGCCGGACCGCTGCTCGGTGGGCTGATCATCAGCGCGATCAACTGGCGCGCGGTCTTCGTCGCCCAGGTCCTCGTGGTCGGCGGAATCCTCCTGATGTCCAGAAAGTACCCCGCCAGGCCTCACGAGACGGTCTCGACCCCGTTCGACATCAAGGGGACGATCCTGTCCGCCGTCGGACTGGTCGTCCTCGTCCTCGGGATTCTCATGTCCGGAACGTTTGGTTGGGGAAGCTCGAGGGAAGACTTCGCGATCGGCGGTGTCGTTCTCATTCCCGAAGGCGGGATCTCACCCGTGTGGCCAACGATGGCGCTTGGGGCGCTCATCCTCTTCGGCTTCTTCCGGCATGCCCGGGGCATGGAACGGAAAGGGAAGGAGCCACTGATCGCGACCGGGCTCTTCAGGAGCCGCGTGTCGAACATGGGGCTGGTCACCCAGAACGTTCAGTGGTTGATCATGCAGGGGAGCTTCTTCGTGATCTCGGTGTTCCTGCAGACCGCGCGCGGATACAGCGCGATCGAGACCGGCCTCATCCTCACCGCCGCGACCGTGGGCATCCTTGCCTCGTCGGCGGTCGCGGGCCGGCTCGCCCGTCGCTTCTCGCAGGTCCTCCTCATTCGCGCGGGGTTCGCGATCACCATCCTGGGCATCGTCCTGCTCCTCCTGCTGGTCGACCAGACCTCCGCGATCGCGACTTTCGTCCCGGGGCTTCTGCTCATGGGCATCGGGATCGGCGTCATGCTGACCTCGTCGGTCAACGTGGTTCAGTCAGCATTCCCCGAGGAGCAGCAGGGAGAGATCTCGGGCGTCTCGCGCAGCGTCTCGAATCTGGGCTCTGCCCTGGGGACGGCGCTGGTCGGGTCGGTGCTCGTGTCCGCCGCAGTTCCCGACACGCGGGTGTACGGTGTCGCGCTGGTCCTGATGGCCGTGGTCGGGCTCGTCGGGCTGCTGGCCGCCCTGCGGATTCCGAAGGAGGCGCTCCCGGCGGCGGAAGGTTGAGCCGCGCCGCCAAAGTCACGGGTTCTCGCTGAGCACGCGAAGGATGCGGAGAACGCCGAGAACCACGTCATTCCTGGAAGTCCCAACCTTGAGTTGCTTGGGAGTTCGGGGAGATGGTGCTCGAAGCCTCCATCCCCATCTACAATAGGAATGGTGGAGTACCGACGGCATCCCGGATTCAGATCCTCCGCCCCTCCGCGATCCCCGCATCCTTCGCGTGCTCAGCGAGAACCCTGTAGTTGCCGTAGAAACTCCGGCTCGCACTCTTCGCGTTCTTCGCGGTGAACAAACCTCCCACCCACGCGCCCCCCGATCGGCATGCGAGTTGCGCTCCTCGGAGCGTCGGCGCCACCCGCCGGAATCGCCGGAAAACCGCGAAACAAAAGGCACCCGCATGAACAGCGTCGAGGAGGCGATCGAGCGCCTGGGCGACAACGTCGACGCCAGCGTCGTGAATGGCTTGCACGCCGCCTATCGCATCGAGTCGGAGGAGGGAAACGACTGGACGCTCGAGGTGAGCGACGGGCACTTCTCCCTCAACGGTCACCAGGGCCAGCCGGACTGCACCATTCGCGGTGACGAGGACGATCTCGCGCATATCCTTCGAGGCGACCGGGATCTCCTGACCGCGATGCTCCAGGGCCGCGTGGAGATGAAGGGCGACGTTCAGCTCGCCCAGAGACTGGTCGCTCTCCTTCGTTCCCGGCATCCCTGACCCAACATCCCCCGGAGGTCGTCTTGGCAGGCATAGACACGATCAGCATCCTCGAAGGGAACACCTTCGTGGTGGCAAACCGCAGTGGCGACATCGAAGCGACGCCGACGGACACGCACGGTCTCTTCCACGCAGACACGCGATACCTGTCGCGATGGGTTCTCACGGTCGATGGGGAGAAGCTCAATCCGCTGTCTGTCGATGACGTGGAGTACTTCACGAGTCAGTTCTACCTGGTCCCGGGCACGGGCACCGTGTACGTCGACTCGCCGATGTCGGTGGCCCGGCGGCGGGCGGTGGGAGCGGGGTTCCACGAGGACCTGATGCTGGTGAACCACGGGAACGAGCCGATCGACTGCGAGATCCGGATCGAAGCGGCCGCGGACTTCGCGGATCTCTTCGAGGTGAAGGACAAGCTGGCGAAGAAGGGCGACTACTACAGCCGGATCGAGGATGGCGAGATCGTGCTGGGGTACCGCCGGGAAAGTTTCGTTCGGGAAACCGTGATTTCGGCCAGCAACGACGATGCCGAGCTGTCGGACGATGGGCTGGTGTTCCACGCGAGCATCCCCGGCCACGGCAACTGGACTACGTGTCTCGACGTGCGGGTGCAGGGCGGGCCGGAGTTCGGTGAGAGGCGCGCGATGAAGTACGCGCACGGAACGGAGAAGCCTCACCCCAACATGGGAAGCAGCCTGGAAACCTGGCTCGCCGAGGCTCCACAGGTCGTCTCCTCGTGGAAGCCGCTGGAAGACATCTATCGCCGCAGCCTGATCGACCTCGCGGCGTTGCGTTACTTCCCCCCACTGGCGAAGGGCTCGCTTCCGGCCGCGGGGCTCCCCTGGTTCATGGCGCTGTTCGGGCGCGACAGCATCATCACCAGCCTGCAGGCGATGCCGTTCGTGCCGGAGCTCGGGCGCACGACGCTGGAGATCCTGGGGCGCTGGCAGGGCACCACGGTCAACGACTTCCGCGACGAGGAGCCGGGCCGGATCCTTCACGAAGCACGGATGGGCGAGCTGACCGCGTTCGAGGAACGTCCCCACTCCCCGTACTACGGGTCATCCGACGCGACTCCGCTCTACGTGGTCCTGCTCGACGAGTACCAGCGGTGGACCGGCGACGACGAGACGGTCAGGGCGCTCGAGCCGGTCGCGCGCGCCGCGATCCAGTGGATCGACGAGTACGGCGACCGTGACGGCGACGGCTATATCGAGTACGACCGGCGCAATACCGAGACGGGGCTGGAGAACCAGTGCTGGAAGGACTCCTGGAACTCGATCCTCTTCGCGAACGGCGAGCTGGCGCCGCTCCCGCGCGCGACGTGCGAGCTGCAGGGCTACGCGTACGACGCCAAGCTGCGCGCCGCCCGGCTGGCGCGGGAGATCTGGGGCGATCCCGACTACGCCGCGCGGCTGGAGTCCGAGGCCGCGGAGCTGAAGGAGCGGTTCAACCGGGACTTCTGGGTCCCGGAGCGGAAGTTCTTCGCGCTCGCGCTCGACCGCGACAAGAAGAAGGTCGACTCGCTGACCTCGAACATCGGACACCTGCTGTGGAGCGGCATCGTGGACGAGGACAAGGCGGCGGATTGCGCCCGCCACCTGCTCGGCCCGGAGCTCTTTTCGGGGTGGGGAGTGCGGACGATGGGCACGGAGGAAGGGGGCTACAACCCGATCGGGTATCACGTCGGGACGGTCTGGCCGCACGACAACGGCATCATCGCCCTGGGCTTGCGGCGCTACGGATACAAGGACGAGGCGGCGCGGGTAGCGATGGGCATCCTCGAGGCGGCGACCTACTTCGACAATCGCCTGCCGGAGGCGTTCGCTGGCTATATCCGGGAGAGGACGAATTTCCCCGTGGAGTACCCGACCGCCTGCAGCCCGCAGGCGTGGTCGACGGGCGCGCCCCTGATGCTGATTCGATCCATGCTGGGGATCGACCCGCTTGGTGACCGGCTCGTCGTCGACCCCGGGGTGCCCGAGCCGATCCAGCGGCTGGAACTGCTAGGCATTCCGCGGGGAAAGTGGGATCGGGTGGACGCATTCGGCCGCGGGCGGATCGGAGTCGAGGGCGAAGCTACGGTTACAGCTCGATCTGAACCCGCAGAGGATCTCCTTCCTGGGAAAGAAGATTGACGAGCGTCTGATCCCCGCGGCGCCGGAACTGGAGCCCCAGGCAACTATTACCCACGCGCAGGTTGTTGATCGTCACTTCCTCCAGGAACCGCGGAAGGTGTGGTTGACGAACGTGGAAGATGCCCTGCCCGGCATCGGGCAACAGGCCGAGCACGCCCTGGAGCAGCATGAAGAGGGCTCCGGACGCCCATGCCTGTGGGGAGCAGCTGACGGGATAGAGCACCGGACGAGCGCCGCCCGCCCGATCGATCCCGCAGAACAGCTCCGGGAGCCTCTGCGATTTCGTGTTCATCGCGACATCGTGGAGCGCGGCGAGCACCGGCAGGGCCGTATCGGCGAGCCCATAGAGAGACAGCCCGAGAACCACGAGCGCGTTGTCGTGCGGCCAGACGGACCCGTTGTGGTAGCTCATCGGGTTGAACACGCGATGCGCCGCGCTGAGGGTGCGGATCCCCCAGCCGCAGAACATGTCCGGTGACGCGAAGACCTCCGCCATTCGCCGCGCCTGTTCGGGCGTCGGCACGCGACTCCACAACAGATGGCCCGCGTTCGTCGTGACCGTGGGGATGGGCTTCTTCGCTCGGTCGAGGGCAAGCGCGAACGTGCCGAGGTCCTCCATCCAGAATCGCTCGCGGATCGCGTCGACCAGTTGATCCGATTCGCTCTGAAGCGCCGCGGCCCGCTCGGGGCGGCCGAGCGCGGCCATGAGTTGAGCCATCCTCGCCTTGGCGTCGCAGACGTAACCCTGCACCTCGACGAGCGCGATGGGCGGTTCAGGCAGGCGACCGTCCGGCCAGGGCACGCCATCCCCTGAGTCCTTCCACCCCTGGTTGACGAGACCCTTGCTCGAAGTGCGCGCGTACTCGACGAACCCATCCCCGTCGAGGTCGCCGTAACGATCGATCCACTCGAGCGCGCGCTCGGCATAGGGGAGAAGCTCCTGGACGAGTTCGTTGTCGCCTGTCCACCGCCACGTCTCGTGAAGCAGGACGAGCCAGAGCGGCGTCGCGTCCACGCTGCCGTAGTACGGGACGTGCGGGATCTCCCCGTTGCGGGCCAGCTCGCCCCGTCGCAGTTCGTGCATGATCCGGCCAGGCTGCTCCTCGGTGTAGGCATCCTCCTTTGCGCCCTGGTGGCGAGCCAGGTACCGGAGCGTGTCGACCGCGATCCTCGGGTTCAGCACCAGCGTCTGGAGCGCGGTGATGATCGAGTCGCGGCCGAACGGTGTGCAGTACCAGGGGATGCCCGCGCAGATGACCTCCTCGCGGGAGTCCCGGATGTACAACGACCGGAGGTCATCCACCGATTGGCGTAGCGTCGTGTTGAACTCGGCGACGTCGGTGTGCCAGCGCGCACAGTCCGCTCGCCATGACTGGTACGATTCCGAGAGCCGAGCTTCCTGGCGCTCGATGGCGGCCCGATCGATGGGTGCTGGATCCATCCCGGATTCGGCCGGGCCCGGCGTGATCTCCCACCTCAACTCACGCTGCTCGCCAGCGTCGAGCGAAATGTCCCAGACGACGCCGCGCGCGTTCATCCGCGTCGGCGGGTGCTGGAAGGTGATGGCGCTCTCCAGCAACAGCCCGTCCAGACCGCGGTAGAAGAACTCGAGCGACCGCTCGCCCGCTTCGGTGGCGTAGAACTGCCCGCGGCGCGGCCGCTTCCAGCCGCGGACCTCGAAGATGTCGGCGAAATCGCACCCGACGGCGAGGGCCATCTCGAATCGAAGCGGGCGGTTGAGATGGTTGGTGAGCGTCGCCCGCTCGATGAGCCGGTCGGCCAGCAGCAGCTCGCGCCGGATGTGAATCGCGTTCTTCGGATCCCAGCTGTCTCCGCCGAGCATCTCGTCGGTGATCGCGAGATCGACGTAGGCGTGGAAGGGCGAGGACGCCTCGGACGAGAGCAGAACGAACTCGTTCCCGGCGAAGGTCATCGTGTACTCGCTGAGAATCCGCGTGTCCTCGTGGAAGAGGCCCAGACCGCATTGCCCCGGCGGGGAAACGTTGCCGCGCTCGTCGATGAGGAGGAAGAAGCGATCGTGCTTGAGCACCAGCGCCTCCGCGGTCCGCGTCTGGTATTCGCAGTCGATCGCCGCGTAGCCCACCGCGTCCGCCATCGAAATCGGGCGGAGCGCGCTTTCGGTCACTGACATACGTCTCTCCTCAGGGATTTCCGACCGCCACCGCGTTTCGAGCCGCCCCGGACGTGTGTCGGATGGCCCGCTCGTACAGCCGCTCGTGGTCCTCGACCATCCTGTCCCGGCTGAAGCGGTCCATCGCCCGGTCGCGGCAACAGATCCGGTCGAAGGCGTCGAGCGGACTGCCGGGGCGGAGAAGGTCGGTCAGTTCGCGCTCGTCGCGGACGATGAAGCCCGTCACCTCCGGCTCCACCAGTTCGGGGACGCTGCCGTGCGGAAAGGCGACCACGGGGCAGCCGCTCAGCATCGCCTCGATGAGGACGAGCCCGAATGGCTCGTTCCACTCGATCGGGGCGAGGAGGGCGCGGGCGTCGCGCAGCAGCGGGATCTTGACCTCCGGCCCGATGAGGCCGAGGTACTCGACGTGGGGAAGCTCCAGTCGCGGCAGAACCTCGCGCTCACCGAACTCCCGGTTCACCTCGTGCACCTCGCCACCGACGCGGATCCGCACGCCGGCGCGCCCAGCGGCGTCGATCGCGGTGTGCGGACCCTTCACCCGGGCGAACCGGCCCACGAACGCCACGTAGTCCGCCGGCTTCCCGGTCGCCTCGAAACGGCCGGGATCGAGCCCGTGGTGGATCACTTCGACCCGGCGAAGCGGGATCTCCCTGCCCTTCTGATCCGCCGAGATCGCGACGTACCACGCGTCCGGGAAGTGACGATAGAACTCCGAGAGCACCTCCTCGCGTTCGTGGTGGATCGTGTAGACCAGTGGGACCTCCGGATGCATGCGGGCCAGCGCGAGCGCGACATATGAATGCGCGTGGATGAGATCGCACCCGCTCTCCAGAGCCGCGCGGATCGCCCACGATACATGGTTCATGTCGGCGTGAACGCACGGCGGCCATTGCGCCGTCGGGTAGTACGACTGGAGCGATCCGCGCGTCCGGGAATCTCCCGTCGCGAAGAGCGTGACCTCGTGACCCCTGTCGATCAGACCTTCCGTCAGTTCATGGACGATCAACTCCGTTCCGCCGTAGTCCTCGGGGGGAACCGCGAGAAACGGTGTGGAAATCATCGCAACCTTCATCTACTTCCAGCTCCTTATTGCCTCTTTGCCCGTTGCCGTGCCCCGCCGACGCCGGGCGTCCACACCATCGAGCGGATCAGGATGTTGCTGTCCATGCGTCCAT
>CAZUVK010000006.1:12423-26726 GCA_964623785.1 uncultured Gemmatimonas sp. | reverse complement strand
GCGCCGTGTTCTGACCCCGCCGGGGCCGACCAGGTCAGCGGTCCGGGGAGGTAGAGCGGTCCGGGGAGGAGTTTGGCAATCGGTGGGCCAGATGAGTCGCTCGCGGAACGTGTCCGCGCGCGCCCGGGATATGCATCCCGGGTTCGTGATCGAAGGGTGGGGATCGGCGGATGTCCGGAGGAAGTTTTCCCCCCAGAGTCTTCAGAGAAGAACCGATGGCCGACAAGAACGGTGAGGGACTCGAAAGAACGACGATCCGGCTGAGGGCGTCCGAGCCGGCCTCGCTCTTCAACGATCTCGACCCCGCACCCGTTCCCGGGAGGGAGATGGACCCGGTCATCGCCGCGTACATCTGCCAACAGTGGCCAGCCGGACGCCGTCGGCGTCAGGGCGAGATCCGGCTCGCGGTCCACTTCAATGAGCGGCCGTCACCGGATCAGGCCGCCGGTATGGAGGAGGCACTTCGACGCGCGTTCCAGCGACAGGACGAGCAAGCCGACCAGCGTTTTCGATCCCTGATGATCCAGGGGTGGAGGAGCCTGCTCATCAGCGCGACCTTCGTAGTGCTCTGTCTGGCCGTGTTGACGTCGATCTGGGGAAGCCCGACCGAAGCGCCTCCGCTCGCGGGCAGCACCGCTTCCGTCGCCTCGTGGGTCGTCCTCTGGCGGCCGATCGAGATCTTCTTTTACGATTGGTGGCCAATCCTGGCCGAACGCCGGATGTGGCGGCGTCTGCGGGTTGGGCCGATCGACCTGCTGGGGCCCTGAGTCGCGATCGCAACCGGGCGAGGAGAATGCGCGGGGCGGAGTCACGGCCGACAACTGCTTAACGCAAAGAGAGCGAAGAGCGCAAAGGACGCAAAGAATCCGGACGACATCTAGGGGCGGGGCGTGTCTTTTTCCAGAAAACGGGGATGGGCTCAGGCGAATTCCTCCACTTCCACGCGCTCGTGGGTCGCGCGGCACCCGGCTCCGAGGGGGGGATCCATCCCCAGGAAGCATGGAGGCTTCGCGCCGTGACCCTCCCCGCGCGGCGTACCCCTTTGCGCTCTTCGCTCTCTTTGCGTTAAGTAGTTCCACATCGAAGCCCCGGAAACGCCGCCACCCTGGTCGCTCGATTCCGATCCGATTCCCCACACGAAACAGCGAGGAACCATCCGAATGCACTACCTCCTCTTGTACGATGTCGTACCGGACTACCTGGAGCGCCGGGTCGCGCTGCGTGACGCTCATCTCGCGCACGCCCGGGCCGCCCACCAGCGTGGCGAACTTGTGCTCGGCGGAGCGCTGGCGAACCCGCCGGACCAGGCGATCCTCCTCTTCTCGAGCGACTCCCCGGCGGCCGCCGAGGCGTTCGCCCGCGAGGACCCGTACGTGACGAACGGGCTCGTGACAGCCTGGCTCGTCCGCGAATGGACGACTGTCATCGGCGACGACGCGGCGTTCCCGATCCGCTGACCCCATCGCGCCGGCCGCCTCCGGACTCATTCCCCCACATCCCCCGGCACTCGCCTTGCTCGTGCCCTGACACGAACACGCGCTGATCCGAGGCGGGACCGGATCGTCCTTCGAGTCGCCACACGTCGTCGATGAGAAACGGAACGCTCCACGAACCGGGCCGCCGCATGCCGATCGGCGCCGAGCCGGCTCCAGGCGGCGGCACGCAATTTCGCGTGTGGGCGCCGGATCGCCGACGGGTCGAGGTCGTTCTCGAATCCGGATCGGGCGAGTCCCGTGACCCGGTGCCGATGGATCGCGACGACGGCGGCTACTTCTCCGCGCACGTCCCGTTCGCGTCCACCGGGGACCTCTACCGCTACCGCCTCGACGGCGGGGACAACCCGCGCCCCGACCCCGCCTCCCGCGCGCAACCCGACGGCCCGCACGGCCCCTCCCGGATCGTCGACCCGTCTTCGTTCCGCTGGACGGATGACGGCTGGCCCGGCCCCACCATGCACGGGCAGGTCATCTACGAGATCCACGTCGGGACGTTCACTCCCGAAGGCACCTGGGCCGCCGCCGCACGCCTCCTGCCCTATCTCGTCGAGATCGGCGTCACGATGATCGAGCTGATGCCTATAGCCGAGTTCCCGGGAGAGTTCGGCTGGGGATACGACGGCGTGAACCTCTTCGCCCCCACCCGCCTGTACGGAACGCCCGACGACCTGCGCCGATTCGTGGATGCCGCGCACGGCCTCGGGATCGCCGTCATCCTGGATGTCGTCTACAACCACTTCGGCCCGTCCGGCAACTACCTGGGCGAGTTCTCGGCGGACTACTTCACCGATCGCTACGTGAACGAGTGGGGCGCGCCCGTGAACTTCGACGGGCCGAACTCGGCGCCCGTTCGCGAGTTCTTCGTCGCCAACGCCGCGTACTGGATCGACGAGTTCCACATGGACGGGCTCCGGCTCGACGCCACGCAGCAGATCTTCGACGCGTCGGGCGACCCGGTGGTCGCGGCGATCGCCCGCGCCGTGCGCGAAGCGGCCGGAACGCGCCGCGCGGTGGTGACCGCCGAGAACGAGCCGCAGGATGTCCTCTACCTTCGCGACCGGGCCGAAGGCGGGTACGGCCTCGACGCGCTCTGGAACGACGATTTCCACCACGCGGCGGTCGTGGCCCTCACCGGCCAGCGTGAGGCGTACTATTCCGCGTATCGGGGCACCGTCCAGGAGCTACTCTCGGCGGCGAAGTACGGCTTCCTCTACCAGGGCCAGTACCACGGCCGGCAGACGAACAGACGCGGAACCGCGACGCGGGGCTTCGCCCGAAGCGCGTTCGTGGAGTATCTGGAGAACCACGATCAGGTCGCGAACTCGGCCACCTGCACGCGGCTCCACCAGCAGACCAGCCCCGGCCGATATCGCGCCCTCACGGCGCTGCTGCTGCTCGGCCCCGGAACCCCCATGCTCTTTCAGGGGCAGGAGTTCGGGTCCACACGGCCATTCCTCTACTTCGCGGACCACGAACCGGAGCTGGCCGCGGCCGTCCGCGCTGGCCGGATCGAGTTTCTCCGCCAGTTCCGCGGAATCGCCGAGAACGCGGAGTTCCACAGGACCCTCGCCGATCCGGCCGACCCCGAGACGTTCAGGCGCTCGAAGCTGGACCCGACGGAGCGGGAGCGGAACTACGAGACGCGCGCGTTGCACCGCGACCTGCTCCGGCTCCGGCGCGAAACCCCGGCCTTCGCGCGTCAGGGTCGTGACGGAATCGACGGCGCGGTCCTGAGCGACGCCGCGATTGTGGTGCGGTTCTTCGAGGAGGATGGCGACGACCGGCTGCTGGTCATCAACCTCGGCACGGCGGGGACGATGGACGTGGCGTCGGAGCCGCTGCTCGCGCCCCCGGCCGGCACCGCGTGGCGGACGGTCTGGTCGACGGACCGCCCGGAGTACGGAGGCCGGGGCGAGACCCCGATGGAGACCGCCAACGGCTGGCTCCTGGCCGCCGAGTCCGCCTGCGTCCTCGCGCCCGAACCCATCGACGAACGCGAGCCCGGGCCACGGGAGGACGCCGATGGATGACCGCCGCGCCGAGCATCGCGGAACCGGGCGATACCTCTGGTGGCAGCGCGGGATCGTCTACCAGGTCTACCCGCGCTCCTTCCAGGATTCTAACGGTGACGGCATCGGCGACACCCCCGGGATCATCTCCCAACTCGACCACCTCCGCTGGCTCGGAGTCGACGCGATCTGGATCTCGCCCATCTACCCCTCCCCGATGGCCGATTTCGGCTACGATGTGGCCGACTATCGCGCGATCCATCCGATGTTCGGGACCCTCGACGACTTCGACCGGCTGATCGCGGAAGCGCACAGCCGCCAGCTCAGGATCATCCTGGATTTCGTGCCCAACCACACCTCCAGCCAGCACCCGTGGTTCGTCGAATCGCGCGAGTCGCGCGACAATCCGAAGCGGAACTGGTACATCTGGCGCGATCCCGCGCCCGGCGGCGGCCCTCCGAACAACTGGCTCTCCAACTTCGGCGGCCCCGGATGGACGTTCGACGAGGCGACCGGCCAGTACTACTACCACGCGTTCCTGGCCGAGCAACCCGATCTCAACTGGCGCAACGAGGCGGTCGTGGAAGCGATGCTCGGCGCGCTTCGGTTCTGGCTCGATCGCGGCGTGGACGGCTTCCGGGTCGATGTGATCTGGCACCTGATCAAGGACGACGAGTTCCGCGACAACCCGGAGAATCCCGACTGGCTCCCGGGTCACCATCCGTTTCACGCCGTCGTTCCGCTCTACACGGCGGACCGGCCCGAGGTGCTCGCGGTCATCTCGCGGATGCGATCACTGGTGAACGAGTACCCGGAGCGGGTCCTGATCGGGGAGGTGTACCTGCCCCTGGAACGGCTCGTAAGCTATTACGGCGTGGATCTTTCCGGCGTGCATCTCCCTTTCAACTTCCAGCTGATCATGGCGGCGTGGGACGCGGCGCATATCGGGCGGCTGATCGACGAGTATGAACGGGCGCTGCCGGCGGATGGATGGCCGAACTGGGTGCTGGGGAACCACGATCAACACCGGATCGCGTCGCGGGTGGGGCCGGCCCAGGCGCGTGTGGCGGCGATGATGCTGCTGACGCTGCGGGGCACGCCCACGCTATACTACGGCGATGAGATCGGGATGCGCGATGTGCCCATCCCACCGGAGGCGATCCACGACCCGCTGGAGAGGAACGTCCCGGGGATGGGCTTCGGGCGCGACCCCGAGCGAACGCCGATGCAGTGGGGCCCCGAGCCGAACGCGGGGTTCACGACGGGGACGCCGTGGCTGCCGATCGCGGACGACTTCGAGGAGGTCAACGTCGCCGTCCAGCGGGACTCGCGGAACTCGATCCTGACGGTCTACCGGCGATTGATCGCGCTGCGGAAGGGCGAGCCGGCGCTGGAGATCGGCCGGATCGAGTCGGTCGCGGCGCGCGGCGGGTTGCTCGCGTACACGCGGCGCGCACGGGCCGGCGAGGCGGACTTCCTGGTCCTGCTGAACCTGGGCGACGACGGGGAGGTCCAGTCGCTCCCTGACGGCGTTGCGGGAACGGTGGTGCTGTCGACGCACCTGGACAGGGCGGGCGACCGGGTCGAGTTCGCGATGACGATCCGTCCGAACGAAGGCGTACTCGTGAAGCTGGACGGGGAAGGCGGATGAGCCGATCCCCGCTTCGCGTCAGCCTCCGCCTCAGGAGCTGTAGTACGCCGCGTTCTCGTCGATGTACCCGTGCGTGAGGTCACAGCCGAACGCCGTGGCGGAGTGCGCGCCGATGCGGAGATCGACGCGGATGTCGACCGGATCGCCGGCGAGCACCTTGCGCAGACCGGTCTCGTCATAGTCGCCGCGCACTCCGTCCCCGAACACCGGGACGCCGTTGATCCATACGGCGGTGCGAAGCGGGTCCTGCTCGACGTCGAGGCACTTCCCGACGGCCATGAGAACGCGCCCGACGTTGGGGTCGGCGCCGAACGCCATCGTCTTGACGAGCGGCGAGTTGATGATCGCCTTTGCGGCGGCGCGCGCCTCGCCGCGGCTGGCGGCCCCCTCGACGGTGGCGCGCAGGAGCTTCGTCGCGCCCTCGCCGTCGCGCGCCATGGTCTCGGTCATCCGGATGCAGCCCGCGCGCAGCGCCTCGGCGAACTCCGCCTCCGACACCTCGCCCGCGAGACCGTTGGCGAGGATCGCGCAGGTGTCGGACGTGCTGGTGTCCGTATCGACCGACAGCATATTGAACGAGGGGTCGACCGCGTCACGCAGGAGACGGTCGAGCACGGGCGGGTCGAACTTCGCGTCCGTGAAGATGTAGACGAGCATCGTCGCCATGTTCGGCTCGATCATCCCCGCCCCCTTGGCGACCCAGGTGATGACGGCGCCGCCGACCTCCGTCGAAAGGGCCTTGGGATGAGTATCCGTCGTCATGATGCCCTCGGCCCCGACCACCGGATCGCTCATCAGCTCCGATTCGATGCCGACGAGGCCCCTCTCGATGAGGTCGATCGGGAGCTGGCGCCCGATGACGCCGGTGGAGCTGACGAGTACCTCGTCGGCGCGGACGCGAAGCTCGGTGCCGGCCGCGATCGCCATCCGGCGCGCGTTGAGCATGCCCTCCTCGCCCGTGCCGACGTTGCTCACCTTGCTGTTGACGACCACGGCCTGAAGTCTGCCGCGCGCGATCGTCTCACGGCCGAGGATGATGGGCGCGCCGGGAAAGCGATTCAGCGTGAACACGGCGGCCGCGGCGGCCGGTACGGACGAATAGAACACCGAGAGGTCCTTCGCCTCGGGCTTGAGTCCGCAGTTGCGGCTCGCGCACTGGAAACCTCGGGGGAAGATCGGGCGCTTATGGAAGTTCATCGGCGACGCAAACGGTTCCTTCGAGTTGCGGGAATCCCGGAAGCCGTTCAGAATATGGCGCCCGACTCGTGAGCGCCAATCCACGACGACGTATCCATCCGCCGACTCGCGAAAGCGCCCGCCGGCCACGGCCCCGTGGCCAATGCCTTCTCCACCTCGACACCCGGCGATGAAACTCGCGGCCACTCCACTCGGGCTGTTTCTGCGGTCCGCCGCATTTCGCCGCAACGTCCGCACGCTCCGCTCCTATTTCATATTCCTGACACTGGTGGTCGCGCTCTACAGCGTGCTCTTCCAGTTCCTGATGGAGTTCGAGGGACAGCGGCATTCCTGGGCGACGGGCTTCTACTGGACGCTCGCCACGATGACGACGCTCGGCTACGGGGATGTCCACTTCCTCGAGGACTTCGGCCGGATCTTCTCGGTGGTCGTTCTGCTCACCGGGATCGTCTTCCTCCTCGTCGTCCTGCCGTTTGCCTTCATCCAGTTCTTCTACGCGCCGTTCCTGGAGGCACAGTCGAACGCGCGGGTGCCACGCCAGCTGGCCGCCGGCACCCACGGGCACGTGATCCTCTCGCACTACAACGCGGTCACCATCTCGCTCGTCGAGCGGCTGCGCTACCACGGGTATGGGTACGTGATCCTGGAGCCGGACCTGAACCGCGCGCTGGCGATGCATGACGATGGCATCAGCGTGATGGTGGGCGACCACGACGACGCGGATACCTACGACCGGGCCCGCGCTTCCGATGCCTCCCTGATCGCCGCCACGGGCGACAGCGACTTCATCAACACGAACATCACTTTCACGGCGCGCGAAATCACGCGTTCCGTGCCGATCGCGTCGATCGCGCGCTCATCCGAATCGGTGGAGATCCTCGAGTTGGCGGGCGCCACCAAGGTGATCCAGTTGCCGGAGATGCTCGGCCGCGCGCTCGCGCGACGCGTGATGGGTGGTGACGTCCGCGCGAACGTGATCGGGACGTTCGGCGATCTGCTGATCGCGGAGGCGCCCGTGATGGGCACGCCGTGGGTCGGTCGCGAACTCGGCCAGAGCATGTTGCGAGACTCGACGGGATTGACCGTCGTCGGGATCTGGGAGCGCGGCGAGTTCGACCTTCCCACGCCGGGCACGCGCATGATGCCCACGAGCGTACTCGTGCTCGCGGGTTCGAAGGAACAGCTCAACCGGTTCGACGACCTCACGGCGATCTACAACATCCCCGAAGCACCGGTGCTGATCCTCGGCGGTGGCCGGGTGGGCCGGGCGGCGGCGGCGGCGCTCGCGGAGCGGGAGATCCCCTACCTGATCGTCGAGAAAGACCCGTCGCGCGCCAGGGACAAGGAGAAGTACATAATAGGGTCGGCCGCGGATTCGGATTGCCTCAGCCGCGCGGGGATCGCGGAGGCACCGTCGGTGATCGTCACCACCAACGATGACGCGATCAACATCTACCTCACGATCTACTGCCGGAGCCTGAGGTCCGACATCCAGCTCGTGAGCCGGGCGACCCTCGAACGGAACGTCACCACGCTCCATCGCGCGGGGGCGGATTTCGTGATGTCGTACGCGTCGATGGGCGCCAACGCGATCTACAACGTCCTGGAGGGGGATGACATCGTGATGCTCGCGGAAGGGTTGGATATCTTCCGGCACCCTGTGCCCGAGTCACTCTCCGGCCTTGCGTTGAACGAGAGCCGGATTCGTGAGGAGAGCGGGTGCAGCGTGGTCGCGGTCGAGCGCGATGGGAAGCAGTTGATCAACCCGCCCTGGAACTACGTCCTGACGCCGGGCACCGATCTGATTCTGATTGGTACGACGGCTGGAGAACGGAAGTTCGTGGAGCGGTTCGGCGCCGAGGCCGCGCCCGAATGATCGCGGCGCGCGGGTCGGCTTCGATGGCCGCGAGCGCGACTTTCGGCAGGCTCGTCAGAGCGATTCCCGGAGAGAGCCGTACCGGATGGGAGAGATGAGAGTCGACAGATTCGCGGGATACGCGTGGGGTGTGCTGGGGTTCAACCTCCTGGTCATCCTCTGGGGAGCGTACGTCCGCGCGACCGGTTCGGGCGCGGGGTGCGGCAGCCACTGGCCGTTGTGCAACGGCGAGGTGATGCTGCGGTCGGCGGAGATCGAGACGCTGATCGAGTTCACGCACCGGGCCACGAGCGGGCTGGCGCTCCTGCTCGTGGTCGCGATGTTCATCTGGGCGCGGCGCGTCCGGCCCGCGGGTCACGTGGTCCGCACGGGTGCCCTCCTCTCTCTCGTCTTCATCGTGGTCGAGGCCCTGCTCGGCGCCGGGCTCGTCCTCTTCGAACTGGTCGCCGATGACGATTCGGTGTTCCGCGCCGTGTCGATGGTGCTCCACCTGACCAACACGTTCATCCTCGTCGCCGTCCTCAGCCTGACCGCGTGGTGGGCGTCGGGCGGCGGGCGCCCGCGGATATCGCGCGGCGACGGCCGCGTCTGGCTGCTGGCGATCGGGCTCGTATCGCTCCTCGTCGTGGGCGCCACCGGAGCGATCGCCGCGCTCGGCGATACGCTCTTCCCGTCCGCCTCGCTCGGCGAGGGACTCCGCGACAGCTTCTCCAGCGAGTCACACCCGCTGATCCAGCTGCGGAAGTACCACCCGTTCTTCGCGATCGGGGCGGGGCTCTACGTGGTCGGCCTGGCGAGGTACCTCGCGCGTTCGGGCGACGGCGTCACGGGGCGGCTCGCCTCGGCGCTGAGCGGCGTCTACCTTTTGCAGCTCGGCATTGGCGTCACGAATATCGCGCTCCTCGCGCCCGTCAGCGTTCAGCTGATCCACCTCCTCCTCGCCGACGTGGTCTGGATCGGCCTCGTTCTCCTCGGCGCTTCGACGCTGGCGGCGGATTCACCCGGCGGGCCGGCGACGCTGGAGCCGACGCGACGACCGACCGCCGCGAACGCCAGTCGGACCTGATCGGACGCGCCGTTCCTCGAAGCGGATCGCCGAACCCGGCGCGAACGTTTATCGTTATCCGGCGGACGGCCCGGCATGGCCGAACTCACGGACCCGCATCCAGCGCACGATGACGACAACTGACCCGGACAACACGGAATCCGGACCCGCGCGGTCGGAGGACTTCGACCTCGCCCTCAAGCTGTGGGTCGTGCTCTCCCGCGCCCACCAGTCGATCTCGGCGCACCTGAACGCCGACGTCGCGCGCCATGACCTCACGCTGATGGAGTTCGGGATCCTCGAGGTCCTCTACCACAAGGGCCCTCTGCTCCTCGGCGAAGTGCAACGGCGAATCCTCGTCTCCAGCGGTGGCATCACCTACCTCATCGACCGGCTCGAAGCCAAGGGCCTCGTCACGCGGAAGACCTGCGATCATGATCGGCGCGCGCGGTACGCTACGCTCGCGCAGGCCGGCGAGGAGTTCATCCAGCGCATCTTCCCGGAGCATGCGAACCGCATCGACTCACTGGTGACGGAACTCTCGCCCGAGGAACAAACGGTGTTGATCGGACTGCTCCGCCGGCTTGGCCATTCGGTCGCGGAACGGCCCCTGCCATAATATACATGCATCGCGCGGTCGCTCCGGTTCGCCACTTGGCAACGGCCGACGACGGGCGCAAATTTGTTCGGTCGTACTGTCAACGAGCCTTTTCACGCCCCCAGGAGAACGGGATCCGATGACTGTTTCGCAGACCAGAATAACCGCGACCCGCACTTCGTCGCTTGTGCCGTCTCGCGCCATTCTCGTCGCCTTGCTCACCGTGGGCCTCGCTGCGTGCGGGGACGCCGCCGAAGAACCGATCACGGAAATGAACTTTGATACCAGTGTCGTGAGCACCGCGCAGAACGCGGGCGAGGGCCTCTACATCCGCGACGTGACGGAAGGCTCCGGCGCAACCGCGAATCCGGGCTCGATCGTGTCCGTTCACTACACGGGCTGGCTGACCGACGGCCAGCGGTTCGACAGCAGCGTCGGCGGCAGCCCGTTCCAGTTCGCCCTCGGTCAGGCTCAGGTGATCCAGGGGTGGGACGAAGGCGTGGCGGGGATGAAGGTCGGCGGGCGGCGCCAGCTCGTGATCCCCCCGGATCTCGGATACGGGGCGGCCGGGGCGGGTGGGGTGATTCCGCCAAACGCAACGCTCGTCTTCGAGGTCGCGCTCCTCGACGTCGAGTGAATCACCGGGCACGGGCGTCGCGCGATCCTTCGCGCCGCCCGACCCGACCATGGAGGTCCCCATGTTCAGATCCATCACGAGCCTCGTCGCCGTCCTCGCCGCGACCACCATCCTCGCGAACTCGTCGTCGGCCCAGGGGGTCGAGGCGCCCGACTCGGTCCTCTTCTACGGCCTGACTCCGAACTCAGCGATCGCCGCCGGCGTCGTCATCCCCGCCGATCGCGCGGTCGTCTGGACGAGCGGCACCGTTCCGCCGCTCTTCAACGAACGCGCGGAGCCCGGGACCCGCGAACGCTACGGCGACACCCAGATCCAGGCGTCCGGTATCCTCGGCCGCATCGAGGAGCAACTGCGTGAACTGGACCTCTCCATGCGCGACGTGGTCTACATTCGCGCCTACCTCGTGCCGGACCCGGAAACGGGGAGAATCGACACCGCGGGCTGGAACGAAGCCTACGCCCGCTACTTCGGTACAGCGTCGAATCCGACACGGCCGGCTCGGTCCACGGTCGGCGTCGTCGCCCTCGTCAATTCTGATTGGCTGATCGAAATCGAGGCGTTCGCGGCCTACCCCCCCTGATCGGGCTGCCCTCGCCGGACCGCGTCAGCGCTTCTCCGGCGCCGGCTTTGGTTCGAGCTGCCGCAGCAACGCCAGCAGATCGCCCTGCCACCACTCCTCCGCGATCCGTCCGTCGGCGATCCTGAAGGTGCTCGTCCCAGCCCCGGAAACCCGCGTATACGTCGGTGAGATCCCCTTGAACGGACCCAGGTGCGTGCCGTTCATCGCGAAGCGGACCACGACTCGGTCACCCTCGGCGATCGTGTCCAGTACCTCCAACTCCAGGTCGGGGAAGCCGACGAAGAATGACGTGATCACCGCCTGGTAGTCCTGCAGCGAGTGCGCCTCTCCGAGGTGGCCGCCGTGCCAGACGTAGCCCTTGGCGCACGAATCCGCCGTCGCGTTCGCATTGCGACGATCGAACACCTCCTGCAGAAAACGGTGGATGATCGCCTTGTGACGCTGCGGCGCGTTCGTATCCACTGGCTGCGCGTACAACTCCAGCGGCGCCCGCCGGTCGGGCGCGTGCAACGGGGTACCCGCCACGAGCCCGAGCTGCCGAAGCATCGTCACCGTGTCAAAGTACCGGCGTATCCGGGTCACCTTCCCCTTCTCCACGTTCAGCACGTCGCAGAAGTGGACCTGGATCTCCATCCCCGTGGGTGGAATGTGACAGCGCGGCGTGAGAAGCGGTCCCGTATGCGTACCTTCGATCTCATACTCGGCAACCGCGCGGCCCTCCCCGCCAGCGACCTGCAGCGACTCGATCCGCAGATCCGGGAATGCGGCTGCCCACCCGCGATGAAACTCGATGAACCCGCGCCGCCCCGTGTAGGTGTCACCGGTCGCGACGCTGGTGAGATGAACGCCCTCATGCGCGTGCTGGGCCGCTTTCTCGAACGCGCGAACCGCCAGCGCGTCGTATAGTTCCTGCACGAGCTCGCCGGTTGCGCCGATCATGCCCCCTCCCACTCCGATCATGCCTCAATCACCCCCGCCGGAACGGCCCTGACGACCAGGACGGGTGGAACGCGAAGATCGCCGTTTCCACCTCCCACAACCGCACGAGTAGTGCCGCCCGCCCGCCGCCCGCCCGGTCCCGATCCGCCAATGTTTGCGCGCCTTAGGGGACGAAATTTTCCATAAAGTGAGATGCGGCTTGCCCTTGGGCCGATCGCCGATTACCGTCCGCCGGATCGACCACCGATGGCTGCGGGTATCAGGATTCGAGTGTTCGTCGCGAGGCCGGGCGAACAGTCGAGTGCACGGCCGATGTTGCCAGATGGAGTGTGATGGACGGTATCGATATAGAGGGTTTGGCCCAGCTCGGGACCCAGGGGTTCGACCTCCGCCTACTGAAGGTTCTCCTCGAGGAGATGCCTTCGGGGGTGCTGGTCATGGAAGCTGGCGGCCAGATCGTGTTGACCAATCCGCAGCTGGAAGCGATCTGGCGGGCACCCACCGTTTGCGTTTCCCGGTGGATCGGGCACCATCCGGACGGGGAGCGACTCCGGTTTGACGAGTGGCCGATCCGCCGTGCGCTCGAGTACGGCGAAACGGTTCGATCCCAGGAGATTGACATCACGCGGGCGGACGGGAGCCGCGGCGTGGCCCGTTTCAACGCCGTACCCGTCCGCAACGACAAGGGCGAGATCGTTGGCGCGGTGATGACCGCGCTCGATGTGACTGACCAACGGCGTCGCCTCACGTCCCGCCGCTTCCTGGCCGACGCCGGGACTCTCCTCTCCTCATCGCTCGACTACGTTTCCACGCTCCGCAACCTGGCCCGCCTTGCCGTCCCGGCGCTCGCGGACTGGTGCACCGTGGATCTGCTCGACGCGTCGGGCGAGATCGAGCGGGTGGCCATCGAGCATACCGACCCGCGACTCGCGGTGACGGCCATGCAGCTCGCCCGCCGTTATCCGCCGTCGATTCGGACCGAGGTCGGGGTAGAGAGGGTGATTCGCACCGGGACCTCTGAACTGGTTCCGGAGGTTTCGCAGCGCATGCTCGACCGGTTCACCGAGAGCGCGAAGCAGCGGAAGTTCCTTGGCGATCTGGGAATCAAGTCGGTGATGATCGTGCCCCTCGTGGCGCGGGGAAGTCCGCTGGGTGCGATCATCTTCGTCACCGCGGAGTCGGGTCGGCGGTACACGCCGGACGACCTCGAGGTCGCGGAGGAGCTTGCCACGCGGGCGGCGCTCGCGGTCGAGAACTTTCGCCTCTTCGATCAATCCCGGGCGGCGAGCGAGGCCAAGTCCGACTTCCTCGCCGTTATGTCGCACGAGCTGCGCACGCCGCTCACCGCGATCATCGGATACGCGGAACTGCTCCAGCTCGGCGTGCCCGATCCGGTGACCCATCGACAGCGCGAGCAGGCGGAACGAATTGAGGTCTCCGCGCGCCACCTCCTGCAGCTGATCGAGGAGATCCTTACGCTCGTTACCCTCGAGTCCGGCGAGCGCCGCGTCCACAGGGCGGAACTGCACGTCAACGACCTGATCCGGCATGCCGTCGGGATCATCGAGCCGATGGCGCGGGTCAAGAACCTCCCGATGTCCGTCAACTTCGCCGAAGGGGATCCGATCCTCCGGTCGGACTCGGACAAACTGCTGCAGGTCCTGCTCAACCTCCTCTCGAACGCCGTGAAGTTCACCGATTCCGGGGAGATCACGGTTGACACGGAGTTCGATGGCGACTCACTTGCTATCGCCGTGACCGATTCCGGGATCGGACTCAGCCCGGAGCACCTGGCTCGTATCTTTGAACCCTTCTGGCAGGTGGAGCGACCGATAACGCGACGAGCGGGTGGAACTGGTCTGGGTCTGACCATCTGTCACCGGCTCGCCGAACTCATCGGCGCCGAGATCGAGGTGAGCAGCAGCCAGGGCCAGGGCAGTACTTTCAGAATTCGACTACCTGTATGACGACGGAATATCCTGATAACGAATCGAGCTTCTCCCCCTGGCGTCCACATCCCTGGCATGGTCTGGAAATCGGGCGCGACCCCCCGCTCAGGGTCAACTCCTACATCGAAATCACGCCGTTCGACCTGATCAAATACGAGGTCGACAAGGCGACCGGCTATCTGCGGGTCGACCGGCCGCAGCGGACCTCCTCGCAGCCGCCGGCGCTCTATGGGTTCATCCCGCGCACCTACTGCGGCGAGCGAACCGCCGCGCTCTGCCCGAACGCGGAGCGTGGGGACGGCGACCCGCTGGACAGCTCCAGCGGG
>CAZUVK010000006.1:0-12413 GCA_964623785.1 uncultured Gemmatimonas sp. | reverse complement strand
CATCTGCGTGCTCAGTGAACGACCGATAACACGGTCCGAGCTGATCGTACCGTCACGAATTGTCGGAGGGATCCAGCTGCTCGATCGCGGCGAGGCGGACGACAAGATCGTCGCGGTCCTGGAAGGCGACCTCATCTGGAACGACGTCTCCGATATTGAAGACCTCCCGCGGATCCTCGTCGAGCGGATCGAGCACTACTTCTCGACCTACAAGCTCGTGCCGGGCGCGGATTTGCAGATCAAGGTGCAACAAGTCTACGGGGCGGAACACGCGTCCCGCGTTGTGAGCGCCGCGATCGAGGACTACCGGGCGCTGGCGGCGAATCGGTAACAAGGGAACGCGAAGAACGCCAAGTTGCTTGTAGCCTGCAACTTGGCGTTCTTCGCGTTCTTCGCGGTCCCCCTCAACCCCGGGGGCGCGCCCCGCTAGAAGCTGAAGTGCACGGTCACCCGCGCCTGCCTCGGCTCGACAGGGTGGAAGTGCACATCCTCGACGCCACCCTCCGGCTCGCCGGGCAGGCGCGACTCGTAGAAGTACTGAACGTCGGACGCCTGGGAATCGAAGAGGTTGAGCAGCGACAGCTCGATCCGCGCGCCGGACCCCAGCTGATAGCCGAGCGCTCCGTTCACGAGTGTGGCCGCGTCGGCCCGAACCGAGTTGTCCTCAATCAGCGGGTACTCGCCGAAATGGCGCAGCCGGAGAACCGCGAACGGACCCGTGGCTGGCGCCCAGGTCACGCCGCCGGCGATCACGGACTCGAGCGCGCCCGGAATCCGGTCCTCGCCTGGCCCCACGTCCAGCAGCCGCGCCCGCGAGAAGGAAATGTCCGCGTCGAGCGAAATCGATGGTGTCGGCCGGTAGAAGTTCGCAATCGTCACCCCCATCCGGCGACTTCCATCCGAAGGCTCGGTGGCCCCCGCGTCGCCGACGAAGAGCAACTCGCTGTCGAGGTCCAGCGCCCAGCCGGTCAGCGTCGAGCGGAACCCTTCGGCGGGGGTGAACCGCACGCCGACTTCCGCGCCACGCGACCGCACGACCGGGTCAACTGGATCGGCCGGATCTCCGCTGGCCGGATCCACGCTTATCGTCGTGCCGCGGGCGTCGTTGCTGTGGAAGCCAAACCCGCCGCTCACGTAGAACTCCGCCGTGTTCGTGGGAGCGAAGATGAGCGATGCCTTCGGGCTCACGATCCCTGAGGTCGCATCCCCCGAGTTCGCCGCGAGGTCGCTCTCGACGTCGAAGCTGAAGGCGTCGGCGCGCACCCCGACCACGGTGCGGAACATGGGATGCCATCTCGACGTCGCCTCCGCGTAGACGCCCGCCGTCGCTTCCCGCACCTCGTCCTCCCGCACGGTGTCGTGCCGGACCCGCGCTTCGGTCAGGTGCAATCCAACCTCATCGATGAGATCCAGACGCGTCTGCACGCCCGCCGTGAACGTATGACCCGCCGTCGCCGGCCCCGTGCTGAACGAATGCCTCGCGTTCAGCCCCAGGATCTTTCGCTTGTCGCGCTGCTCGAACTGGTCCGCCGCGTCCGGGTCGCCGAGGAAATAGGTGAAGTTCGAGAAGAGGCTGAGTTCCGAGAGGATCCCGAAGACCTCGACGTGCTGCGACGAGTTCGCGGCGTACCGACTCCAGCTTCCCGACAGGCTGTAGCGGCTCGACTCACCACCGTCGGATTCGTCGATGTAGCCGAACCGGTTGAGCCCCGTATCCAGAGCGCGGAGAGGGACCTGGTCGGTCGCGTTCCAGCTGTTGTCGTAACCCATTGCCAGCACCGAGAGGCGGGAGGTCCCGCTATCACGCGTATACCGAGCGAGGCCGTTGAACTTCCGGACCTCCTGGGCAAGCTCCCACGGGCCATCGTAGATCCGGCCCTCGCCGCCCAGCAGGAGGTTGCCGCCGCCCGCGGCCGTCGACCCGCCGACGACCACACGCCCGAACCCGTTCTCACCCGCCGTCAGGGAAGCGAACGGACGATCGAGCGCGCGGACGAGATGGAACTCGGCCCCGCCCGCGCTACCGAAATCACCCATCTCGGCGTGATGCGTGCCCAGCTTGTACTCGAGCAGGTCCACGAACTCGGGAATCAGGAAGTTCAGGTCCGTATAGCCCTGGCCGTGGCCGTGGGTCGGCTGGTTGACCGGCATCCCCTCGACACGCGTCTGGAAGTCGGTTCCATGGTCGAGATTGAAGCCCCGCACGAAGTACTGGTTGGCCTTCCCCTCCCCCGAGTGTTGGGTCACGATGACGCCCGGCACCGTCTCCAGCAGTTCGCCCTCGCGAGTCAATGGCCGGCTCCGGAGGTCGATCGCGCCGACCCTCCCCTCGGATGCCGACGATGCGATACCCGCCAGATTGTCGATCCGCCCGCTGACGCGGAGCGTGTCGATCACCACGGTCGGCGCGGTCACCGTATCGCGCGCCGTCGGGACCTGCGCGGTGGCCGGAGCCATGGCGAGACTGACCGAACCGATGGCGGCGGCGGTGAAAAGAAGAAAATTCCGTTGCACGATTTTCCTGCTCCTGTTTTGTCCAGCGGTTTGAACGATCGGATCGACGGCGGCCGCGGATGCACGGCCCATCGGACGGCAACGGCCGTCGGCGACGCACGCGAACGCCGGGCGCGCGCGGTCGATCCCGATCGGCGACGAATATCACCGATCGGACGAAATTGTTATCAGTCGATCAAAGAAACCGCGGAGGAGGGAGCAGTACGGCGGAATACGTTTCGGAGGCCCCGGCCCCGTACAACCAGGGAGCGGCATCCGCCGTGATCGCGGGTGAGATCGCGGTGGACGGGGCGGGCAGGAAATGCTTCGAGAGATTGGCCGTGAGGTGGGCCAGGTCCTGGGTCGGGTCGGTGTCGTGGCTGTGAACGTAGCCGTCGTGCGCGTGTTCGCCGGTCATGGGAACCGCGCCGCCCGCGAGATGATCCCCCGATTCGGTCTCCGTGGGCATCTCACCGCGTTGCTCCGGCGCGTCGACCGACGCGCGGGACCCGATGTGCGAGTGCGCCGAACCTGAGCCGGCGTCGTGAGCATGCGTATCGCCGGCGCCATGCGAATGCTGGCCTTCGGCATCGACGTCGAAACCCAGTTCCAGCGACCATTCGAGCCGGGTGACGTCCAGCATCGTCTCGAACCGGGAGTTCAGCCAGGCACCGGGTGTCGGCACCCCCGTATGGTCGTGGAGGACGTGGAGACCGACGACCAGACCGTGTCCCATCGGCGTCCCGATGGCCACCAGCAGGTAAACCGCGAGCAGAATCGCCCGCCGCCCCACAGAGCGGCGCGTCGATCCAGAAACCGACTCGCGATACCGCCGACCCGATATCACCGGGAAATCACCTTTCGGGGATGGGAACTGGAAGGTTGCGCGAAATCTAACCGATCGGGGCCGCGAGCGCACGACCGCGCGCCGGGTGATGGATTCGGGCGAGGAGCGGCGGAAGGGTCATGAGAGGATCGCGTGCAACGCCGCGTCGACGTCCGACAGGTCTTCGAAGAGATGGTCGGGCCGATGCTCTCGCAGCGCGTCGATACTGTAACTCCCGGTCGCTACCGCCACCGTCCGCACACCCAGATGCGCGCCGCAGGCGATGTCCGCCGGCGTGTCCCCCACAATCACAACCGCCTTCCCGCTGAATCGATGGCCGACCACCGCCGCAGCCCGCTCGATCGCCACCGCCGGCAGCGCCTTGCGGTCGCGATGATCCGACCCAAACGCGCCGATCATGAACCTGCGCATCGGGATTCCGGCCGCCTCGAGCTTGATCCGCGCGCCGTCATCGACATTGCCGGTCAGCAGTCCGCTGACGGCTGCGTCACTGGCTTCGTCCAGCCGATCGAGAAGGGCCCGGACGCCGGGGTGGACGGTGGGCCGCGCGACCTCCAGCTCGCGACGCAGGTTCGCGGTATAGAGCGGCCAGACCTCGGGTAACCGGGCCTGAATCGTCGAATCCTCGATCCCGGCCATCGCGAGTAGATCCCCTGCGATCTCGGGGTCGGTCCTGCCACCGAACGAGTAGCCCCGCTCGGGCCCCGACGTGCCGAACACGCTGACGAGCGCCTGCCGGAACGCGCGCGGCGCGGCGCCGTTCGAGCTGAGGATCGTGCCGTCGATATCGAAGAGAACGAGCCTTCGGGATTCGGGCGCGGCGGTCAGCGTCGTGACCGCGGACTGTGTGGTCGACATTCGGCGTTCTACACCGGGGTGTGATCGAGGAGCCAACGGATTTCAGGCGGGATTGAGCGCGAGGAAGTCCGGACGACAAGCGTCCCCAACCTCCGCGCGCTCATTGTGGATCGTCGCGGATCACCGAGCCAACGGCGTCACAACCGCCAGGCGAGGCCCAGTGAATACTCGGATGACGTTCCGTAGAAGTCGAACCCGATTCCGCGGCCCCGATACTCCGCCTGGATACCGATTCGCTCGTTGAGCCAGAAGCGCGAGCCGACCGATCCGGAAATCGCCATGTCGAAGGAAGCTCCTTCGACGTCTTCAGGCCCTCCGAAGTCCACGACCGCCCCCAGGCCCAGGCCCATGTACGGCGCGAATCGTTCGAAAGGCATCGCCAGTTGAAGTTGGACCTCAGGCGCCAGGAACATCGCCGTCCGTCCGACCTGATCCGGCCGCGTACCCACGATACCGCCCTCCAGCACGAGCACCGAGGAGACCGGGAAGTTGCCGCGGATCGCGAGCATCGGCGCGAGACCGTTCTCGGCCAGTTGATAGCTGAAGACGCCCAGATTCGCCGAGAAATGACGAGGCGGAGCGTCCTGCGCGAACACCGTGTGCGGGCCGACGACAGAGGTCACGGCCAACGCCAACAGAATAGGGGCAATTTTACGCATCTTCGGAAATGGCTTAGGGTTAACTGCTATACCACCGTTGACGCGCAAGTGCAAGATCAAGTCCCCGATTGGAGAGTGAAGCGTGAAGGGGTGCACGACATCCCGCCTCGTCAGCGGAAAGCGAGATAGATCGCCGTGATGGCGAATCCCACGACGATGCCGGCGATCATGCTTAGCAGGATGATCCGTCGCTGGTCCATTCCGTCCGCCCTCTCAGCGGGAGCGTTCGAGCGCCTGCATCACATCCGCCGCGATGTCGTCGATCGCCTCCAGACCCACCGAGATCCGGATCAGGCCGGGGAAGATCCCGACGCGCTGGCGCTCATCCTCCGTAAGCTTCGAGTGCGTCGTCGAGCTCGGGTGCGTCACGATCGTTCGCGTGTCGCCAAGGTTCGGGCTGTGGGAAAGCATCTCGAGCGAATCGAGGAATCGGCCGGCGCGCTCGACCCCGCCCTTCACGGTCACCGCCACGAGCCCACCCCCCGATTTCATCTGCCTCCGGGCCAGCTCGTACTGCGGGTGACTCTCGAGGAACGGATAGAGCACGCGTTCGACGTCTGGATGCCCTTCGAACATAGAAGCCAGCTTCAGCGCGTTCTCCGAGTGTCGGTCCATCCGTACGGCGAGCGTCTCCATCGACTTCGAGAGGACCCACGCATTGAACGGGGAGATGGACGGCCCCGTGCTCCGCGCGAACGACCGGATCTCGTTGATCCGCTCCGCTCCGCCCACGATCGCGCCGCCGAGCGTCCTCCCCTGACCGTCGATGAACTTCGTCGCCGAATGAACCACCAGGTCCGCCCCGAACCGGATCGGTTGCTGGAGGTACGGCGTGGTGAAGCAGTTGTCGACCGCCAGCGGCACGCCCCGGCGCCGGCAGACGTCGCCGAGCATCTCGAGATCCAGCAGAGCGAGCCCGGGGTTTGACGGCGTCTCCACGAAGACGAGCTTCGTCTCGGGCCGAATCGCCGCGTCCCAGTCGGAGGCCGTGGCCTCGGTGTCGACGTACGTATGCTCGATCCCCCAGCGAGACAGCACGCGCGTGAGCAGCTGGTGCGTGGCGCCGAAGAGCGCGCGACTCGCGACGACGTGGTCACCCATCGACAGCAGCGTACCGAACGTCGCGAACACGGCGGCCATCCCGCTCGCGGTCGCGATACCGTCTTCCGCGCCCTCCATCGCGCACAGCTTCCGTACGAACTCGTCGGCGTTCGGGTTCGAATACCGGCTGTAAATATTGCCCGGGATCTCGTCCGCGAAGAGCGCCCTGCCCTGCTCCGCCGATTCGAATACGAAACTCGATGTGAGATAGAGCGGCACCGAATGCTCGCGCTCCGCCGACCGCTCCGCCTGAATCCGGATCGCCGCCGTTTCCGGCGAGACCTTCCGTTCCGTCAAGTGACTCCTCCGTTATATGTTACGACTCGTCGCCAGGGACGAGTTCGCCGTCGATCCAGACGCTTTCAATCGTCCGCGTGTTCTCGATGCTGTCGAGCGGATTGGACGTCAGGACCACGAAGTCGGCGCGTTTTCCCGGTTCGATCGTCCCCAGGCTGGCGTCGAGCCCCACACATCGCGCGGCGTCGCCCGTCGCGGCGACGATGGCCTGCATCGGTGTGAGCCCGGCCTCCACCATCATCGCCAGCTCCACATGCTCGAAATAGCCCTGGAACCGGCCCGGCGGCCCGCTATCCGTGCCCATCGCGATCCGGACGCCAGCATCGGAAAGTTCCTTGAGGTTGCTCATCGCGAGGGGGAGCTGCGCCTGCCAGTACTGCCCGTCCGCGCTCTCGCGCGTGCGGCGCTGCCGCTCCGGGTCTTCCAGCTCGGCCACGACCGCCGGATCCACCTCCCGCAGGAAGAAGGGGTCGTCGAAGAACTCGGGCCGCGAGCCATACACGAAGGTCGATAGCTCGCGCGTCAGCGTCGGGCTCAGGCAGATCCGCCGCTCGCGAAGGAGCGCGATCAGCTCATCGTCGACCGGCGCGTCCCGCACACTGTGCCCGATGAAGTCCGCGCCGGCCGCCACCACCGCTTTCGCGTCGGCGAGGGCGGCGACGTGGACCGCGACCGGGATCCCGCTCCGATGGGACTCCGAGATTACCGCCTCGTACACCTCCGGCGACATGTTCTGGCCGCCGCCAAGACTTCCCACCCTGATCTTCGCCCAGTCCACGTTCATCGCATCGATCCCGCGCACCTGCTCGGCCGCCTCCTCGGCCGTGCGCGGATTCAGCACGGGGCCTGCCACGAAGAGCCGCGACCGGTCGAGGTTCGCGCCCGCCGCCTGCTCCTCGCGGATCTGCACACCTTCCTCCCGGTCGTCGCCGAGGCTCACCACCGTGGTGACTCCGTACCTCCCGTACAGACCAAGCTGATCGAGTACGTTATCGCGCGAATACTGGCCGGTCTGAAGGCCGCGCACATTGCCGACATGCCCGTGCGCGTTGATCAGGCCAGGGATGATCGTGCGGCCCGACACGTCGATCTGCTCCACGCCGGCCGGGATCTCGACCGAGCCCGCGGGCCCGACCGCCACGATCTCGCCGGAGTCGACGACGATCACCGAGTTCTCGAGCGGAGTCGAGCCGGAGCCATCAATGAGGCGGGCGCCGACGAACGCGCGCATGGACCCGGTATCGGGTGCGGCAGATCCGCAGCCCATGACGAGGATCGACGCGACGCGAAGGACGATCGGGTGCATCCTTCCTACCTCCGGAAGTGGAAAGAAATCGAGATCCGACCGTAACCTAATCGCGGAATGACCCGGTGCAAAAGGCGGCGGTGCGCGATGGGCGGAGCCACAGAATGCACAAAGGGCTCAAATGGGGCACGGGGAAGCCCCTTCGCGGCTTCGTGTGATGACCTTCTGGGGGACACTAGCCGCTCTTCCGCTCACCCTCGGGGGCGGGAGAGGGGCAACTCGAAGCGGTAGCCGCCGCGGCCGCGGTCGCGGAACGGCGTCGCGCGGCCGCCGTGGGCCTTCGCGACGTGGTGAACGATGGCCATCTCCAGGCCGAAGCCGGTGTCGGTCGCGCCCTCGAGGTCGGTCTGCCGGAAGGGCAGGTCCCCGTCGGGGGTGCCGCCGGGCTCAGCTTCGTCCATACCCACGACGATCGTGGCGGTGGAATCGCTGGTCAGAAGCGCGACGGAGAGGCCCGATCCGGGCACTCGATCCACGGTGCGCAGCAGGTTGGCGATGGCCTGGCGAATCGCCCCGGGATCGATGTCGACCATGACGCCGATGGGCGGCCCGGTCTCGAACCGCAGGCTCGTCGCCGCGCCGCCGCTGAATCCGCACGCGACGTCTTCGAGCAACGCGCCGAGGTCAGTCGTCCGGCGAATCGGATAGGCGTTCCCGCGACTGCTGTTGACCAGCACGAGCACGTTCTCCACCGCCCCACCGATCCTCTCGGCCTCGCGCCCGATGATCTCGAGCCACCTTGCCCGCTCGTCCTCGGACGACTCGTTCCCGAGCAGGAGCATCTCCGTGTACGCGAGGATGTTGGCGAGCGAGGTGCGGAAGTGGTGCGTGAGACCGGTCGCCAGGCTCTGCCGGAAACGCTCGCGTCGTCGATGCTGGAGCCAGGAGAGCGACACGCCGGCGACGATGAGTGCAACCGTTGTCCACGACGCGGCGACCAGGCCCACGGCGCCCGGATCGACCGACGTCCCGATTGCGACCCCGAGCGCCAGGAGCGCGCCCAGCGCCAGGAACAGGTGAGCCGCGCTCGCCCGCCACGTCGTGTGCACGTTACAGCTGTCCGAAGACGACGGCGCCTACGGCGGACCGGCTGGCGACGCCGAGCTTGGCCAGCACCTGCTCGGTGTGGTTTCGGGCGGTGAAATAGCTGACGGAGAGGCGCCGGGCGATCTCCGCGTTGCTGCACCCTTCGGCCAGGAGCCTCGCAACCGCGGTCTGCCGCGCCGTCAACCCGAAGCGTTCGTGGAGATCCTCGTCGGTGACGCCGACGCGTGGCGCGTGGCCCTGTCCCGCCGCCTGGGCCGCCACAGGAACGGCCACGCGACGCAATAGCGCCGAGATGCGCGCCAGCAACTCCATCACGCTGAACGGCTTGGTCACGTAGTCGTCCGCGCCGAGACGGAACCCCTCCAGCTTGTCCGCCTCGAGGTTCCGGGCGGAGAGAATGAGGACGGGCACCGGGTTTCCGCGATCCCGAAGCTCCTTGAGCACCGTGTAGCCATCGCGGTCGGGAAGCCCGAGGTCCAGGATGATCAGCTCCGGCGAGAAGCTCGTGACCAGCGGCATCGCATGCGCGGCCCGCGTCGCCCGCTCAACCTCATAGCCGTCCAGAGTCAGATTCCGTTCGAGGGCCTCGGCAAGGTCCGGGCTGTCTTCCACCACCAGGATCCGGTTCATGCTCCGCTCGTCGTTCGGTTCGAGTCGCAGGTCGCCGCCTCGTCGACGGCCGGGGTCCGCGCCGCAATCGCGCCGCACCGAAGATATTAAGGCGCGGGCGGCGCGGGATCATGGGTCATGCGACCCATGGGGTGATCGGACCGCTGGCCCGCCTCTGAAGTTGGCAACACATCCGGAAGCGTGAAGTGGAAGACCGCGCCGCCGTCCTCCGCGGCGTCGGCCCAGATCCGCCCGCCGTGACCTTCCACGATCGCTCGCGCGATCCACAGGCCGAGGCCGAGTCCCCGGCGATCCCCATCCGTCGCCTGCCAGAACGCCGAGAAGAGGTGTGGCAACTGCTCTCGCTCGATCCCGGGCCCGGTATCCTTCACGCTCACCCGGAGCATCCCGCCCACGATCTCCCACGCGACCGTGACACGCCCCCCGTCCGGAGAGAACTTCACGGCATTCCCGACGAGGTTGGAGAGCAGCTGCTGGAACCGGCCCGAGTCGACGAGAAGGGGTTCCGGCGGTGGATCTCCCCGCGAACACACCTCGAGCGCCACCCCCCGCGACGCGGCCAGCGGTCGAAGCAGCAGCTCGGCCTCGCCGAAGAGATCGCTCGCGTCGCAGGGCGCGCGGTCGGGCATGAAACGGCCCTCATGCAGCCGCGATACATCCAGCAGCCCCTCGATCTGCTCCTGCATTCGCTGAACGGATCGGTGGATACTGGTCAGCGCCTCGGCGGCGTACCCGTCGCGGCCGGCCGTCGGCGAGCCATCACTCGACCCACCCCCATCGACGACCGCATCCCCGTCGTCGGGCAGGAGGTCGATGAGCATCTCGGCGTACATCCCGATCACGGCGAGCGGGTTGCGCAGATCGTGCGCGACGACGGAGAGCATGCGCTCCCGCGCGCGCGTCGCCATCTGCGCGTCGGCGAAGAGGAACGCGTTCTCCACCGCCAGAGCGGCGCGCCCCGCGAGGTCGACGATCGTGCGCGCCCCGGCCTCGTGGAACTCCCCGCCGCGCTCCGGCGCCGTCACCACCAGCGCGCCGAGTACCCGCGCCGCCGAGCGCAACGGAGCGACCAGCACTTCACCGCCCGGCCCCACCAGCCGCCGCGGTTGGCCGGTGGCGAGAACCGCGGCGATGGAGGTGGCCTCGGCGAGGTTCGCCTCCGCACCCGACTCGGACTCCCCCGCCCCGCCATCCGCCGCCGGCGCGGTCGCCGCGGCCAGCACGCGCGGTTCGGCACCCTCCCCGCCCGTGACCACGAACCGCGCGGAGCTAGCGAACTCCGGCACGAGGAGCCGGGCCACCTGCGCGAGCCCCGTCTCCGAATCGAGCGAAACGGCCAGCAGCCGGCTCGCCTCGGCCAGGAGCGACGCGTGCCGCTCAGCCCCCTCCGCGCGCCGGCGCGCCGCTCTCTGCGCCTGGTGCAGCCGCCGGGTTTCCAGGAGGTTGCCCACGCGCAGGAGCACTTCCACCGCGTCGAACGGCTTCGTCACGAAGTCGCGCGCGCCACGGGAGAGAGCGCGGTCCCGTGCCTCGATGGTCACGTCGGCCGTCAGCACGAGTACCGGCAGATAGTCATCCTCGTCGACCAGTCGCCGGATCTCCTCGAGCACCTCGTACCCGGTCACGAACGGCATGTGAAGGTCGAGCAGCACGAGATCCGGCCGGCACGCCTCAAACTCCCGCATCGCCCGCCGCGCGTCCGACACGCGCGCAATCCGGTGGTATCCCTCGCCTTGCAGGAGTCCCTCGAGCAGATCGAGGTTCGCCTCCTCGTCGTCGATGAGGAGCAGGGAGGCCTCCGTCAGGGCGTTGGCGGTCATGTGCCGGCCTGGATCAGGAATCGCCCGAGCGTGTTCAGGAACTCGTCGAGGTCGAGCGGTTTCGTCAGATAGCCGTCCGCGCCGGCCGTTTCGAGCCTGGCTCGGGAATCGGTCGTCGCGTCGGCGCTGATGATGACGACCGGGATGCGCGCGGTGCGCTCGTCGGCGCGCAGTCGTCGCAGGACCTCGGTGCCCGAGATGTCCGGCAGATGCAGGTCGAGCAGGATGAGGTCCGGCCGATGCTCGCGCGCCAGCTCCACCCCGAGCTGCCCCTGCAGCGCGGGGATCGTGCGCCAGCGCGGCCGCGACGCGAGGATCGACTCGACCAGGCTGAGGTTCGCCAGGTTGTCCTCGATGTAGATGAGCGTCGCCGGCTCGTGCTGGACGTCGTCGCTCTCCGGTACACCTGTTCGCGAATCCTCGTACGCCTCCACCGGGTCAGGCGCCGCGGCGAGATCGAGGCGGAACACGCTCCCCGCCGAACTGGTTCGCTCCAGCTCGAGCGCGCCGCCCATCGATTCCGTCAACCGCTGTGAGAGCGCCAGCCCGAGCCCGGTCCCTTCCACGTCCGACTGCTCCGCGCCCAGCCGCGCGAAAGGCGTGAACAGCTGGTGTACCCGGTCCGCCCGGATCCCGCGTCCCGTGTCCTCCACCCGGACCGAGACACGGTCCGCCGCGGGGATCGAACCCGCGAGGCGCACCCGGCCTCCGGGTCGATTGTACTTGATCGCGTTCGAGACGAGGTTCAGCAGCACCTGCACGAGGCGCTGTCGATCGGCCATCACGAACCGATCTCCGTGCTCCCACGGTCCGTCCTCGACCTCCACCCCCCGTTGCGACGCCAGCGGACGTACCAGGCTGACCACCTCGTGGAGCACCCCCCGCAGCCGCACCGACTCGAGCGAGAAATCCTGCCGGCCCGCCTCGATGCGCGCGATCTCCAGCACCTCGTTGATCAGTTGGAGGAGGTGACGGCCCGCCTTGAGGATGTGCTGTACCCCCCGCCTCTGATCGCCGGCGAGATCGGACCGATCCAGGAGCTGCGCGAAGCCGAGAATGCTGTTCATCGGCGTGCGCAGTTCGTGGCTCATCCGCGAAAGGAACTCGCTCTTCGCGCGGTTCGCCTCCTCGGCGGCCTCACGCGCCGCGTCCGCTTCCTCCTTGGCGTGCGCGAGCGCGCGCTCCGCCCGTTTCCGCGCGGTGATGTCGCGCATCATTGCGATCATCGAGCCGTCCGGCATCGGGAGGATTCGCGCTTCGTACTCCTTCGCGGATCCGTCCTCGACGAGCGCGTAGTCGAAGATGGCGAGCTTGCCCGTGGTCGCGACCTGGGCGAGCCCGCTCGCGACGAGGCC
>CAZUVK010000005.1:34730-45555 GCA_964623785.1 uncultured Gemmatimonas sp. | reverse complement strand
GGCGCAGGCGGTGGATCTCGTCGATGAAGAGGATGTCCCCTTCGCGCAGCGAGGTAAGTTCGCGGACGAGGTCGCCGGGCTTCTCGAGCACGGGCCCGGAGGTGATCTTGACGCTCGTTCCCATCTCACGCGCCATCAGCATCGAAAGCGTCGTCTTGCCGAGGCCGGGCGGGCCGTAGAGGAGCGTATGGTCGAGCGGCTCGCGGCGGCTGACCGCGGCGTCGATCGCGATCTGGAGCGACTCCTTGACCTTGGGCTGTCCGATGAACTCACTCAGCCGTTGCGGACGGAGGCTGAGCTCGGCGCCCTGGTCCTCCACCAGCTCTTCGGGCGTGGTAATCTCGGGACGAATCGGTGAAGACAACGACTGGCTCGATGGTTGAGTGTGCGCGCGAAACCGGTCGCGTCAGCGAAGTTCAGCCAGGGCGGCCTTCACGAGGTCGCCCGCGGCCCTGGACCCGTTCTTCCCGAGCACGGCGCGGACGGCCTTCTCGGCGTCGGCGGCGGAGTACCCGAGTACTGTGAGCGCCTTCAGCGCCTCCTCGACGCCGTCGCCGCTCGGCCGCGCGTCGACCACGATCGGGATGTCGTCCAGCTTGCTCGCGAGATCGAGTGAGAGACGCTCGGCCGTCTTCTTCCCCACCCCGGAGATGCTGGTCAACGTCGCCGTATCGCGTTCGCGGATCGCCCGGATGAGTCGCGGCACGGGCATCGACGAAAGCATCGAGATGGCCAGTCGCGGACCCACCCCCGGCGCAGTGAGGAGGCGACTGAACACCATGCGATCCGTGTCCTCGAGGAAGCCGAAGAGAAAGACACCGTCCTCGCGGACGACCTGATACGTCCGGAGTTCGACATCCTTCCCGACGACCGGGAGCTTCTCGAAGACGGTTGTGGGAATGGCGATCTCATACGCCACGCCGCCCGGGGTCATGACTTCCGCGCGGTCGAGTTCCCGCGCGAGGAGGCGGCCCGAAACTCTGCTGATCATCGGACGACGCGGAGGTGGGGTCTGGAGAGCGGCGTACCGAGGCGGCCCGGTGCGGATTGGAAGCAGTGGCAGAGGGCGACGGCGACCCCGTCCGCGGCGTCCGCCGGCCTTGGCGCCTCGCGCAGACGCAGCAGCTTCTGTGTCATGAACGCGATCTGGTCCTTCGTCGCGCGGCCCGTGCCGACGACCGCGTTCTTCACCTCGGCGGGCGGATACTCGGCGACATCCAGCTCGTTCATCGCGGCGGCCAGCAAGACGACGCCGCGGGCGTGGCCGAGCACCATCGCGCTCCGCGCGTTCCGCCCGAAGAAGATGCCCTCCACCGCGACCGCGGCGGGCTCGTGGCGTACGATGAGCCCTTCGACACCCTCGAAGATTTCACGGAGTCGAGTCGCCAGCGCGGACCGTGGGGATGTGCGGATCACTCCGCACTCCACGAGCCGGAGCACCCCACCGCCGCTCCGCTCGACGACGCCGTAGCCCGTTACCGCGGTGCCCGGATCGATCCCAAGGACTATCAAACCGACTTTCTTCGATGGAGGTGACCGTGACGGTCAGGTCTCGACCAGGCTTTCCTCGTCGATATCCGCGTTGGTGTACACCTTCTGCACGTCGTCGGAATCCTCGAGCATGTCGAGCAGCTTCACGAGCTTCTCGGCGTCCTTGCCCTCGACGCGGGTCAGTGTCTTCGGGACCATGGCGAGTTCGGCACTGTCCCACTCGAGCGCGCGGCCGCGCAGGGCGTCCTGGACGGCGTGGAAGTCGGCGACGTCCGTGTAGACGATGAGTTCGTCTTCGTCGGACTCCATGTCCTGCGCGCCCGACTCGAGTGCCGCGTCGAGCATGGTGCTCTCGTCGTAACGGCCTCCGTCGAACACGATCTGGCCGCGGTGGTCGAACATCCACGCCACGGAGCCCGTGGTGCCGAGGTTCCCGCCCTGTTTGTTCAGCGCGTGACGAATCTCGGCGACGGTCCGATTGACGTTGTCCGTCAGCGCCTGGATGTAGATGGCCACGCCGCCGGGGCCGTATGCCTCGTACGAGATCTCCTGATACTCAACGCCGTCGAGGTCACCGGTTCCCTTCTTGATCGCACGATCGATGTTCTCGTTGGGCATATTCGCCGCGCGAGCGTTGTCCATCGCGAGGCGAAGGCGCGGGTTCCCGCCAGGGTCGCCCCCGCCCATCTTCGCCGCGACGGTCACCTCGCGGATGATCTTGCCCCACGCGGCCGCCCGCTTCTGGTCGGTGACCGCCTTCTTTCGTTTGATCTGGGCCCATTTGCTATGGCCGGCCAAGTAACACCTCGGATCGACGGGTTGCGCTGCGAATCGTGCAGGATGTCAGGCGGAGAAGATTACCGCGGGGATCGCGCGCGGGCAACGCGCGGAACGCCACCTCAGTGCTGGCCGAAGCGGCCGCGGAATCCTGGCGAGCGGCGCTTCCGTTCCCGGGATGAGGTCCTTCCCCAGGCGATCGGATTGACGGACCGGGGTTTCGTGTGGCGACGACGCTCTTCCGGCTTTGTCGGCCAACCCGGTGCGCCGACGCCGATCCACAGGCCGACGGCGAACACAACGATTGAGATGAGGATGAAGTTCGTCATTGTCACGCTATTCCAGAGTTGCGGAGGCAGCCTGTAATAGCCCGCCGAGTGACCATGGTTCCGTCCTCAGCGCCCACCAACCTCGCGGGAACGCCTGTACATTTCTTCGGCACGCTGCGGTTCGCCCTTCCGATCGTAGGCGATGCCGAGGGCGTAGAACGCCTTCCCGTTCTCGGGCTGAAGCGCGATCGCCGCCTCGAGTGCCTCGATCGCCGCGTCGATCTCATCGACCTGGTTGAGGGACTCGCCGAGGACGAGGAAGGACGGCGCGAACTCGCGGTCCAGTTCGACCGCGCGACGCAGCTGCTGCGCCGCGCCCGAGTACACACCTCGGCGGTACAGCGTGAGGCCGAGCTGATAATTGAGTTCGACGTCGTTGGGGAGGAGGCGTAGCGCCTTCCGGTACTCCTTCTCCGCGGCGTCGTACTGGGCTCGCGCGAGATAAACCCCGCCGAGGCCGCGGATCGCCGGCACGTTGCCGGGATCCAGCTGCACGGCGGCGAGGTAGTGTTCGATGGCCTGCGCGTGGTTCCCGGCGGCCACCTCCTCGTCACCGCGGGCAACGCGGGTGGCGGCGGGATGTGGGGGCGGGACCTCAGGCGCGACGGCGGCGCCCGCGGTTCCTTCGGATCCGGCGACCGCGGCGTCCTTTGTGCCCTGATCCGCCGCGGTCGCGGACTTTGCTTCTTTCCTGCCGTTCATTCAATCACCTTCGTACTGCCAAGGACCCAGTCGCGGTAGGCGGCGGAAACCCGACCCGCTTCGATCTCGATGACCTCCGGAACCGCGTAGGGGTGCAGCTCGACGACGCGGTCGAGCACGAGCCCCGCGGATGCCGACGTCGTCTTGAACACGACCAGCACCTCCTCCTCCCTCACCACTTCCCCCTCCCACCGATAGATCGAGTGCACGCCGGGGACCAGATTCCCACAGGCGATGAGTCGCTCGTCGAGAAGCGTCCGGACTAACGACTCCCCCGCGTCGAGCCCCGGCAAGGTCGTGAGCACGATCGCGATCGCATCGGGGGATGGGTTCCGGACGCTCGTCTCACCCTTCATCACCCGACGCGTCGATGACCGATTCCTCGGGTCCCAGGTCCCCCGAAGGAGGTTCGGCGACGCGATCCTCGTCCGGCGTGGCACTTTCGGCGGCGATTTCCTCCAGCGTCCTGCGCGCATGGTCGACGTGTCGACTCGCCTCTGGAATGTCGGGCGGGTTCGCGAGGAACGCCTTCAGGTGCGCGATCCCGTCCTCGCGGCTGCCGCGCTGAAGGAGGAGGAAGGCGAGCCCGTAATGGGCGCCCGAGGCCTTCGGCTGGAGGTCGAGTACCCGACGATACGTGCGGACCGCTTCGTCCGTCATGCCGATATGCGTGTAGGTAACCGCAACCTGCTGCAGAACGTCCGTATCGTTCGGGTTCTCACGAAGCGCGAGCCGGAATGACGTCAGCGCGTCGTGATGCTTCTCCTCGCGGAGGAGCTGGACGCCCTCCTGGTAGAAGTCGGTCTCGGCTGACGGATCCACGGCTCGGCCGGAGATCAGATTCCGCCACCAGGCCATACGGCTATGTTCGGGTGAGGTGAGGAGTTGAGGGGCGCCTCGCGTGGGGGGCCCGGCGGCGCGGCGGCCGCATTGAAACCATGCTCGGTCCCAAGTTACCCGACCCCCGGAGCAGCCGCAACCACCGTCCCGGCCTGGTCCAGATGGACCTCGAAGCCGAGCTCGCGCAACCGCTCCGCCGTGTCGTCCGCGCCGAGGTCCACGACGATTCTCGCGCCCGGCGCCAGCACCCGCCGAGCCTCGACCAGAACCGTCGCGGAAACGACCCCGACGATCGCCGCCGCGCGGAAGGTTCCACTCCGAAACGGCAGCGCCGACCCGGCGATCACTCCGCCCGTCGATCCACCTTCCGCCGAGTCGACCTCGGCGAACTCGTCCGTGTCCGTCGGTGTCACGGAGACCAACCTCGCCCCCGAGAGGAGTGACCCGATCCCCCCCGCGAGCGCTCCGTTGGACGAGATCAGAAGGACGAACGAGCCGGGCGGCTGCGTACCCGTCGCCGCGGCAACCCGGAACGCGCGGTCATCCTCCGGCGGCCCGCCGCTGGTCTCCCCCACCTCCAGAGCCGGGAGATCCGGACGCCGCAGGTGGGCGACGCCGTCCTCGATCAGGTACCGGGCGCGGCAGTTCGCGCACCCAAGCGAACCGGCGACGATCCGCCGATCGTCCATGCGATCGGCAAGGACGATGAGCCCGAACCCCGGCCCGCAGCGTGGACAGGTCAGGATGTCCGTCAGGAGGATATGCACGGGTCAGAAGACCGGCCGCTCCGAGTACTGCGCCCACTGGTTCGGCGTTTCCCAGACGCGCACGTAGAGGAGATTCGACCCGACCTCTCCCAGTCGTGCCTTCATTTCCTCATAGATATACCGCGCCTGGTTCTCGGCGCTCGTCTCAATCTCGGCGAACGCCGGCAGATCGTTGAGGTTCTGGTGGTCCATCTCATCGGTCACGGCGCGGAGCTGCTGCTTGGCGTCGGTAAAATCGTACGCGATCCCGCCCGCGCCGAGGTCCTCGAACGAGAGGGCCACCTCCACCTCATAACGATGCCCGTGCAGACGCTCACACTTGCCATTGTAGTCGCGGATGAAGTGCGCCGCGTCGTAATGCGACCTGACGTTGATGATGTACATTTTGTCGTTTCATGCGGGTTCTGCGTTGCGCCTCGGTCGCCGGGAGGCCTCGCCTGTCGAACCGGAAAAAATGCCCCCCCTGCTCGCCTGTCGGCAACCCCGGCCTTCACCGGGATACCCGGGAACGCGGCGATCTCGTATTCGCCGCTCACTCGAAGGCGCCCGACCGCGGGCACGCCGACGCCGGGTCGGGCATGTGGCGGGATCCTCGTGGAATGAGTGGAGGGGATGGGTGTTTTCGGTCACGGGGGAAGAGCGGCGCGGACACTTCAGGCGAGGGCTCACGCGAAGCCGCGAAGGGGAGATCAGATCCCTTCGCGGCTTCGCGTGCGCTCCACACCGGAGCGCGGATCAGCCGCGGTTGCCGGTCGCGCGGATGGCCAGTCCTGATATCTCGACTTCGGTCGGCTGTTCGACGACGAACCGGACCGCGGCGGCGACCTCCTCGGGTCTCAGCATCTGGCTCCGCGAGGGAAGATCCGAGCGGGCGTCGGGGTCGAGCGGGTCCCAGAGCGGAGTGTCGGTGGCGGCGGGCTCGATGAGGGTCGCGCGGACGCCGGTGTCGCGGAGTTCCGCCGCGAGGACCTCGTGGAAGCCGCGGAGCCCGAACTTGGACGCGCCATAGGCGGCGTTCCCGGGCAGCGCGTGGCGGCCCGCGACCGAGCCGATGTTGACGATGTGGCCGGTCCCGCGGGCAAGCATCCCCGGCAGAACGGCACGGACCACGAGAAACGGCGCGAGCAGGTTCACCCGGATCTGATCCTCGAACTCGGCCGGTGAGATCGACGCGACGGGCGCGAGCCGGAAGGCGCCGGCCGCGTTCACGACGATGTCCGGGACACTCCCTCTCGAGAACTCCGCCGTCTCGGCCACCAGCCGCTCCACATCAGCGGCCGCGCCAACGTCAGCGACGATCGCGTGGCCGCCGACTTCGCGCGCGGCGGCCTCTAGCGCGTCTCGTGATCGCGCGGCCATGATCACGCACGCGCCGGCACCCGCCAGCGCCGCGGCGACCGCGCGACCAATCCCCCGCGATGCTCCTGTGACCAGCGCGCTCCGCCCCGAGAGGTCGCCAGCCTTCATCCCATCACGCCGTTGCCGGTGCACAATCGCAGAAACTCTTCGCGCGACCCGATATCGTCCATGAACACGCCTTTCATGGCACTCGTGATCGTCTTCGAGTTCTGTTTCTCCACACCACGCATCATCATGCACAGGTGCGCGGCCTCCACGACGACGGCTACCCCTTCCGGTTTCAGGACTTCCATCAGCGACTGGGCGATCTGCTCGGTCATGCGCTCCTGGACCTGGAGCCGCCGGGCAAACACCTCCACGACGCGCGGCAACTTGCTGAGGCCCACAATGCGTCCGTTGGGGATGTACGCGATATGGACCTTGCCGAAGAACGGCAGGAGATGATGCTCGCAGAGCGAATACATCTCTATGTCCTTGACGATCACCATGTTGTGGTGATCCTCCTCAAAGATCGCGTTGCCGATGACGTCCTGGACCGAGAGTTCGTAGCCCCGCGTCAGCCAGCGGAGACTCTGCTCGACGCGTAGCGGCGTCCGCCGCAGGCCATCGCGGTCGGGATCCTCGCCCAGCTGACGGAGCTGCTCCGCCACCAGTTCCGTGAACGCCATGGGCTCGGCCGCGTCGCCATCGTCGGCCCGCGGCGGACCCGAAGTGTCGCGCATATCGATCATTCTCCCGTGTATTCCGCGTAGTTTCGCGGCGTTTCCCACAGGACCAGCTTTGCCAGCCGCCCGCGCGGGAGCCGCTCCGCGATCCGCTCCCAGATCCTGACCACCAGGTTCTCGGTCGACGGGATCACGCCATCGAGCCAGGGAACGTCAGAATTCAGATTCCGATGGTCGAGATCGGTCAGCGCCGCGGATTCCACGAGGTCACGCAACTCGCCGAGATCGAGCACATACCCGGTGTCCGGGTCGATCTCGCCCTCCACGGTCACGTCGAGTTCGTAGTTGTGGCCGTGGAAGTTCGGGCTGTTGCAGAGACCGTAGAACCTGGCGTTCTCGTCGGCCGTGAGGCGGTCGCTGTGGAGTCGGTGCGCCGCCGAGAAGTGGAGCCTGCGCGTCACCCGGACCGTTGGCATCACCATCTCCGCGATATGAAGAAAAGGGCCGACCCCCCGCGGGAGGCCGACCCGAACCAGGACGCGCCGGAAAGGATTTTTGAAGCCTGTTACAAACAGATTGGTGGCTTCCCAACGGTTTCCGCCGTCCCACGAAGGGCGTGACGTATCCCGATAAAGTCGGCCCCGGCTTCAAAACTGTTGGCTCAAAAATGGAACTTCCCGCCGCGCCCATCACCCGATCATTCTAGCGTTGAAAGGCCCAAAAGTCAATCGGGACAAGCGGTTCTCGCGTGGGTTCCGGACCCGATCGCCTTGTGAACTTCGCCCCCGGTGCGTATCATTGTTGAGACTGATTCTCAACCCCTTTCGACGCCTCACGATGCCGATCTCCTGGTGGAACAGATGGCGCCGCGCGGACGCACGTTCGGCGGCCCAGTGTACGGCCCGCCCGCTCTCGGAATGCGCGAGGGGGAGCCGCGCGGCGGTGATCCGCATGGAGTGCGCGCACGAGGAGGCGTGCCGATTGAGGAATCTCGGTCTGTATGAAGGTAGCTGCGTGACGGTCGTGGACCGGCAGGACAGCTACCTTCTTGACGTATGCGGGTCTCGCCTGGCGCTGGGCCGGCACCTCGCAAGCGCGATCACGGTACTTCCCCTCGGTGGTTGACATGTCACGAACGCTCCTCCAGATGCAGCCCGGCGAAGCGGGCACGATCACGTCCGTCGGCGGTGAGTCGCCTGTGGCGAGTCGATTGATGGATCTCGGCCTGATCCGCGGGACATCGATACGGGTGGTCCGGGTCGCGCCTCTGGGTGACCCGATCGAGATCTCGCTGAGGGGGTTCATGTTGACGCTGCGCCGGACCGAGGCGGAGCAGGTGGTGGTGGAGTGATGGAGCGCACGGACGAGAAGGGCGCGTCGGGGGCCGCCATCGCATCGCGAGCGGAAGCGACCGCGGCGACGGGCCACCTTCGGATCGCGCTGATCGGCAATCCGAACACGGGCAAGAGCACGCTCTTCAACGCGTTGACGGGGCTGCGCCAGCGGGTTGGCAACTACGCCGGTGTGACGGTGGAGCGGATCGAGGGCCGTTACCGGAGCGAAAGCGGCGTGGATGTCGCCGTACTCGACCTGCCGGGTACGTACAGTCTTTCGGCGACCTCGCCGGACGAGGAGATCGCGCTCGGCGTTCTGCTCGGCCTGACGCCGTCGATGCCGGCGCCGGACGTGGTGGTGCTCGTCGTCGACGCGTCGAACCTGGAGCGCAACCTCTTCCTGGCGAGCCAGGTGCTGGAGCTGGGCCTGCCGGTCGTGGTCGCGCTGAACCAGGTCGACGCCGCGGAGGCGGCCGGCGTGCGGATCGATCCTGTCGAGTTGACGATGCGGCTCGGCGTGCAGGTGGTCGAGACGGTGGCGACCCGCGGCCGGGGAATCGACGTTCTGCGCAGAGCGATCGAGCGAGCGCCGGACCTCCCGCTTCCCGAGCGCCAGTTCGAACTGCCGGAACCGCTCGGGAGGGTGCTTCAGCCCCTGGAGGATACGCTGGTGCGCGGCGGGCTGCACGCCTCCGCGGCGAAGATGGAAGCGCTACGCCTGCTGGCGGTCGCGCCGGCGGGCCACCTCTCGGGGATCGCGGGCCTCGAGTCGGAGGTTGCGCGCGCCCGCGAGGCGCTCGTCGGTGACGGGTTCCACCCGCGAGCGCTCGAGGCCGAGATCCGCTATGGATGGATCGCGGAGGTCATCGCCGCGGCGTCCAGGCGGTTCGGCGCGGGAGGCACCTCGCTGACCGACCGGGTCGACGCGGTGCTTCTCCATCGAGTGTTCGGGCCGGTGATCTTCATCGTCCTGATGGCGCTGGTGTTCCAGTCGATCTTCACGTGGGCGGAGCCGCTCATGACCGGGGTGGAGGGGCTCGTCGGCGGTATCGCGGGACTCGTGGCATCCGCCCTTCCCGAAGGCGACCTGCAGAGCCTGCTGGTCGACGGGGTGATCGCCGGGGTCGGGTCGGTGGTCGTCTTCGTCCCCCAGATCGCCATCCTCTTCCTCTTCATCGGCGTGCTGGAATCGACCGGCTATATGGCGCGGGCGGCTTTCATCATGGACCGGTTCATGAGAGGAGTCGGGCTGCACGGACGGAGCTTCATCCCGATGCTCTCGGGATACGCCTGCGCGGTTCCGGGGATAATGGCCGCGCGCACGATCGACAATCCCAAGGATCGCCTCGCGACCATCATGGTCGTGCCGCTGATGAGCTGCTCGGCGCGAATCCCCGTCTACACGCTGCTGATCGGGACATTCATCCCGCCGATCGTGGTGGGCGGGATCTTCAATCTCCAGGGGCTCACGCTCCTGACGATGTATTTCCTGGGCACCGTGGCCGCGCTTCTCATCGCGGGGTTATTCAGGAAGACCCTGCTGAAGGGTCCATCGCAGCCGATGATCATGGAGTTGCCGCCGTATCGGCTACCGGATTGGCGGGGTCTGCTGCTTACGGTGAGCCAGCGGGTGGGGATCTTCCTGAAGCGCGCCGGGACGATCATCTTCGCGCTGACGATCGTCCTCTGGGCGCTCGCGACGTATCCGAAGGTCGACGCGTCCACGTTGCCCAGCGAGGAGGCGGTGCAGGAGCAGCAGCTCGCGGAGAGCTTCCTCGGCCGCGCGGGCCATGCAATCGAACCTGTCGTGGCGCCGCTCGGATTCGACTGGAAGATCGGCGTGTCGATCCTGGCTTCGTTCGCCGCGCGCGAGGTATTCGTGGCGACGATGGGCACGATCTACGGGGTCGGAAGCGACGCGGACGAAACGTCGGTCGCGCTGCGCGATCGATTGCTCGCGGAACGCGGTCCGAGTGGGGACCTGGTGTACACACCGCTCATCGCCGTCGGGCTGATGGTGTTCTACGTATTCGCGATGATGTGCGTCAGCACGAACGCCATCGTGGTGCGGGAGACGGGCGGCGGGTGGACCGGGGTGAGGTGGGCGGTGTTCCAGTTCGCGTGGATGTTCGCGCTCGCGTATGCCGCCGCGTTCATCGTGTATCGCGGTGGGTTGCTCCTGGGATTCGCGGGCTGACCAGGGAGGTCATCATGCTCCAGACTTTGATCGTCCTCGCCATCGTTCTCGGTGCCGTGGGTTACATCGGTCGGAATCTCGCCCGGACCGTGCGTTCGGCGCGGGCGAGCAAGGACGAGGCATGTACATCGTGCGGGTGTTCGGCGGACCCGTAGAAGAGTAGTGACGGGTAGGCCGTCTCCGCGTTCTCAATCGTTCACTCAGCGTGCTCGGCGAGAACCCCGGCCCAGAACTCGAATGAGCCCGCATGACGGCAAAAGCAATGAGGGATCCGCCCCGGTGTCGGGGGCAGATCCCTCATTCATTGTCTGACCTTCGGGATGATCAGCGGAGTGTCGCCTCGATGACCTTCGCCTCGATGAGC
>CAZUVK010000005.1:18379-34720 GCA_964623785.1 uncultured Gemmatimonas sp. | reverse complement strand
CTCGCCCACCTGGTCCAGCAGCGCCTCGATGTGCGGGAGGAGCGCCTCGCCCTCGTAGATCACGGGAAGTCCCGCCAGGTCGGCCGGAATCTTCTCGCGACTGACGGAGCCCGCGGCGATCAGGACGGGGACCACGATGACCGGCTGGCCGGTCAGGCGATGCTGGAGCTCGATCATCTCGCGAATTCCCTTCACCGCTTCCTCGCGCACCGGTGCCGGCGCGTCGTCGCGAACGAGACCCAGCTTCACGTCACTGAACCCCGTTACGGCCTTCACCCGCTCCATCACGACGCGCAGATTGCGCATCCACTCCGCATGGGCTTCGGCACCATTGGGACCATGGCCGATCAGGAAGAGCGCACGCTCGCCCGGGCTGTTGGTCAGCGCGAGCGCCCGCGCGGCGAGAACATCGGCGACCTCCGCCGCATCGTCGAGCGCCGATGCCAGCCGGACGGGGACATCCACCGACGCCCTCTCGATACCCGCCATGTGGAGGTGGTGGAGCATATTCTCCGCGATATCGTTCGTCTGCCCGGCGAGATAGCGGATCTGGTCGTAATGGCTACTATGGCTGGAAACAAGGAGCGGTACGACGACAATCTCGCTCGCGCCCCGTTCGACGAGCTTGCGGGCGGCATCCTGGAAACGGTACTCCGCGGCGCCCGAGCCCATCAGGACGCTCATCTCGACGGGCCCCCCGGTGTTCACGAGCGCCGCGACCTCCGCGACCTGGCCGTCCCACACGGGACCGCCGCCGTGCGCGATGATGAGGGTTCCCACCGGGCCCTGCTGAGCGTGTCCCAGCTGCGGCGTGACCGCCAGAAGCAGGGCGGCACCGAGAGCGTACGCCCAATCTCGCATTCGTTCTTGCATGGCAGGAGATCGATCAGAAGGAATCACGTGAAATATTCCAGTTCACGCCAAGATACAGCTGGCGACGCCCGAATCCCGGCCAGTCGTCCGGGGCCTCGTCCAGCAGGTTGAGGACTCCGAGCGCCGCTTCCAGACCACCGGGAAGATTGCCCGCAATCCGCGCGTCGAGCCGCAGGAATGCCGAACGGTTCTCGTCGCCTTCCACGGTTCTCCGGATCGGCGTTTCGCCCGTGTAGGAGCCTGTGACAGCCGCGCGGGTTCCAAACGGAAGTGGGTGTTCCACCAGGAACCGGCCCGAATGCGCCGCTCGACCGAGCAGCGGAAGACTCGTATTCGAGTCTTCCGCCTGCAGCCAGGCATAGCCGGCTTCCACTCGCAGCCCCCCGTGCGTCATGCCCCCCTCGACTTCCGCGCCGCGCGTGAATCCTTCCTCGACGTTCCCGTAGCGGTAGATGACGATCCCGCTCGAGTCACCCACGAGTTCGGTCTGGATGAAGTCGTCAAACCGGTTGTAGTAGCCCTGGAGCCGGACGTAGCGCGTGGGGTTGGTCCATTCCACGCCAAGGGTCAGGTTCTCGGAGCCTTCCGGATGAAGGTCCGGATTCCCGCGGACCGTGTAGCCGAACCCGGACCCGAGGTTGAGGAACTCCATCCCCAGCTCCTTGAAGTCCGGTGCGCGGTAGCCGAGGCCGACGGAGGCGCGCAGCGCGACTGACTCGCTCGGCCGGTAGAGGGTCGCGACCCGCGGGGTGAAGTGTGTGCCCCACTGCTCGCTCCAGACCAACCGCGCGCCGGGCACGATCTGGAGGCGGCCGGCACCGAGCGTCGTCTGGAGGAACGGCTCCACGGTGTGAAGCGCGCGTTCGTGCGTCGCGATGCGCTCCGACTCGATGTACTCGCGTTTGACCTCGACGCCGCCATCCACCGCCTGCCCCACCACCGAGCCGTTATAGAGCAACTCGCCTTCGATGAGTCGCTGAATTTCGCGTTCGCCCGTCCCCGGCACGGGCTCCTCGGTCACCGATTGCCGGAAGAGCCGATCGAACTCGGAAATGAATATCGTGGGCGAAAGACTGGATTCTCCGAGCACGATGTTCGCGCCGACACGGGCCATATACTGGCGGCCTTCGGAGAAGCTGTACAACGCACCGCCCCGCCAGCGCGAGAGATCATCGATAAGGAAACCACTCGACTGCAGTTCGACGGACGGAGACAGTTGCCAGTCCACCTTCAGCATCGCGTCCCAGCGCTCGGCGAGAGCGCCGCGCGTCGCCGACCGACCGGGTGTCAGGTTCGTGAATCGCCGGCCGAGAGACGCGAGGTACGCAAAGGATTCCCGGTCTCCACCGACTGATGCGTTGACGTCGGCGCGGCCCTCTGTTCCGGCCGTCAGTTCCAGCCCACCCCGCCACCGCGGGCCCTCGCTGCTACGCGTCACGATGTTCACGACACCGCCCATCGCGTCCGAGCCGTAGAGGGAGGACTGCGGCCCCTTTACGACTTCGATCCGGTCCACGGATGAGGCAGGGATCCGCGAGATGTCCAGCATGCCGCTCACACGGCCAACCACCGGCTGGCCGTCGAGCAGGACCAGGACGCGCTGAGAGCCCATCCCCTGCAGCATGACACCCTCGCCGGAACTCACGTTGCCCTCGACCTGGATGCCGAGCCGTTCGATCAGCACGCGAGACAGGTCGGACACCCCGGTCTGCTGAATCTCCGCCCGCGTAATCAGCTCCGTTGTCACGGGCACCTCGGCGAGGCGCTGTAGACGACGTGAAGCCGTGATGACGACCGCGTCGAGCGGAAGGGCCCGAGGCGTGAGTCGGATCTCCATCCCCTGCCCTGCCGTACCGCGCCAGTCGGCGTATCCGAGATGAGTGACGACGAGCGCATGCTGGCCCGCGGCGAGGCTCGCGATCCCCCAGCCGCCATCGGCGTCGGTGACCTGCCGGGCTCCAGACACACCCTCAACGACGACCAGCGCCCCCGAGACGGGAGCGCCGGTGCTGGCGTCGATAACCCGACCGCTCGCGCCTGCCTGCGCCTGGGACGGCACGGCCCAGACCGAGATCGCCAGCGCCAGGAAGAGCGCGGGCAGACCGCCTGTTCGCGTCTTCATCATCCCGCCAGTTGCGCGTACCGAATGGTGATCTGCCGACGCAGGCCGCCCGCTCCGTAGAAGCCGATCAACTGGACTTTGTAGACGGCGGCTCCACGCTTCAGGAGGTAGACCTGGAAGGTCGGTGAGATCGCATGGTCACCGAGGATGTTGTACCTGTACCAGGCGTTGTCCGTGATGGCCGTGGGACTCCAGGCAGATGGCGCCGTGGGGATCTGTGCCGCCGTGACCGCGTCGAAGTCACTGAGTTCGCTCGCCGGGGTCATCGCCAGGACCGCGTCGTCCGACGCGCCGTCGTTCTGGCACACACAGTGGATCGTTACCCCGCCCGGGCCGGTCTCACCGCCGTTGACGAGAACGTTGATCGAGTGGAAACCAAGGTCCCAATCCGTAGACGTCGCGTAGTCGGCCACGCTGCGGTCGGCGATCGTCGCGCCGAAAGAAACGAACGCCCAATCCGCCTCGGCATCGACCGTATGCGTGAGTGTGGGACCCTCGTCTTCGGGGCCCGTGGTGCTGTCCGAGCATCCGGCTACCAACAGGACACCAGCGACGGCGACACCCAGCTTCCGAGTCCAACCCTGCCCGATCGACAACATATCTCTCACTCCATCACGTGTTGAGAATGATTTTCATCCGCATACTATGCGGTGGTTTGAAGGTCGTCAAGGCTTCAGGCGCGCATCTGTTCAACGCGTGGTTTCCGCCACGACGCCCGCCGGGTATGATTCCATCCTCCACGACCAATGAAGTGGTCGCGATTACCACCCCTATGGGGAGATCCTGAGAATGTCGATGGAGCCGATCGCCGATCTATTTGGCGCGCATGTATCGATCAGCGGGGGTGTAGCGAATGCGCCGGCGCGAGCCGCCGAAATTGGCACCCGCTGGACGCAGATCTTCACGAAGGTTCCGCAACGGTGGGCCGAGCCCGAGTTCGACGAGAAGGCCGGCGAAGCGTATCGGGCGGCTTGCGAGGAGCACGGGATCGTGGGGACGACCGTGCACGCTTCCTATCTGATCAACATCGGCTCTCCGAACCCCGCGCTCTACGAGCAATCGGTGGAGAGCCTGTCGAAGGAATACCAGCGCTGCACCGTGATCGGGGCCGCACACCTGGTGCTGCATCCCGGGGCCGCGACGGATGGCAACCGCGAATCGGGTGTGGCGCGCCTCGCGGACGCCCTGGTTCGGGTGCTGGACGGGACGGCTTCGGAGACGGTCATCTGCCTGGAGATCACCACCGGGAAGGGCACGGTGCTCGGGAACACGTTCGAGGAGTTGGCCGCGATGATCGCGGCGATCGAGGCGGGAGGTTCAGGCGCGGCCGATCGGGTCGGGATCTGCCTCGACACATGCCATCTCTACGCCGCGGGATACGATATCGCCAACGACTACGAGGCCGTGATCGCGAAGCTCGGAGACACGCTCGGCCACCAGCGCGTGCGGGTCTGGCACATGAACGATAGCCGCGGCGCGCTCGGCTCCGCGGTCGATCGTCATGCCTGGATCGGGGAGGGTTTCATCGGAACGGAGGGGTTCCGACCGCTGGTCAACGACGAGCGGTTCGTGGGGACGCCGATGCTGCTCGAGACGCCCAAGGGCGACGACGCAACGGCAAGCGACCGGCACAACCTGTCCGTGCTGAGGGGGCTGCGGACGTAGGCGCCATTCTACATCCCGATTCCGATCGAGAGCATGATCGCGTTCAGCCGCTGATCGTCGTCCGGCGTCAGCGTGATGCCTCCGATCTCATAGGTATCTTCCGTGAATCGGGTGATACCGAACGTGTACTTGAGCTCGGGATAGAGTCTCAACCCGCCGAGTCCCAGTTCGACACCGCCCCCCGCCCCGCCGGCCAGGCTGAACGACCTGAATCGCTCGTCTTCGCCGGCGGGGAACCGAAGGACCGGCCCGAGCATGAAATAGGGCCTCAGGGAAGGCGGGCCGAACCGGAACCGCACGTCGATCGGGATTTCCAGTAACTGGGCACTCTCATCGATCGAGAAGGCCGGCAGGCTGTCGACGGTGGCTCCGTCGAGGAGTTCACCCATGTCAGTGTACCGGATCCCCGGACGGATCGTGACCGGACCGAGCGGGAGGTCGAACCATAGTTGAAGATGCCACCCGGTGGCTCTGTCGAAGGTGGCATGGTGGTCCCCGGCGTCGATGTCGTCGAGATCCGCGAAGTTGAGCCCCCCGGAAACGCCGACCTGACTCGCCGCCTTCCCCGCCCCGACCGTCCACGCGAGCAAGAGCGCCGCGAACGCGACCGACTTCGCGCAGGTCCGCATGGAAGACTCCCCGTGGCAATGAACGATGAACGATGAACGCTGATCCGAGATCAGTGATCGATGCGTTGCGGGTGTTCGGGTCGGGGTATCGGCACAACGGATGCCATACCGACCGAACGCGACCCGCGATGCCGGTTACCGCGGTTCCCCGCCCCCGTTCATCGTTCCTTGTCAGTAAACCACGGAGATGTAGTAATGCCAACCAGGCGTGACGTTTACGAGCACAAGACCGGGGTTTGCGGTCCCTATGCCGACCAGGGCGCAATAGGGGTCTTCTTCGCCCGCGGGAAGGTGGTCGACGATCAGCCAGGTCTGGCGGTCGGGGCTGATGTAGCAGGTGGTGGCGGGGAGATCTTCCTCGTCGGTCCCGGCCGGAAGACCGATGAGAACGCCGCCGGTTTCGCCGATCTGGCCCAGCGCCACCAGTCGGACCGCGCTACCTTCACCGGGTTCACCCTGGGGCCCCGGAGGACCGGCAACTCCCTGCGAGCCGGCGGGTCCGGCGGGTCCCTGGTCGCCCTTGCATCCACTGGCGATCAAGGTGAGGGCAAGCAGAGCCAGGATCGATCGTCTCAAGGTGGCGTCTCCGGGAAGTGAAGAATGAGGTGGCGGGTCGATTCTCCACAAGGAAACATCCGGGAGCGCGCGAGACAATGACATCGAACCGCACAACGTGCGCTGACTACCCGTTGAGGTTATGCGTGTGACCAGAGCGGGTGGCGGACCCATGTGGGCCGCCACCCGGGATATCAGGTAGTCATTGAAGGAACGGAACCCGGATGGACGAAGGAGGAATCGTGCCGATCGAGCCCCGGCCGCAACGCAACATCGGCCGTGGGTGAGTCCGGGAGATTCGGATTCGCGACGCTAGAAGGTGATGTTGAACGCGCCCTGGGTAACCGATTTCGTGCCGGTCGCGTTCGCGGATCCTGGATGCATGGTGAAGGTGAAGGTGCCAGCGATTCGGTCGGCGGTGCGCGTCGTCACCACCAGCGTGCCGGATCGCTCGCCCGCGTTGGCCACCCACGTTCCGGTGCCGATCGTGAGGTTGCCGTTGAACCCGATGGACACGCCGATCTGATAGGTCCCGACTCCTTCATCGAGCCACGCAAACCCGATGGTTCGCGTCCCGCCGGTCCCACCGCCGACCGCGCCGATTGCCGAGATTCCGTCGGTGATGACAGGCGAAATGAACGTCGCCCGCCAGTCTGAGCCATCGATCCGCGCGGTCATGGAACCGTTCGCGGGGTCATCCGGCCCGCGCGGACCAGTGGGACCATCGGAGCCGCAGCCCGCGACAAGGAGGAGAAAAAGGAGGGCAGCCAACGGGGCGGAGCGCTTCATCATGGCAGACTCGCGAGTCAGGGTCAGTAGTATGGTTCCGACCCCGCATTGCGTCGAAATCGGGTTCCAGCCGTCAGCCGGTGATCATGGGGTGATCCCAAGCTCATCGTAGTATCGCTGCGCACCTGGATGCACCGGTATCGCGACGGCGCGCAACGCATTCTCTAGGTGGACGTCGTTCCAGGCGGGTGAGATCTGCACGAACTCCTCACGACTTTCCCAGAAGACCTTCGCCATTTCGTAGACGAGGTCATCGGGGACGTCCTTGTTGATCACGAGAACCGTCGCGATGCCGATCGTCGGTACGTCCGCATCCATTCCCGGATAGGCGTCGTGCGGAATCGTCATGGCGAGAAGCGACGGATCCGAGGCGATCAACGCTTCCCGTTCTTCCAGGTCAATTCCAAGAAATCGAATCCCCGGCTGGAGGTTAAGTTCCATGAACGACGCCTGAGGTACGGACGTGAACGCCATGAACGCATCGATGTGGCCGTCCTTCATCAAGGCACCCGAGTCCGAGAAATCGACGTGATGGACGGCGCCACCGTTCTCTCGGATGGACGCGAACGAGAGCCCATGGGCGCCAAGGACCTTTTCGGTCATGAGCGTCCCCGTCCAGCCGATCTGACCGGGACTGATGCTCCGTCTTGCCAGGTCATCGTAGCTGTAGATGTCGGATCTTCGCGGGACCGCAGTCTGGAGAGCCGCCGGATACAGCGTGGCGAAGTGCCGAATGTTGGTCTGAGGGCCGGGGTATTGGCCCTCGCCACGAAACCCGGTGTAGGCCGCGGAGCTGTAGGTGAAACCGAGCTCGGCGTTGCCCTTGTGGATATCCATGACATTCGCTTCGCCCCCGCCAGGCAGACTCGACGTCGAAACATCGGCCAACTTCGCCTCGAAGACTGAAGCCATCTTCGCGCCGAACGGGTACCACGCTCCCCCCGCCGGACCGGCCGCGACACGTACGAAGGTGATTCCTTCCGCCCTCGACTTACACCCGCCAAATCCGGCCATGGTCAGGGCGAGCAGCAGACTGATCCACGACCGGGAGACCCGTCGTCCTGGCCTCGCCTTCACCCAAACGTTGATTGCGCTCATCATCCTATGGAATGATTTGTTCCGTGGGCGCCGCGGCGACCGTCGCCACGAACCAGGCGAAGAAGCGAGCCACCTTCTCGAGGCCGGGGGGCGAGATAACATCAATGCCTTCGCCGCTCGTGTGGTACAGAGGCGGAGCCTGAATCACATGAACCCGCGCCGCGTTCATGGGTGCGAAACCACCCGCCTCGCCACTCATGACGTCGGAGCCGTTCGAAACGAAGTTGATGCCATACCGCTGCACGCCCTCGTCCATCAGACGCTCAAGCAGAGGTGCTCGATTGGAAATTCCGATGTTGATCGGCGCCTCGCCTGAGTCAGCGATGTACTCCCGGTACCCGTCGGGACCAACGATGCGTGACGGCGAGTAGTTGCGCTGCGCGACGTGTTCCAGGTTGATGACCATGACACTTTGAGCCGCCAGCTCCGGGTTCAGCGCCACGAAGTTCCGGGGACCGTTCAACCCCGTCGTGTGGTGCCCGGCGCTCGCCAGGAAGACCAGCGTACGCTCCGGCTGATTCCCGGGCTGCGCGAAGTGTCTAGCGAGCGCAATCATTACCGCGAGGCCGTCACCGTTGTCACCGGCGCCGTCGAACCAGCTGTCGACATGCGCGTTGATCACGATGTTCTCGGAAGTATTCCTTCCTGGAATGACCGCAATCCCGTTTTCGGCCCGCAGGCCGGACCGCCGTTCGCTGTTCACGGCGACTCGCATCCTCACCGCGTCAAGCTGTCCCGCGACAGCCGCCCGGTCGAGCACCTGCTCGAGAAAGTATCCATCCCGGCCACCGAGATTCAGGCACGGTCCGCCACAGGTCCCGAGATCTCGTGCGTGTTCGTTCCCCGGCTGTCGGATGAGGTTGATCACGGCGACGGCCCCGCGATCCATGAGGTCCCGCGCCCGAGCCGCCGTCGCGCTTCTTTCGAATACCGTGTGCCCCTGCGGGATGACCTGCTGGACCGCGATTCTGCCGCGAACATCGATGTGCGCGAGCACGGAAGGGCTTCCCGTTCCGACATAGACCAGCGGCGCCTCGATGCTTCCACCGGGAAGATCCGTCAGCGGCATGGCCGACTCAAGGACGACGTCCTCGCTTCCCGGTCCGAATGCGGACGATCCGAGAAGCCGGACCTCCCACGACAGCGGGAGCCAGATCGATGAGCCCGAGTCCTGATCGAACCCCTGAACTTCCGTCCGTTCGATACCGGCGGCACGAAACTGCTCCGCCGCCCAAGCGATGCTTCGCGTGCCGGAGGGAAAGCCGGAAACCCGCCCCCAGAGCTGTCCCGATCCGATTTCGCGTTGCACCCGGCTTTCGGTCGCGAACCCGACGATGGTTTCGAGGTCCTCCCAGATTCTTGAAGCCTGCAGGTGAACGTAACCCTCCTCACCCGCCGGCACGGGTGCTGGCGCAGGCCCTCGCGTTCCGATTGCGATCGTCGGCGGTGCCCCACGAGGGGGCGGGAGCATCACACCAAACCAGGGACCCTCTTCATTCGACTGGGATTCACCCCTCGTCGGGATCGCCACGGCGGCGAGAAGCCCGATCAGGCTCGCGTGACGAACGATAGCCCGTGTGAGAACCATACGCGTGTGCCCCTTGACGCTGGAGCCAGTCTGACTGGCAAGGAAGAAAGTGGCGGGATATGCGGCACGCCCCCAAGCCCATACTAGGGACCGGGGGGCGTGTAGTCAAGAAAGTCAGCGAATTTTCGCTGCTACGAGGAAGGGACCAGCTCCTGCTGAAGTAGCCGCAGGCCTTCCAACTGTCGGCGTTGCATCTGATCCCGTTCCAGAAGCGTCGGACGGGTTCTCCGCGCCTCGCAATCCTCCAGCGGGATCGGGCAGCGTTCACAGGTGAGCCCGACCGGTTGCGATCGTACCTCGGGATCGTTCCAGAACCGGGCTTTCTTCTTGAAGTCCTCGTCGACGAGAAAGCCGAGGGTCACACACGACACGGTATCGCCGCTCTCTTCGAGCGGCTGAGCCGCGGAGATCACGAAGAACTCGACGTCCTCGGGAACGAAGTGCGCGCGCTGGGCCGAAATGAGGGGATAGGCCACGGAGGAACCATTCCACCAGCGACCCTCGACATTCTGAATCAGCCGCGTCGTGGCCCAGCGGGAACAGTAGTGCTCTGTAACACCCACGGAGCGCGGGACCCCCGTTCCGGTCATGTTCAGCAGCTTCTTCATCTCGTACCGATTCGATCCCACGCGACTGTGGAACCGCATCACGTACATTCGACCAAGATCGAAGCGTCCCGGAAGGATCTGGATGAGTCGGTGCGCGATCATCGCGGCCGAGGAGTTGAATTCCGACATTAGGTCGGTATACGCCTCCGGACTCCACCGATCCATCGACAGGAATCGCGCCACGGCCTCCGTGAAAGCGTCACCATCGACGAGTAAGGCGCCAGCGTAGTAGGACGCCTTGAAGTTTGCGACCATCTCCTCAAATGAGTCGATTCTGATGGCCGGCCAGGTCGACGACCGAAGCTTTCCCAGACCGAGTTCGAGGAACGCGATCTCTCGAGCGAAGGCGAACGTTCGCTGTGACGGGGCGAGGTTGGGATTGAGGAGCAGTCGTGGAGAATTGCCGTCGATGTGGACCGACCGGCGATTCGCCAGGGCCTCGATCCCGCCCAGGGTGGTTTCGTCGATCGTGTATCCGTGCTCGGTCTCGAGGATTGCGCGTAGGTCCGATTCCGCGACCTCGGTCGGCGCCCATTCGTGAGACCGACGATACGAGGTAGCCGCAGCCTCGAGGTCCGGGAAGTAGTTCGAGTTGAGACGCTGGTATGCGCAGAGCGCCGTGAAGAGCGACTGGTCCATCTGCATGTCGCTGGACTGCCCGATTTCGAGAAGCGTCTCGACGAATGCCGTCGCGATCGACGGGTTGTCCGGGATGATCCCGAGCAGGTCGCCGGTTTCGACACCGAACAGGTCGAACGGAAAACGAGCGAGAAAGTCTGACCTGAACAGTGCGCCCATCGCGTCCAGGTCACCGGTAAGTCGCGGTGAGACAAGCTCTTCGTAGCCGATCCCCAGGCTATCCGCAAGCTGGATCAGCTTCTCCGTCTTGGGGAATTTGCGTCCATTCTCGATCTCGCTGAGATAGGAGACCGACATCCCGGATTTCTGCGCAATCTCCGTGAGGGACATTCCGTGCTGTCGACGGAACGTCCTCATCTTGAAAGCAAGAATGAACCGGAGGATTTCCGGAGTTACAGTCATCTACCTAGCTCCTCCGAAGCGGAGTCGCGCGCATGAAAACGAGCGCGGTCCGCGAAAATGCGCGGACGCCGTCAATTTCGCGCAACGGGGGGCCCTTGTCCAGCCCTCATGGTCAGGAGGTCTAAGGCCACTCTGTGTCGAACAATCATTCGAACCGAGGGCCCATCGGGATCGTCCAACGGATCAGCGGCAGCCGGGCCTCGTCGCCGTCGCCCGGGTCGCCGGGGAACGGGGGCTCCGGAGACTGCGCGTCGCTCATGATCGCCGCAACCATCATCGCGGCTGCGCCCAGCGTACCGGCGGCCGCGAGCGCCGTCCTGAAGCGATTCAGTTGGCGGTGTTCGACGCGCACGATATCGCTTGCGATCACGGGGACCTCCAGGGAGATTCGCGACTGGTACGCGCCTACCTGCCGTGTAGCGGTCGGGACGCGGAGCAACAAACGCTCATCATCCCAGCTGGCGATCGTTCCATCCAGGGCGAGTCCCGACTGGATGGGAATTCCCGCCGCCTCGAGCCGTTCCACATCCGCCCCCGCACGCGTCAGATACACGCGGACTCCCTCACCTGGCGGGAGCCGAGTGCCCGGAGCCTCCACGAACTCATAGCATCCGGTGAGAACGGTGCAGGCGACGAGGCAGACTGTTGTAAGCGATATCAGTGATCTTCGGTTCACGTGCAGTCTCATTGGCGGTGGTTCCATCGGCCTCGACGGAATTGAGGACCGGCGGAGGTCAGGATCCATGAAGCGGTGTTTCCATCGACGCTAGCACCGTCCGCTTGATCAGACCAAGGGACGACGGGCTCCGCCGAACCATCCGGGCCGCGAGGTCCCTGGCCGTCTTAAGGTGATCGCCGTCCTCTACCAGAAACTCCACGAGGCCGGTTCGGTATGCCTCCGCGCCGTCGATCAGCCCCCCTGTCAGCGCGATTCGTAGCGTTTGGCCATTCCCGACGAGCCGCGTCGTCCTCTGTGTCCCACCCGCGCCGGGGATCAGACCGACACGGATCTCCGCCTGCCCGAAGCGCGCGGACCGGGACGCGACGCGAATGTCGCAGGCAAGCGCCAGCTCCGCCCCTCCCCCAAGACAGTACCCATGAACGGCCGCGATCGTCGGCTTGGGAAATTCCGCAACGACTTCGTAGACCCGTCGCCCGTGCGTGTGCTCACGCTGCTCCTCCAAGGAGCGCATGGCGAACTCCGTGATGTCGGCACCGGCGACGAATGACTCATCTCCGGAACCCGTCAGGATCACCGCCCGCACACCAACGTCCTCCGCGAGAAAATCGAGTGCATCGACGATCTCGGCCCGCATCGTCGCGTTCAGCGCGTTTCGTTTGTCCGGCCGATCGAGAAATAGCGTCGCGATCGCCTCGTCCCGGGTGACGATGATCGTATCGTAACTCACGCTGCTTCTCGATCCGGTTGTCCGCGGACCCGCTCATCGTCGCGAGGGGTCGCCCCGCTTCGCGGCTCGACTCGACTACACCTCATCCACTTCCTTCGCCTGATGTGGTAGAGACGTATCGTCGAACGGGTCCCTGGTCACAACGTGATGCGGACGATACTGCCAGACGATCAGCGCCATGACTGTGCCGACGATCCCTGGAAGAACGACGGTGAATACCGCGAACCGTCGCATGTGCAAGGAAATGTCACCCATGATGTAGAGCGCGGCCGCAACGAACATGAGCAGAACCCAATGCTGCCACCTTCCGAGTACGATCTCTCTGATCTTCATCCCTCACTCCGCAATCAGTAGGGCTGGGTCCCGCCGGGTGGATCGTCGGTGCAGCGTCAGCCCAACGAGCGCCGCGGCTCCCATAACCGTGAGGACATATCCCGAGACCCCGATCAACGGGAATTGAGGCGGATACAGCAGGAGGACGGATGCCCCGAACAGCGCGAGCCGCGTCGGGATTCCGAGCGCACCGTGCAACCATCCCTGAATCGCGACCGACAATCCCCAGACTCCAACCAGTGCCGTAGTGGTCGAGAAGGCGGTCAACCAGAGGGGTCCGACGAAGAGAAGGCTCGGATTGTAGACGAATATGAATGGAACCAGGTACTTCGCCACACCCACCCGCGCCGACTCGACCGCCGTCGCCATTGGCGGAGAGCCGGCGATCCCAGCGGCCGCAAAGGATGCCAGCGCCACGGGCGGGGTGATCGTCGACACCACGCCGAAGTAGAACGCGAACATGTGAGCCGCGATCGGAACGACTCCCATCTGCACGAGGGACGGGATGATCAGAGTCGCCAGCGTGATGTAGACCGCCGTCGTCGTCAGCCCCATGCCGAGAACGATGGACGCGGCCGCCGTGAGGAACAGCAGGACGACGAGATTGCCGCCCGACAGGTCGATCACGGATTGGGTGAACTCCAGACCCACGCCCGAAGCGAACACCGAGCCGATGATGATTCCAGCGCATGCACAAGCGATCGTCACGGGCACCGTGTTCCGAACTCCCGTCTCGAGCGCGGCAAGAACGTCGACGGGGGTGACTCTCGTCGAACCGCTGATGAAACTAAGCCCGAACAGCATGATGATCGACCAGAATGCCGCCATCATGGCCGTATATCCGAGCATCATGAGCGCGAGCAGGACGACAAGGGAGAAGAGGAGGTGCCACCCGCCCCTCATTACTTCCTTGAACCGGGGAATCATGTTGGCCGGAATCTGCCCGATTCCGTACTTGCTGGCTTCGCAATCGACCATGAAGTACACGGTCGCGAAGTAGAGAAACGCGGGAACGGTCGCGGCAAGCACAACGGTCAGGTAACTCACCTGCATGAACTCGGCGATGATGAATGCGGCGGCCCCCAGGATCGGCGGGGTGATCTGTCCCCCGGACGAAGCGCAAGCCTCCACGGCCGCCGCGAACCGGGCACGGTACCCAAGGGATTTCATCATGGGTATGGTGAAGCTTCCGGTCGTCACCACGTTGGCCACGGCCGAGCCCGAGACGGTTCCCATCAGCGCACTCGAAACGACTGATGCCTTGGCGGGTCCTCCATTGAGTCGCCCCGTCAGCGCGACCGCCAGATCGATGAAGAATTTGCCCGCCCCCGACCGGATGAGGAGGGCGCCGAAGATGATGAACAGGATGATGTACGTGGCGACGACCATCAGCGGGATCCCGTAGATCCCGTCGGGTCGCATGAAGATCACATCGATGTACTTCTCGAACGAAGTCGGCGGACCGAAGAAGACGCCGACGAAGTAGTCGGAGTAGAGCGACTGCACGATGAAGAACGCGGTCACCGCGACCATCGCAGGCCCCACGACCCGCCTCGTGGCTTCGAGGACGAGCAACACCATCGCCGTCCCGAGCCAGAGGTCCTGCTGGGTCAGATTCCCGGCGCGAGTCAGAAAGCCGCCGATGTCGTAGAGCGTATACGCCTGGATATACAGACAGAGCGAAACCAGGCCCATGTCGATGGCGAAACCGGCAATCCGCAGGAAGTCGCGTCGCTTGCCGGAACGCAGCGGTTCCCACATCGAGCGACGGAAGAGCGGGTTGAGCAGGAACGCCAGCACCAGCATGACCGCGAGGTGCGTACTGCGAAACGACCGTGTCTCGGGCGTCCCGTATGCCGCGACGAGGAGATGAAAGAGCGCCAGAGCGACAGCGAGCGCGCTACACGTGAACGCGATGACGACCGGGAGCGTCCATCGCCGGTCCCTGAGGACCACTTCGAAGAGGGTTGCCTGTCGAGCTTCCTCGTAACGTACTGGGATCTGTGTCATCGAGATCGTGTCGCGCTCGGCATCGGGTAAGGGATCCTTCGCGGGCACGGGGCGGCCTGACCCCGGGTCGGCGGGCCGCGGCGAAATGCCACGCTCAAACGGACTGACAGGGAGAGACGTGGCTAGGTCGCGAGCACGGCACCGCCATTCACCTAGGGCCGAATGACGCCGACATTGCCCTGGATTTCGATTCGCGTTCCATACGGAGCGGATAGCTCCTGGAGCCGGGTCAGAATGGTGCGGGCTACGGCCGGCGGAGCGGTCCGGGGAATACCGCGATGGGCCATCCTCTCGCTCTCATTTCGAAGTTCCACCGGATACAGCCGGATTTCCGCGAGCTTTCCTCCTTCGAATCGGTTGATCGCGACGACAGACTCGTACTTCACGGGGTGCGGGCATCCATCGCAGTCGCTTCGAGTCAGCGTACCGCCCGGTCGACGTCCGGAAATGCCGATCACATCCATCTGCCGGACGAACTCCCCGAGTCCGTAGTAGATGGGTCGGCCCTTGTAGATCTCGATCCCGCGCAGCGCATGGACCCCTGTACCCTGATACAGATCGGCCCCGTTGTCGATCACGGCTCTCGCGAGCTCCTCGTGGAAGTCAGGAACACTGGAGTTCGTATCCAGATGCTCAGCTTCCGGAATCCCGGGGCCGCGGTACCCACCCTTCGTGTCACGGAAGTGGTGCGAGTGTATGGCGAGCGTGACGAAATCCGATCTCATCTTGCCTTCCCGGACGGCCGCGATCACATCCCTGAAGTGCTGTTGGTTCATCTGAAAGGAATAGTACGGCTCCTTCGTGCCCGCTGGCGCCCGCCTGAAACTGTTCCCGATCAAACTGATGTGATCGTCGGCATTCGCGCCGCGCGCGTAATGACTGGTCCCGTTGGGAAAGTCGTCTCGGAGCGTCTTGACCATGTGCCATCGGTCCTCCGGAACCATGAAGGAACGATTGACCTGCAGAACGTTGATGCCGCCGCGCCCCGTCCACTCGCCTACTCCTGGCGCCGCCGCGTTCGAGCCCGGACTGTCGCTCGCGAACAGCGCGACCATGCCGACGCGACCGTTCGGGCTCGAGTAGAAACGGGCGGCTCGCGCGGCCGCATAGGTGTCGCCGACCCCGGCGTACTGGATGCCGATTCGGTCCAGATGCTGACTGGTTTCGGCCACCCCCTCCGGACCCATGTCATTCGCGTGATTATTGGCGCGCTGGAGAAGGTCGAAGCCGGCGGAACGAAGCCACTCGGCGGCACTTGGCTCGCCCGCGAATCCGGTTCCCGCCGTGGAACGGAGCGTTCGGCCGTCCACGATGTGTCCTTCCAGATTTCCGGTCGTGACGTCGGCGCTTCGCAGGAGTTCGACGACTTCGGCGAAGCCCGGATCAGCCATCATGTGCTCCAACGAATGGGCGACGATAACGTCTCCAACCACCGCGATGGTGAAACCATCCTGGACGCTCGTTGCCAGTTCCGGATCGACGCCCGATTGAGCTTCCAATCGTGAGGCACCACAAAGGGCGGCCAGAATGACGGCGAGCAGCAGAGGCGCCCCGCGATCGGCTAGGCAGGATCGAATTAGCAGTGTCATCAGGCGAACTCCGTGCGGTGTGATCTGCGCCC
>CAZUVK010000005.1:10546-18369 GCA_964623785.1 uncultured Gemmatimonas sp. | reverse complement strand
CCTCCACGGTTGCTCAGACGTGGAGGGGACAATGTGTCGCGACCGCGTCCGACCGTCAGTGAAGAAGGACGGTTGGACGCGACATCGTTCAACTCCGTTCAACCACTCTGCCCACTACCGAACTGCACGCCACATCCGATGCATTCGCCCTCTTCGATGTGCGGATTCTGTCGCTGCTCGCTCTGCGGAATCGGAAAGCATCGGGACGGCACCTCAGCGAAGAACCCAGGCGAATACGGCCGCCAGTCGGGGAACTGACTGTCGACGCCCGGAACCCCCTCCTCTGTCCACCGACGCAGGTCCGCCATCCGTTTGCCCTCCTGCCAGAGCTCGATCCGGCGCTCCGTCATCAGAGCCGACCAGGTTTCGGCGAGCGAGGACGCCGTGTAAGGCGCGAGTGGCTCGCCACCCGCCGTCGTCACCCGGGTCCGTACCGCGTTGATCAGTGCGAGGGCCGCGGGCCAATTCCCCGGGGTCTGATGCAGGATCGCCTCTGCCTCGATGAGGCGCATCTCGTGGCCGCTGGTCAGGCGGTAGGGGGCACCGGGCGCGTTGTTCTTCGCCTTCTGCCGGGTAAATGGCACGGGTCCGTACCCCTGCAACTGGGAATTTCCGAATTGGAAAGCGGGAACGCTCTCCCAGGCGGCGCGTGGATCACCGGTTTCGGTGAAGTATTCGTCGAAGAAGGTAAACCGAATCGTATGTCCGCGATACGGAACCGCCGCGACGACCATCCACGTGTTGTTCTGCACGCCCGCAGCGCCGACGATTCCGTCCGTTGGTATCGTTCCGCCGCTAAAGTCGATCGGCACCGAGGCGGCATCTGCCGCGGCGGCGGCCCATTCGCCCAGCGCTGCCCGCGTTTGAGCGCGACCGGCGCGAGCCTGCAATTGCAGGTTGCCCGAAGAGGTTTCGATCGCCGCCGTGAAGTGCTGCTCGGCCCGCTGAAGCGCGGCCGAGGGGGGTTCGATGGGGCCCCCGTCGAATGTCACCTGACAGAAGGTCTCTCCAAGGATCTTATTGGCAAAGCCCGCGTACACTCGGGCCTGCGCGATCAATGCCGGATCCCCATCGCCGTCGGTCAGAATGCTGATCCCATGCTCGGCGACGTAGCGGGCCGTATGGAGCGCGTTCCATGACCCGGCCGTTGATCCATCGTCGATGAGAGCCCGTTGCAGAACCTGGGCTCCCGGCGAACCAGGCCCGATCGTGCCCGTCGGGAAGACCTCCCGGGAGAGGTACGCGGTCGTCAGTACGATCGGGTTCAGGGCCTGCACGAGCGCCTTGCCACCGCCGTGAACCAGCGCGGGATGCGACGCCTGCTCCAGGAGAAACTCATTCTGTACCGGACCCGGATTGGTGATATCGCATCCCGCGACGAGGATCGGGACCGCGACGATCGCGAATGTGGTCATCGACATCCCTAGCCGCCCGATCCCACCGCCGGTGCTCGTGCCTCTCGAAATCTCTTGGCTGGACATAGTGTTCCCGTGTATTGGTCGCGTGCTTCTCGATTGCGGTTGGGCAGACATCAGAACGTCACCCTCAGAGATGCCTGAAAGGAGCTACCGCCTGGAACCTTTTCGTCCTGGTCCTGGCCGAAACCGACCGCGTTAACACCACCCGCCTGCGGCAGCGTCTCGGGGTCCCACCAAGGTAGTTTGGTCCAGAGAAACGCGTTGTTGAGCGAGAAGGTCATCACGGCGCTGCTGATGCTGCCCGGCATGAGATAGTCGACCGGAACCTGCAGGGTTACCTCTCGCAGCCGGAAGAAATCCGACGGAAACTGATAGTAGCTGTTGTTGAACAGTGTCGGATCGCATCGGGCTCGCCAGATGGCCGGAGTATCGTCCTTAAGCCTCGCGACCCAGCCGGTCTCGTACCGTTGGTAGACATCGACATAGTACGGATTGCAGTACATCGCCGGCGCCTGTCGAGCGACATCGATGGTGGCGATGTTTCTAACATGTCCGCCACGGTACTCGCCGCGCGCAGAGAGCGCGATTCCGTAGGGCATTCGCACCGTCGTCGAAACGCTCGACGTCAACGTTGGCATCATCTGCCCGTAGATGTGCCCCTCCTCGATGATCGGGTCAGCGATTTCATCGGGATTCACGACGCGCCGCCCGACGATGATCGGAACGGGATATCCGACCTTCACGGTGCCCATGAGCGCCGAGAATTCCTCACGACCACCCAGATCCACCGCCTTGGACTGGTTCGTCATCACGTTGAGACCGAGATCCCAGCCCCAGCTCGGCCGTTGGATCACGCTGAGATCGACCGTGGCCTCCGTTCCCCAGTTCAGGATCTCACCGACGTTTTGCAATTGGGCGGTACTGAACCCGGTCGAGGGGATGCCCGGAACGTTTATCAGTGCATCGACCGTTTTCTGGCGGAAGTAGCTGAGGCTGCCGCCGAGGCGACCCTCCAGCCAGGAGCCGTCGAAGCCTACTTCGATCTCGTGCGTAACCTCGGGACCCAGGTTGCCGCTTCCGAAATTGCCCGGCAGGAATGCCGAAGTACCCATCCAGCCCTGAGGAAGCCAGGTCCTCGTCGCGGCGAAGGCGTCCGGAGCGCGACCAGACGCACCGTACGCTGCGCGGAGCTTCAACTCGCCCCACTCGCCCCGCCAAAAGTCTTCATCGGAAAGAATCCAGGTCCCCGAGAGCTTCGGGTAGAACTGGAGGCCGAAGTCGTCACCGAAGGTGCTATTGCCATCGACCCGCGCGCCGACCGTGATGAAGTACTTCTCGCCGACATTGAAGACGTTCTGCGCAAAGCCGCCGACGTTCCAAACCTTCTCGCGACCCTCCCCCGACGATCTCTGCGCCGCCGAGCTCACGGTCGCGTTCTTCCCGAGTCCAGGAATTCCCTCTCCCTCACCCTCCAGCCACCGTCGGTCGTCACCCACGGCCTGCGCGCCGAACGAGAAGCTGGACCCTATCCCGCCAAGATCGAAGTCGATCGTGCTGACCTGCTCGAAACTCAGCAGGCGCTGCTGCCACGTTCGATTGAATACGTTCCCCGTCGGCAACAAGGCGAACCCGAAGGGACGAACGTCTCTCGCCTCTTGCAGACTGTAGTCGTAGCCAATCGTCAGCTTGCTGGTGAACCTCTCCGCCGGCGTAAAGGTGACGGAGCCACCGGACGTCATTCTCTCGAGGTCTTGGAAGATGTCCCAGTCGAGATTCTGCCCGACAACGTCGGGGTGACCGTCACTGAAGTAGTTCCCGGACTGGCGGAACGCGTTCTGGGTGATGCCATGAGAATTTCGACCAGTCGGCGTGTTCTGCAGGCTCGATCTCGAGTATGAACTGTTCCACTGGAAGAGCAGGTCGGTGGCCGGCGTGAACGTAAAGTTCCCGCGAACTACGTATCGACCCAACTCATCGAGCGGCATGATGCCGGTCGCTTGTTCCCGCAAGCCCGAAAGGAAGTACTGGAGGTTCGATCCACCGCCGCGCACCGAACCACTGAACGTCTGGCCGTACCCGCGCCGGAGGAAGTCGTCCATGAAGAAGTACGGCTCCGGCTCGATACCGAACTTTGTCGACCAGGTCGTCCCGCCGGTCGCCTCGAGCGTCCAGATCGCCGCTCCGGATGAACCGCGGCGCGTGAATACCTGGATCACGCCGGCGGCTGCCTCCGTCCCGTAGAGCGTTGTCGCCGCGGAGCCCTTGATCACCTCGATCCGTTCGATGTCATTGGGATTGAGCAAGTCCAGAGGACTTGCCGTCACATGGGCGCTCCGCAATCCGTGCGTGTCTTCGAACCCATCGCTCTTCATGCGGATGCCATCGACATAAATAATCGGGGTATTCGAGGTCGCGATCGATGCGTTACCCCGCAAGGTGATCCGGGAACCCTGGCCGATATCACCCCCGTTGGTCATGACGTCCACGCCGGGCGCCGCCGCCTGAAGGAGTTGACTGGCCATCTGTGGCAGAACCAGGCGCTCATCCGTGGAAACCTGGTTGATCGTGTTGCCGATCTCCCGCCTCCGCGACGCGCCTGGCGTGCCCGTCACCACGATCTCATTGAGACCCAGCGCCTGGTTCTGAAGCTGGAACATCACATCGATCGTTCCGCCAGCGGCCACCGTGACTTCACGCTCCGATGGCTGCATCCCGATTCGCTCGGCGCGAAGGGTGTACGTTCCCGCCGGCACGTTCGGAATCAGGAACTGGCCATCCGTACGCGTCAGAGTTCCGAGCGAGAGCCCCGGGATGTAAACCTGAACCTGCGCTATCGGAGCTCCCGAAGTCCCGTCAGTTACCCTTCCAGTCACCGTGCCGCGATCCTGCGCATCCAATGGAGCAGCGGATCCCAACGCCCCCACCGTCAGCGCGGCGAAGCAGATAGCCCTCCAAACCCGCTTAGGTTGGATCAGGCGTGTCGACGAACAAATCGCTGCTGACCACATTGGGCCTCCCGAAGCTTGAGATTGGCGAGCGGGCGAGATATGCGGTGCACCTCGGGGCGCACCTGACCGCAAACGAGTGCTCCAGTCGTCTGCGTGCGGACTCGATTGGGAAACTCACAGGCCGGCACGAGCGCAGTATACATTTCGCCCGCAAGCGTGTCAACGCTGTTAGCGAATATTCGCTGCATCAAGCTGCGGGAGATTCGCCACGGGGCCCGGAGCGGTCGAGGCGAGGCGGTCGCGCGACGTGACGGCCTCGTCGATCAGACGGTCGACAATCGCTTCGAGGGGTTCGACGGATTCGGCGAAGACGCATGCCTGTCCCATTGACAGGATGCCGAGCTCCGGATCGCCCGATTCGTAGGCCTCACGCTGGAGCGTGCCGGCCACCAGGGCTCGGTACGGCTCGAAATCGGTGACCCCGGAAGCCTCGAGCCCGGCTACGGCGCGCGAGGTCTCGTTGTCGAGACAGCGGTAGGTGTTCTTCATGCTGGAGAGGACGAGTCTCGTGTCCGTTTCGCGGCTCTCAATCAGCCGCTGCTTGATCGCGGGACTCGACCAGATCTCCTGGGCGACCAGGAAACGCGTGCCGATGAGGACCGCGTCGGCGCCCATGGCCAGACAGGCGGCCAGTTGCGCGCCAGTGCCGATCCCGCCACCGACGACCAGCGGGTAATCGACGCGTCGCGCGGCGAGAGCGGCCTGAACCATCGTTCCGACGAGGTTGAGGCCCGGGTGGCCGCCACACTCCGAACCCACGACGGCTATCGCGTCGATTGGAAGTTTGCGAGCCGCCGACTCGGCATGGCGGACGTCACTCACCTTGTGCAGCACGATGCTGCCCTCCCGCTTCATCCGATTGATCAGCTCCGCCGGGGTCTTTCCCGAGGTCTCGAAGTATCTGACCCCACGGTCGAGCGCGACTTCGAGAAGCGCCGGGATGTCGCGGTTCGCTTCCGGGCGGACCGAAAGGTGGATGTTGACGCCGAATGGCCGCCCCGCGGTGTACGTCCATGCCCGATCAAGCTCGGCCGCGAATTGATCAGGATCGGAGAACGACCTAGCCGTGATGAAGCCCATTCCTCCGGCGTTGACCGCTGCGGCGACGTAGTTCGCGTCGGCCAGCCACATCAAGCCGCCCGCGAGGATCGGGTGTCGGATGCCGAAGAGCTCCGTAATCCGTGTTCGAAATCGCTGCTCCCTCATGAGGCCGCGTAGCCGGGCGTTGCCGGAACGATGACGGCGTCCAGCGCGACCACGCCGGATCCTTTCGCCCGAACGCGCACAGGGTTCAGGTCGATGCTCGCGATCCGATCCGCCTGGGACTCCGCGAGCACGGACACGCGCGAGAGCAACTCCGCCAGGGCGTCCACGTCGGCCTCGGGGGCACCGCGCTGGCCGTCGAAGATTCGCGCGAATCGAAGGTCCGCGATCATCCGGGCCGCTTCGTCCTTCCCGAACGGCGCGAGACGGAAGGTCACGTCGTTTAGTAGTTCCACGAGCGTACCGCCAAGTCCCAACATGACGGCCGGCCCGAAGACCGGGTCTGTGACGACGCCAACCATGGCCTCGATCCCATCGCTCACCTGCTCGGCGACCAGCACGCCATCGATCCTGGCGGACGGACGAGCCCGCGACACCCGATCGATCAACTGGCTGAAGCCGTTGCGAATGGCGTCGTCCCCACGAACACCGAGCAGGACACCGGCGACTTCCGTCTTATGAAGGATGTCCGCCGACGCCACCTTCAGGACGACATCCGACCCGAACGAGGCGGCCGCTTCGACCGCCTGCGCCTCCGTACGAGCCAGCCGGTGACCGACACAGGACACGCCCCACGACGACAGGACGTCCATGGCTTCGGACTCGGAAAGCGGCAACTCCGGAATCTCTCGCGCGCCGTCCGGAACACGCGGCGGGGGTGAATCGGTCCGTCCGAAAAATCGCCCGAACCGGGTCAGCATGGAGGCGGCGGCCACCGCCCGGGTCGGATCCTCGAAGACGAGAAAGCCGCCCTCTTCGTAGTATTGACGGATCTCGATCGGGGCGATCAGGGACAGAACGATCGGGGTCCTGGGGAAGCGTACGCGAATGTCCCGAAGGGCGGCAATCAGGTCCTCGGCGACAGCCCTGGTAGCCGCCAGCATCGTGAAGTACGCGACGACGACATCATAGTCGCCGCTCTCCAGCATCACGCGCAGGTTCGTGCTGATAAGACCGAGATCATTGAACGCCTGCGCCGTGATATCCACCGGGTTGCGGACCGCGGCATAGGGTACGAGTTGCTTGAGGTGCGCCTGAGCCGGGTCCGGAAGCGGCGGCACCTCCAATCCATATTCCTCCGCGGAGTCGGCCATAAGAACCCCGACGCCGCCGGATATCGTCAGAATCCCCAGGCGATTCCCGGACGGGAAGAACCCCTGCGAGGCGGCGTAGGCAGCGTCGACCAGCTGATCGGTCGTGTGGACGCGAAGCACACCATACTGCGCGAACAGCGCGTCATAGATCCGGTCGCTTCCGGCCAGCGCCGCCGTGTGAGACGCCGCCGCGACGGCGCCAACGGCCGAGCGACCCACTTTCATGAAGATCACCGGCTTGTTCGCGCTGGCGGCGTCGGCGAGGGCCGCCCGCATCGCGGCCCCATCCCGGAGCCCCTCTGCGTAGGCCACGATCACCCTCGTCTCCGGGTCGCGGGCCAGATACGCGATGCAGTCGGCAAGGTCGACGTCCGCCTCATTTCCGGTCGTGATCCAGATGCCCGTATCGATCCCGCGCAACCGGATCAATTCGAATATCTGACTCCCCACGGCACCCGACTGGCTGGCGATCGAAACGGGACCGGGCTTCGGCAGCCGGTGGTCCACCGGCGACGAGAACGTTCCGATCCAGTTGCTGCGCGAGTTGAACACGCCAAGACAGTTCGGCCCCAGGAGCCGGATCCTGGAGCGGCGAACCACCCGTCGGATCTCATCCTGCGCCGCCTGACCATCGACTCCGGTTTCCGCGAACCCGGACGAGAACACCACGACGCCCCTGACGCCCTTGTCCGCGCAGGCGGTGATCGCACCCGGAACCTGTTCCGCCGAGACCGCGATGATACATGCATCGGGAATCTCGGGAAGAACGCCGATCGAATCGAACGCGGGCAGGCCCTGCACCGTCGAGCGGTTCCGGTTCACCGGCCAGATCGGACCCGTGTATCCCGCGCGCAGCATGTAGTCGAGTGGACGACCACCGATGCGACGTGGATCGTCGGAAGCGCCGATGATGGCGACTGACTTCGGCTCTACCAACGAACGAATCGTCGCGGCGTCAAGTCGGTCCAACATGCCGTTTGCGGTGAGGGGTAGCGGGTTGCGATGGCTTGCGGCAAGCTACGCGGGAACAAAACCATCCG
>CAZUVK010000005.1:690-10536 GCA_964623785.1 uncultured Gemmatimonas sp. | reverse complement strand
CGAATTTTCGTTGGGCGTAAATATCCGCGAATGACGGACGCGGTCAGGCTGGTCGGGCTCAGCCCAGCCAGATCGCGGGGATCCGCTCGATGAACCAGAACATGGCCACGGCCCCGAGGCCGTAGCCGAGGGCTGGCCTCAGGTTGGGAGCCGGGTGACCCGAAACGCCGTGACGGAGAACCCGTCGCAGGGCGACGCCGGCCACTAGAAGACAGCCGACGAAAAGGAGCTGTCCTGCTTCGACCCCCACGTTGAAGAACAGTAGCGCCAGGGGGATGTCCGGTCGTGGCAGGCCAATCTCGCCCAGCGCGCCGGCGAACCCGAGGCCGTGCAACAGGCCAAACGCGAACGCGACGATCCAGGGGCTCCGCTGAATGAGGAACCCATCGGAGCGGTCGCCCCGCGCAACCTCCCTTGCGAGGACCACGATCGAGAGCGCGATCGCAGCCTCCACGGGACCCTGGTCGATCGGCACGAAGCCGAGGACGGCCATGGCGAGTGTCACGCTGTGGGCGACCGTGAATGCGGTGATCGTCTTGACGAGCGAACCCACGCCAGTCACGAGCAAGACGATCCCCCATACGAACAGGAGGTGATCGATTCCAAAGAGGATGTGTTCGGCACCAAGAATCGTGTAGGTCACCCCGAGCCGTCCGATCGAAGCTGGACCGGCCTGGAGGTCGGCGAGACGGACCGGGATCCCGCCGCCAGCGCGCCGGAAGTACGCCGACGCCTCAGTGCCGTCCGACCAGCGGGCGATCACAACGGCGCCAGCCAGTGTCCAGGGGAGTCGAAGCACATCGTCGGAGTCGAGCGCGGAGGCGCACTCGAACGCGAAGCCGTTCACCGGAAACGCGATCGCCCCGGATTCCGGCAATTCGACGCAGCGCGAAGGGATAACGTCGTGCACGCCGCGAATCCTAGGCGCCCCTGCATCGACGACCGATAAGGCGTAGCGGGTGGGACCTACCTGATCCAGAAACAGCCGGGCGACCGACGTTACGTCCACGTCGTGCGCCGCGGCCGGTGACGCGACGGCCGTCAGGGCCAGCGCCGCGAGAACCAGAAGGACGCGTGGAGTTCGTCGCCCCCGGTTCACGGTTCGGCTGACGGTTCACCGACCACCTCAACCGAATACCGGGCCCTCAGCTCACGTACCCTTTGCGCGAGCCTGGCCTCCTCCCGCTCGGCGATCCAATCCAGTCGAACCGCGTCGCGAACCTGATCGAGCGGCACGACGGACGCCTCCGACCGTTCCGAAACCCTGAGCCAGTTGTCACCTCGCGGCGTGTCGAACGGCCCCAGCCACGTTCCCGGGTCGGACCCGAACACGAGCTCGGCGGTTTCGCCACCGAACAGTTGATCCAGGTCGGCGATCGTCAGCCCTCGCATGCTCCGGATGTTGAGTCGCAGGCCTTCGCGGCGCAGGTCGTCCAGGTCTACACCCTTTCGCAGGCGCGCTGGAACCTCCTCCGTCGCGGGACCGCGCTCGAGAATGGTGACTTCGTCGACGAAAACCGAGGTTGCCGCAGCGTATCGGTCGGACTGTTCTGCGTAGTACGCCCGGATCTCGTCATCCGTCGGCTGAATCACATCGCCGCTGAGGACGTGGAGCATCTTCTGAACGAGGATGTCGTTGATACGCTCGTCGTCCTCGAGACCGAGACGGCGGGCTTCTTCGATCAGCACCCGTTCTTCGACGAGCTGCTCCTCGATGCGGTGGCGATCCTCCGCGGTAAGCGATGAACCGCTCGCGAGCTCGGCCTCGAGGATTCGCCATTCCAGGTCCGCCCTGCTGACGACCAGAACCGGTCCTCGCACGGCGTCGACGACCGCCGAGACAAGGAAGAGGACGGCCGCGAGGAGCACGAAGTGACTCGTGGGGTCCCTGGCGACCCGCCGCGCGAGGTTACGCCCGGGTTCCTTCGTGGACGGTTGACCTGCGTCCATATCGTCGCTCAATGACCGGTGAAGACCGGCGCTCGCTTCTCAACGAAGGCCTGCACACCCTCACGTCCGTCGTGGCTTCCGAATGCTTCGAGAAAGAGATCCCGCTCCAGCTCCAACCCCTCCGATAGCGGGAGTTCCGAGGCGCCGCGCACAGCGAGTTTGATCAACTGAATCGCCTTGGGGCTCCACTGGATGATACGCTCGCAAAGCGCACGCGCCGTCTCGAGGTGTTCACCGGGCGGCGTCAGAAACTCCACGAGCCCGATGCGATACGCCTCTTCGGCCGGGAGGATGTCGCCGGTCAGCGCGATGCGGAAGGCCTGGCCCGGACCGACCAGGTGTACGAGACGCTGGGTCCCGCCACCACCCGGAATGAGCCCGATTCGTACCTCCGGCTGCCCGAACCGCGCGGTGCTGTCCGCGACGCGGATGTCACACGCCAGCGCGAGCTCGCACCCGCCGCCCAGACAGTAACCGTGGATCGCCGCGACGACCGGCTTGGGGCACGAGGTAACGCTGTCGTAGATCCTCTTTCGTTCCACCTCCGCCCGCTGCTCTTCGACCGAGCGGGCCGCGAACTCGGCGACGTCGGCCCCCGCCGCGAACGCCTTGTCGCCGGCGCCGGTGAGAATGACGGCGCGCACCTCTTCATCCACGGCGATCGCGTCAATCGCGTCGATCAATTCGCGCCGAAGCTGGCCGTTCAGTGCGTTGCGCTTCTCCGGGCGGTGCAGGATCACCGTGGCGAGGGGACCCTCGCGCTCCACGCGAATGGACTCGTACATCAGACCTCCCACTCGAAGAAGCCGCCACCAGTCTTTTTCCCCAGCCGACCCTCCGCCACCATGCGCTTCAGGATCTCGGGGGGCCGGAACGCCTCGGAACCGAGTGTTTCGAAGAGATACTCCGCGATCCGCAGGCGAACGTCGAGACCAACGAGGTCCGTAAGCCGCAACGGACCCATCGGATGCCGATAGCCCAGAACCATTGCCTTGTCGATATCCACTGGTGACGCGACTCCCTGCTCGAGCATCCGCATCGCCTCCAGCCCGAGAATGACCCCCAACCTCGACGAGGCGAAGCCCGGTGAATCAGCGACGACGATCGGCTCCTTGGCGATCCTGGCGACGAAGCCCGTGGCCTGCTCGACTACCTCAACCCCGGTCGCGCCGCCGACGACGACCTCGACCAGGCTCATGATGTTGACGGGATTGAAGAAATGGAGCCCGATGAATTTCTCCGGTCGCCGCAGAGCCGTCGCGATCCCGGAAATGCTCAGTGAGGAGGTGTTCGTCGCCAGGAGCGCGTCCGGGTCCACGACGGTTTCCACCGCTCGCAGCACTTCCCTCTTCAACTCGATCACCTCCGGCACGCTCTCGATCACCAGATCCGCCCCGGAAGCCGCCACCGCCAGGTCGGTCGTCGTAGAAAGCGCCGCGAGCGCCCCGTCCATCGCCGCCGGCTCTATCCTGGAGAGCGATACCGCCTTCTCCAGGTTCGCCCGGACCGTGTCCATCGCCCGGTCCAGCGCGGCCTTTTCGACGTCGTACAGGAACACCTGGTATCCAGCCTGGGCGGCCACCTGAGCGATGCCGCGGCCCATCGTTCCGGCTCCGAGTACGGCGAGCCGATCGTTCGAACTTGTCATGGACATTGAGTAGAGGTCAGATCCGCTCGACGATGAGGGCGATTCCCTGGCCCACGCCGATGCACATGGTAGCGAGGCCCACTGCGGCTCCCCGTCGCTTCATCGCGTGCAACAGCGTCGTCAGAATGCGCGCCCCCGAACACCCGACTGGATGTCCGAGGGCGATGGCGCCGCCGTTCACGTTCGTCCGTTCGGGGTCCAGGTTGAGTTCCCTCATGCATGGGATCGCCTGGGCCGCGAACGCTTCGTTGAGCTCGATCAGATCCAGGTCCGAGGCGGTCATTCCCGCGCGGGCGAGCGCCTTCCGGGTCGCGGGCACCGGACCAATCCCCATCCGGTGCGGTTCGACCCCGGCGACGGCGGACGCGACGATCCGACCCAGTGGCATCAGCCCCTCCGAATGAGCGAGATCGTCGGATACGATGAGGAGCGCGGCGGCGCCGTCGTTGATTCCTGACGAGTTGCCGGCAGTCACGGTGCCGCCGTCGCGGAACACGGGCGCGAGTCGGGAGAGCGTTTCCACCGTCGTCCCGGGACGCGGATGCTCGTCAGCGGCGACCGATTCCATCTGGCCCCGGCGTCCACGGACCTCGACTGCGACCAGTTCGTCCGCGAATTCGCTTTCGGCCAGCGCGCGCTCCGCCTTCCGTTGGCTCTCAAGCGCGAACTCGTCCTGCTCCCGCCTCGACACGCCAAATTCCTCGGCCAGGATCTCGGCGGTCATGCCAAGGCTCACCGTCCAGTCTCTGGACAACGCCGGGTTGGGGAAGCGCCAGCCGAGAACGGTGTCCGCGACCTCCGGGTTCCCGCGCGCGTACGCCTGATCCGGTTTGAGCATCACGTATGGCGCGCGCGACATGCTCTCGACACCGCCGGCTACGAAGGCATCCCCTTCTCCGGCCCGAATCGCGTGGAACGCGGTGGCGACGGCCTGCAGCCCCGACCCGCACAGCCGATTAACCGTCTGACCGGGCACATCGACCGGGAAGCCCGCCCGGAGAAGCGCCATCCGGGCCACGTTCCGATTGTCCTCGCCCGCCTGGTTCGTGCACCCCATAATTACGTCGTCGACACGGCTCATCGATATCGTCCGGTCGACCAGGGCTCGGATCACCCCGGCGGCCAGGTCGTCAGGACGCACGGAGGCGAGTCCTCCTCCGTGCCGGCCGATCGGCGTGCGGACCGCGTCAACGACTACAGCACTTCTCATCAATAGATTCTCCCTGCGTTCGCGCCCCGCTTACCCGGACTCGGAGGATGGATGGGCCAACTCAACCACAACCCGGGATTCCGCGCCTTCCGCGCGACGCCGGAAATGAGTTGGCGAAATGAACGACCATAGCGAATTTTCGTCACGATAACGGCGAGCAAATGGAGGCGCAAGAAGAGATGCCCGTCGCTTGCGTCCTCACTCCGGCCCCGGATTGATCGCGTCGGCGGGAGCCCGATCCACCTCCTTGATGAAGAAGGCCATGAACCGGGCCATCCGCTCCAGCCCCGGAGTCGAGATCATCTCCAGGACCTCGCCGGTAGTATGGTACATCGGAGGGCCCTGCATGGTTGTAAGCACGGCGGTGCCCGTCTGGCGGAAGCTCCCGCAGTCCCCGCAGGCGGAGGTGTTGTGGTCCGAGACGAAGTTGGTGCCATATCGCTGGATTCCGGCCTCCAGGACCTGCTCCAGGAATGGGTGCCCATCCGCGAAGGCGGCGACGATGGGTGATTCGCGCGAATCCATGACCCATTTCTGGTAACCGTCGTCGAAGTACTCACGCGCCGGAGTGATATGGCGCTGTGACGTGTGCTCGAGATTGATCGTCAACACCGTGTTCGCGATGATTTCCGGATTCATCGCAACGAAGTTGGCGGGCCCACTCAGTCCGGACGAATGGTGACCGGCGCCCGCGACGAATACGATGGACCGTTCGGTCCGGACCTCCGGCCGGGCGAAGTGACGTGCCAGGGCGACCAGCACCGCCAATCCATCCCCGTTGTCACCGGCGGCGTCGAACCAGCCATCAGAGTGAGCGTTGACGATGATGTACTCGTCGGGCAGGGAGGCACCCCTCACGATGGCAACCGCGTTCTCGCCGGAAAGGCCCGAGTGGAAGCGCGAATCGAGACGCAACTCGACCTGGGGCTCATCGGCGACGCCCGACTCCGCCATGGCGTTCATCACGGACAACAGGAAGTGCCCGTCGCGGCCGCCGATGTTGAAGCAGGTGCCGCCGCCGCATCCGATGTCTCGCGACCGCATATTGCCCGGCAGGTCGATGAACGTCAGGATGCCCACCGCTCCGCGATCGAACAGGAGCTGCGACCTCGGGCCGATACTCTGTCTGAGGAAGACGGTGTGTCCCTGCGGAATCCCGTGTTGGACCGCCACCTTGCCGCTGACGTCCAAATGATCCAGGAGCGCGGCCGACGCGTTCCCGACGTAGATGAGCGGCGCTCGCAAACCCTCCGCTGAAAGACCGCCCGCCGAGAGGGGCATCGCGCTCTCGAGCACGACATCCTCGGTTCCCGTGCCGAACGACGGATTCCCGAGAATGCGAACTTCCCATGACAGTGGGAGCCAGATCGAGGCGTCGGCTCCCTGCCGGAAGGACTGCAGTTCGGCGGCCATCCCCGCGTCGCGGAACTGCCGCGCCGCCCACTCGATGACCTTCGTGCCAGAGGGGAATCCAGTAATGCGACCCCACAGTTGACCATCTCCGACTTCCCGGTTCTCCCTGCTCTCGATGGAGATCGCGACGATCGCAGCCAGATCGGATTGAATCCGATCTCCATCGAATTCCGTGAACCGCGCTTCGCTGGGGGGAACGACAGCCGGAGCCGGATCTCGACCCGACTCAACCTGCAATGCATGAGGAGTCAATCCGGGGGGGAGGGCCACGCCAAACCAGGGCCCCTCCGTGGCGGCTGTTGAGCCGTCGGAAGAGGGAGCACAGCCCGAAACCACCAAGAGCGTCGCGGCCAAGACCGCACCGAAGCACGCCATCCTGAGCCTTCTCCAGAGGTCCATTGACTCATTCTCCCAGGTTCGGATTGGATCGGACAGGCCGTCCCCCGACCGTCCGAGGTGCGGGAGCGAACGGGCCAGGAAATTGGGTGGCCTTCTCTTCAATCGTTCCGAACCTGCCGGGGTACCAGGCGTATGGTCGGCCCGGATCGATCACCTCGCCTACCTCGGGCAGAATGCGCTTGCCTGTGCGCCGCGTCAAGAGTCCCATAGCGAAAGTTCGCTGTGCTTGGGCCCTGGCGGCACAGGAGGCTGTAAGACAAGGGACCCGCACGCCGCCATTCGCGAGAATGGCATGGTACGGATCCCTTGTCGATCGTCTTCCGATTGTTTCCCGGCGTGCCTACCGCGGCTGCGGCACCCGGTAGACCACCCGCCTGCCCCTACCGGATCCGATAGTTGATCACCGTATCCTCACCGTTCGGCGTGAGCCCGCGGATCGACACCGTGGAACCTGCCCGCAGGCCGCGAGCGGCGTCGCGGACATCGTCGATCGAACGGATCGCCTGGCCGTTGATGCTCCGGATCCGGATCCGCTGCAACGAACCGGGCGCCGGGCCATTCGGGTCGACCTGCGTAATGACGACTCCGCCAGCGTCGTCGATCTCCATCTGCCGGGCGAGGTTCGGTGACAGTTCCGCGGCCGAGAAGCCGAGCTGCGCCACCGCGTCCCGCTCGGGCTGGGAAGCCGACGCCGCGGTTGCGGCCGGCGTGCTCTCGAACGCGCCGAGCGTCACCTGAATGCTCCGGCGGTCCCCGTAGCGAACGATATCGAGGGAGACGCGATCGCCCGGGTTCATGAGGGCGATCCGTTCCATCAGGTCGCCCGTGTCGCGGACCCGCTGGCCGTCGACGGCCACGATGACGTCGCCGGCCTGGACCCCGGCCTGCCGTGCGGGGCCGTCCTGCACAACCGTCACCACCGAGCCATCGGCGCCGGGCAGCCCGAACACCTCGATATCCGCGGGCTCGACATCCTTGATCTGCACCGCCAGGCGGGGCCGATGGACGGTGCCGTAGGTGATCAGGTCATCCGCGACGCGCTTGGCGAGGCGGATCGGCACCGCGAACCCGTAACCCGAGTAGGTACCGGTGGGCGAGGCGATCGCCGAGTTGATCCCGATCGCTTCACCGCGCAGGTTCACGAGCGGTCCGCCCGAGTTCCCCGGGTTGATCGCCGCGTCGGTCTGGATGAAATGCTCGAGCGGGGCGGCGGCCTCGCTGTTCTGGGCCATGATGCCGATGTTCTTGCCCTTCGCGCTGACGATCCCGGCCGTCACCGTTTCGCCGAGCGAGAGCGGATAACCGAGCGCGAGGACCCAGTCCCCGACCTCGAGCGCGTCCGAGTCGCCGATGCGGACGACGGGGAGGTTCGCACCGTCGATCTTCAGGACCGCGACGTCGGTGTTGGGGTCGCGCCCGACGACCGTCGCGTCGAACTGGCGGCGGTCCGTGAGCGTCACCGTGACTCGGGTGGCGTTCTCGACCACGTGGTTATTCGTGATCAGGTACCCGTCGGGGCTGATGATGAACCCGGACCCGCTTCCGTTGCGCGGCTGCGGCGAAGGCGCGGAGAAGGGCGAGCCACCGAAGAAGTCCTGGAAAGGCGTGCCTTCGAACGGGTCACGGCCGCGCTGCTGACTGACCTGGCGCGGCGCGGCCTCGACCTGCACGTACACGACTCCCGCGAGCGCGGTTCGGCTCGCGGTGCGGAACGAAGTCGCGAGCGCTTCGGCGCTGGCGACCGCGGGGCTCTCGTCGACCGCCTGGGCGTCGAGCTGAGCGACCGGATTCTGGACGGACTGCATCGCCGTTGCCGTCACGCCGATACCGGCCGCGAGCGCGGCGGGCACCGCGATCATGCGGAAGGTTCTCTTCATACCCTATATTCTCCTGGGACGCACGGGGTAACCGGAATGGATATCACCTCGTCTTATCGGGGTCCTACCCATGGTTCGCCGATGCGGTTCCTGATTGCGATTAGCGCGCGATTAGCTCTCGATTAAGGTTGAATTAAGGCCCGTTTCGTCCACTCCCGCGAACCTCGCGAACCTCGCGACCATGCGAATACTCGTCGTTGAAGACAGCCAGCGGATCGCCGCCTTCCTGAAGAAGGGATTGACGGAAGAGGGCTACTCCGTGGATTCGGTCGCGGACGGCGACGATGCGTACCGCCGGGCGATGGAGCAGGAGTTCGACGCCGCGATCGTCGACGTGATGCTGCCGGGGCGAAGCGGGCTCGACCTGGTCCGGGAACTGCGCGAAGCGGGAAGGTCTATGCCGATCCTGGTACTCACCGCGCGCGACCGGATCGACGACAAGATCGAGGGCCTGGACGCCGGCGCGGACGACTACCTCACGAAGCCGTTCGACTTTACGGAGTTGACGGCGCGATTGCGAGCGCTCCTGCGCAGGTCTGGCGGGTCGGCGCCACCGGTCCTACGGGCGGGGTCCCTGGAGCTGGACCCGGCCACGCGCGAGGTCCGCCGCGGCGGCGAACCCGTCTCGCTCACGCCGAAGGAGTTCGCGCTGCTCGAGTACCTGCTCCGCAACGTCAATCGTCCCCTCACGCGGGCTACGCTGATGGAACATGTCTGGGGGATCCGGTTCGATCCGGGAACGAACGTGGTCGACGTGTTCGTCAACTCACTTCGTAACAAGCTGGACCCCGACCGCGACCTGATCCAGACGGTGCGGGGTGTGGGGTACATCATCCGGTCGACGGAGCGGGACGGGTGAGGTTCGCTTCGGGCGCCTCGCTGCGGAGGGAGATCCTCCTCTGGTACTCGCTGGTGCTGATGGTGGCGCTCGGGCTCTTCGCGACGTCCGCCTACTTTCTTCTTTCGCGAGCGCTGGCCCGCGCGGGTGAGGAGTCGCTCCGGCAGACGGCGCAGGCGGTCGAGAATGTCGCGATCCCGCCGCGGATCCCGAGGATCGACACCGTCGAGGAGTTCGTCACCTACACGAACGCGGACGGCGAGCCCGTCCGGTCACTCCGGCGTCAGACGGTCCTCGCGACGAACGAGGTGTTCACCGTCGCGGTAACCCCGGCCGGCGACGTCGAGGGTCGCGCGCTCCGATCCTTCCTGCTCATCTCGCTGCTCCTCATCCCACTCACGGCGGGCGCCGCGGCGCTCGGCGGCGGCGTGATCCTCGAACGACTCCTCGATCCGCTGCGGCGATTGGTGGACACCACGCGCGAGATCGGCATCGGCGGCCTCTCCCGGCG
>CAZUVK010000005.1:0-680 GCA_964623785.1 uncultured Gemmatimonas sp. | reverse complement strand
GGCAGGGCGAGGACGAGGAGCAGGCCGCCGGCCTGGCTTGCGAGGCTGAGCAGGACGACCAGCAAAAACAGGAAAATATACGTGGCGAATGCGCGGGATGGCGGCCTCTCCCGGCGCGTCCCGGAGCCCGAAGCGCCCTCTGATCTGCGCGACCTCGCGCACTCGGTGAATGGGATGCTGATGCGCCTCGAACGCGCGGTCGACGCGTTGCGCCGCTTCACCGCCGATGCCAGCCACGAGCTGCGGACGCCACTCACGTCGATCCAGGGGACCGTCCAGGTCGCCCTCTCACGAGAGCGAACGGCGGAGGAGCTTCGCGAGACTCTCGGTGACGTGATCGAGGAGACCGAGTGGATGCTCCACCTGGTCGACGGGCTGCTGACGCTGGCGAGGAGTGAGGAGGGCATGACCGCGCTCGTTGGCTCACCGGTTGAGATCTGCCCCCTGCTGGAAGATATCGTGGAGATGGGGCAGATGCTGGCGGCCGGGAAGGACGTGACGGTGGAGCTGGTCCCGTCGGAGTCCGTGGTGGTGGCGGGCGTGGCGGGTCAGCTGCGGCAGATCTTCCTGAACCTTGTCTCGAACGCCGTGAAGTTCACGCCGAGCGGAAGCGTCACGGTCGGCGCCAGGCGAACCCTGGATGCCGACGGGCGCGGGTGGGCCGAGGTCTGGGTGACGGA
>CAZUVK010000004.1:44486-50166 GCA_964623785.1 uncultured Gemmatimonas sp. | reverse complement strand
CGAGGGGCTTCTCCAGGAAGTCGTACGCGCCGCGGCGCGTCGCCTCGACAGCGGTTTCGATCGTCCCGTGGCCGCTGATCATCACGATCAGTGCGTGGGGGTCGATCTCCCGGATCCGGCTGAGCGCCTCGAGCCCATCCATCCGCGCCATCTTCACGTCCATGAAGGTCAGGTCGGGGAAGAACTCGCCGAACACGGCGATGGCCTCAGGACCGCTCGACGCGGAACGGACCTCGTGCCCTTCGTAGTCGAAGAGCTGTGTCAACACATGCCGGATGCCATCTTCATCGTCGACGACGAGTAACCGCGCCATACCAGCCGTTCGGGTGTTCGTGATCGGAAAGGGCCCCAGGAGTGTCCATACCGCGGTCGGGTGTCACCCGGTGGTCACCGGCCCGGCAATCGGGTCGGTCCCGCGGACTCGGTGACCCTGTTGCGCGGAGGATCAAGGCAGGATAACAGGGCAAGCCTCGGATGGGAAAGTACGGATGGCGCCCGAGGTGACTACTCCGACTGGCCCGGGATCGCCCGAAGCGCCTCGACGGCGATGTCGACGTCGGACTCGGTAGTCGCCCACCCGATGGACAGCCGGAACGCGCCGCCACCGGAAGTTCCCAGGATTTCATGGGCCTCGGGCGCGCAATGTAGTCCGGCCCGACCCTGTATGCCGTGAGATCGCTCGACGATCGTGGCCAGTTCGGACGAGGGTACCCGCTCATGCACGAGACTCACGATACCCACACCGCCGGGCTCACGCGAGGAAACGACGCGAATCTCGGGAACCGTAGCGATTCCCTTCAGCAGGCGGCGCTTCAAACCGGACTCGTTTCTGTGCAGACCGGGCACACCGTGCGCGAGTATCCACTCGATCCCGGCCATCAGGCCAGCGATTCCCGGCGCGTTCTGTGTCCCCGCCTCGAGGTGGTCCGGATACGCATCCGGCATCTCCGCCGGCTGGGAATCACCGCCCGTCCCTCCGAACGCCAGCGGTCGGACGCGCACGCCTTCGCGCACCCAGAGGCCACCGGTCCCCTGCGGGCCGAGAAGTCCCTTGTGGCCGGTGAACGCCGCCATGTCGGCACCCAGGCCAGCGAGATCAACGGGGTAGTGCCCCGCGGTTTGAGCAAGGTCCAGAAGTACCAGCGAGCCGACGGCGTGCGCGCGATCCGCAATCTCCCGCACCGGCAGTACCGTTCCCGTGACGTTGGACGCATGCGGGAGGACGACCAGTCGCGGAGGTGGGTCGTCGCGCAGGAGGTCATCGATCTGTTGAAGGTCGATTTCTCCTCGCAGACCGATATCGATCCGGTCTACACGGATGCCGAGTCGCGCGAGCGCCGCGACCGGTCGGCGAACGGAGTTGTGATCGTACCGGGTACGCACAACCCGATCACCCGGGTTGAGCACCCCCAGGATCGCGGTGTTGAGTGCGTACGTCGCGTTCAACTGGAACGCGATGCGGCCCGGATCGCCCTCGAGCCCAAAGAGCTCCGCGAGTCTCCGCCTGCATCGCAGGGCCAGGCGGCCGGCGGCGATCGACCGCTGGTGGCCGGACCGGCCCGGGGTGGCCCCGACATCGGTCAGATAGTGGACGACCGCGTCGATCACCTCGGGCGGTCGGACCGCCGAGGTCGCCGCATAATCCAGATAGATGCTCTTCGTCATGGCCGGCGGCGGTGGTGACGCGCGGACTCGGTTGCGCGCTCCGACAAACATAGCCGTTCCACGCGGGGTGCCGCCACGCGACACCTCGCCGGCCGGCCGCAAGCGCCGACCGTGGATCCACTGCCGCCTATCCGGTCGTCGGGTCTTCCGTGGCCTGGTTGGCTCCCGCCGACACCGGGACTTTCCCGCGCATGGCCCGGGCCTCAACCTCAAAGACGATCACCAGGATCGCGATCGGAAGGGACGTTACGATCGCGAGGTCAGCTACGTTTCCGGGCGGCAACCAGTACGGGCCCCATCGGAAGGAGAGAAAGTCCGTAACCCACCAATGCAGCGACCGCTCCCCGAGATTGCCGAGCATTCCGCCGAGCAGAAGACCACTGAATAGCCATGCCCAGGGACGACGCCGCGGGAGCAGCCGATGCGCACGGGTAATGATCTGCAGGAGAAGGGTCAGGGTCGCGATTCCGAGCAGCACGGCGATGACCTTCCGCGTGCCCAACTCGAGGTCGCCGAAGAGGCCCAGAATCAGGGCGGGGTTCCGCACGTGCCAGAGCGCCACCCGTTCGTCAACGATGACCACCATCCCCTCGAGCGGGACTCGCGAGGAGACAATCGCCTTCGAGACCCAATCGAGAAGGGCGGTCGAAAGGGCGATCGCGAGGACGTACTGCCATCCCCTGTTCGGTTCCCGGTCAGTTCGGCGTCTGGAGGGCGTTCCCTCGGGATGTGCTGTCTGCAGCGTCACGCTCGTTCCATTTTGATTCCCCCGGGTTCGCGAACCGGGGGGCCTTCGGGACGGGCCCCTCGGTCCGCGACTCAACCGCTTCGCCGCGTGGCCCGGTGGCCACTACTGGCGGCCGGAGACGGCTCATGCATACCCCGATGTATCGGTCACGGGTAGGGTTTCCTGAACGCGCGATCCGCATCCTGACGGGCTCATCCGGAACCAGCCTCCACGGTCCCCACGATCACGAATCCCACGTGAATTACCCGGAAACAGTCCGCTATTCGGCGGGGGGTCTGGCGCGCCAGGAGTCTCCGGCACATTTTATTGCATAAGGTGGTGTCCGGAGCCCGATACACAGGTTCGGGCAGTCGATGTTCTCCTCCGACGGGACCAGAAGCGCTCGATCGTGGTGAGCGCGGAAATGGGTGGACGCCGTCCTTCGCTGGATCACCTCGGTGGTCGGTCGCCGCCTTTCATCGGGTCCCGGTACGGTTCCGTCGGACGACCCGAGAACGGGACCCAGGGGGCACTTTCCCGAGGTCGCACAGGTATCAAATGTTTACGTCGACGTTGTGCTGGGGATCCGTCGACGAACTTCGCAAAAACTTGGCGCGCTATGAGCAATCGCAGACAACCACAGCGACTTCCTCCCCCGATCATGCACGGGGCGGAAGCGATAGACTCGGACGTAATTCTCAGGGAGTTCCCGAACGAGCTCGGGCTTTTACTCTGGAAGTCAGTCCGTTCGATCCGATTGTGGGCGGAAGTGGCCGACAACGAGCGATCGAGCACGTTTTCGCCGGAAGCGCATTCGGGTCGGCTCGCGCTGATCGAGGCCGATGGCGTGCCAGTTGAAATCCGGACTCCCTTGACCAAGACGGCGGCCGTTCTTCAGCGACGCGCGCGGTCCGCCTCGGTGGCGGGCGGGTGCAGGGCGATCGCCGAATGGGCGGAGGCACGTGGAGCGACGGGAACGGCGATCGAGTTCCTGCAGGCGGTGGCTGTGGCGCTGCCGACGGATGCCGAGGCAGCCTATGAGGTGGGTCGGCTCGCGCGCGCGCGAACGGAATACCAGCGCGCGGAGACCTGGTTCCGCCAGGCGGTTTCGAGGGCCCGGCGAACACAGAACCGCCACGAATTCGCGCGGTCGTACATCGGGTTGGGGAACGTCGCCATCCTGCGAGGGAGCTTCCCGCAGGCGAAGAAGAACCTGATCCGTGGATTGAGGGCGGCGAAGCGGTTCTCGCTTCGACCCTTGATAGGCGCGGCGTACCAGGAGATGGCCGTCGTCGCGATGCGCACGCAGAGTTCAACGGACGCGCATCGATTCACGAGAGCCGCGCTCGAGGCATCCGGTACCGAAAACCCGAAGCTGCCGTGCCTCGTCTACGAGTACGGGATCTTCCTGCTGGACTCGGGCCACTACAGAGAGGCGCTCAGGACGATCGCGAGCGTGCCAGTGGATATCATACGTCCGCTTGAACGTCTGGAGCGGGCGACGGCCGTGGTGAAGGCTGCCGCGGCGGCCGGTGAGCGGGAGGCCTATGAGACGGCGTGGCGCGAAGCGGAGCGATTGCTTGATGATCCCGCCACGGCGGAGGCGAACGCATTCGCGATGCTCAAGCTCGCGCGCGGGGCAATCATCGCTGGCGACACACCGCGAGTGATGGAAGCCGCTCTCAACGCCCGGCGGCTGGCGGCGGAGCGCGGTGAGGCCGAGGTCGAGTTCGCCGCCACGGAGATCATCGAGTCGGCCAAGGGTGGTGAGACGGCCGCACCGGGTGAACCGCGAAGGAGTTCGCCGAGGGTTCGCCACCTGGTGGAGGATCTTGAGTCGGCCATGGGTGGGCTGCAACCGGCCTGAGCCCGTGGGTGACCATGTCTAGCGCCGTCGCGACGCTGCCGGTATGCCTTGCCGCGACCGTCCTCGAAGCGTCGGCAGTATCCGATACAAGAATCGCCTGAACGGAGCCTGATATGCAGAAGGTACCACGTCCCCTGGTCGTCCTCCACGAAGACGAGCGGCTCAAGGAGCGGCTACGCGCGGTGGCGACGAACCAGAGGCTCGAACTGCGGACCACATCGTCGTGGGATGAGCTCGCCGATGAGGTCCATGCGGCGCCCGCGTCGGCGCTGTTCGTGGTAGACCCCTACTACGGAATCGATGAGCCGGAAGGGCTCTCCATTGAGCTGTCGTCCCTGATGAATCGCTTCCCGTCACTGACGGTGACAGCGGCGTTCGACGTACGGTCCGACCGTGTGGATGATGTCCTTCGCCTGGGACAATGGGGAGTCGTGCAGGTCCTCGACCTGGGCGAGGAGGCAACTCCCGTCGCGCTCGGCCGTCGCCTGCTGGCCGCGCGTGGTCGGCCCTTGCGGGCGCTCGTTGAAGGGTCGTTACCCGTCTACACATCTGCCTCGGCACGCGCCATCCTGAGCGCTGCCTCGACTGTCGTGGCGGATGGCGGACAGGGGAAGGATCTCGCGCAGGTGCTCGACATCACCCCGCGTACCCTTTCGCGGTGGTGCAGGAAGGCGGGACTGCCGCCGCCCAAGAGACTGCTTGCGTGGATGCGGATCCTGCTCGCGGCCGAGTTCCTGGACGATCCCGGCCGACCCGTCGCCGCGGTGGCCCAGGCTTGCGGCTACGCCGCCGACAGCAGCCTTCGCCTGGCACTCCGTCGGTTCACGGGCTTCAACCCGACCGAGCTTCGTGAGATCGGCGCGTTCGATACGGCGGCCCGGGCATTCGTAGAGGCCCTCGCGGAGGCGCGCGCGCCCAAGCGCCGCTATAGGGCGCCGTCCCGGCAGCGCGAGCAGGAAGTCTACGCGCTGACGGCCGCGGACTGAGAGCGAGTCCCATCGCGGATCCTGACACGAACAGCCCCGGCCTGAGCCGGGGCTGTTCGTGTCAGGATCCTGCGTCTGGTTTCCCCGGATGCGGTTCAGGAACTCTACCACCCACTCCGACCGCCCTGCTCACCTGCGTCCGCGATCGTCGGTCGATCCATGGATCGGTACTGGATCGCTTCCGCGACATGAGTCCCGTTGATCCTGTCGACGCCGTCCAGATCCGCGATCGTTCTAGCGATCTTTTGCGCGCCCTGGTATCCGCGGGCCGAGAGACCGAGCCGAGAGACCGCGGATTTCAGAAGACTCTCTCCCCGGGAGTCCAGCGGACAGTGTGTTCTCACTTCCCGCGGCGTCATATGGGCGTTTGCTCGCGCGGCGCCGCCGAGTCTCCGGTACTGACGATCCCGCGCATCCATCACACGGCCACGGATC
>CAZUVK010000004.1:32521-44476 GCA_964623785.1 uncultured Gemmatimonas sp. | reverse complement strand
CGCGGAAGGCTCGGACGTTCGACTGGAGACAAGGTCGGTCTCCGCGAGTGCCGGAACCTCGATGTGAAGGTCGATTCGGTCCAGCAGCGGTCCCGACACCCTTGCCAGATACCGACGGACGTGGGATGGCGCACACGTGCAGGCGCGCCGAACGTCACCGGCGAATCCGCACGGGCAGGGATTCATCGCCGCGACCAGCATGAACCGGGCGGGGTATGTGAGGCTCAGCCCGGCACGGGCGATCGTGAGGCGGTGCTCGACGAGAGGCTGGCGCATGGCCTCGAGAACGTGTCGACGGAATTCCGGAAGTTCGTCGAGGAAGAGAATGCCATTGTGCGCGAGCGAGACCTCCCCCGGCTTCGGGTTCGATCCTCCGCCGATCAGGCCGGCATCCGAAATCGTATGGTGCGGCGCACGAAAGGGCCGGCACGCCACCAGCGGTGAGCTGGAGGTCAGTAGCCCCGCGACAGAATGGACTTTGGACGTTTCTATCGCTTCGTCCAGCGTGAGGGACGGGAGCACGCCCGGAAGCCGCCGCGCGAGCATCGTCTTGCCGGATCCCGGAGGGCCAGTCATCAGGATGTTGTGGGACCCCGCCGCCGCGACCTCCAGCGCCCGCTTGACGTGGTCCTGTCCTTTGACGTCAGCGAAGTCGGCATCGTCGTCCGAACCCACGGGCGAAGTATCACCATCGAGTGGCGGCGAAACGGGGAGGTCGCATCGCCCATCGAAGTAGTCGGCGACTTCGCGCAGACTGCTTGCCCCTCGAACCTCCAGGCCCGCGACGACTGACGCCTCCCGGACGTTCCCGCGTGGCAGCACGATTCCACGAAATCCCGCCGCCCGCACGCCAGCGGCGATCGGTAGCGCCCCACGTACCCGCCGGAGCGATCCGTCGAGGCCGAGTTCACCGAGCAGAACGAATTCCTTCAGCCGACTCTCGCTTACCTGGCCCGTTCCCGCCAGAATGCCGATGGCGATCGGCAGGTCGAACGCGGTTCCCTTTTTCGGTATGTCCCCGGGCGACAGATTGATTGTTATACGCTTCGGCGGGAGCTCGAACCCACTATTCTTCAGCGCCGCGATCACGCGCTCTCTTCCTTCCTTCACAGCACCCTGCGGAAGTCCAACCGTCGCGAAGTTCGGTAGCCCGTTCGCGACGTCGGCTTCCACACGGACCAGATACGCCTCGATTCCGAGCACGCCGGCGGAGATGACTCGGGCAAGCATGGCAAAAAGGTAGCGGGCGAGGTTCATCCGGCTGAAGCGGGTGTCGACCTGCTTCCCCGGGGCGGCCGGCCCGACGGGAACGGACGCGATCCCAATATGCGGGTGGGAACAACGATCGTGATGAGATCGGGACCATTCCGCCCGATTCGATACGCGGCAGTAACGGGACACTCGCTCCGGGTCCAGGACAAAGAAGAGCCGGCCCGACGAGTCGAGACTCGTCGGGCCGGCGCAATGCCTGCTCTTTCTGAAACTACTCCGTCGGCCAGGCTGGGCCCTGGTGCCGCGCAACCGGCCCGACGCCCCTGTAGATGAACTTCTGCACCCGGCGGCCTTCGTAGGTCTCCGTGATGAAGATGTTGCCCTGCGAATCAGTGGCGATGCTGTGAACCGCCTGGAACTGACCCGGATACCGGCCGCCGGAACCGACGGTAGTCACCTCTTCGAGCGACTGCCGGTCGATGATTCGGATTCGCGCGTTCTTGCCGTCCGCGACGTACAGGTACTGCTGAGCTTCGTCAGGCGAGAACGCGATCTCCCAGACAGCGCCGTCGCCGAGCGTCTGCGGCGCGAAGAAAGCCTCGCGCACGAACTCACCGTCGCGCTGGAACACCTGGATCCGGTTGTTCGGCCGGTCGCAGACGTAGATCAGCCCGTCGGTGGACGGCTCGGCGCAGTGCACCGGCGTCCGGAACTGCTGCTGGGGATTCTGATCCGAAGACCAGCCGGTTCCCGCGGTGCGATTATCCGTATAGATGTTTCCGTCGACCGGGACGTTTCCATAAGCGCCCCAGTAGCGTTTGATCTCACCCGACTCCATGTCGACGACCGCAACGCGCCGATTCCCGTACCCGTCAGCGAAGTACGCTTCGTTGTTCGGGAAATCGAACGCCACTTTCGCGACCTGGCCAAAGTGGTCGAGCGCATTGCTGTTCGTCGCCTGCCTCGGTTCGCCGATCGTTCGCAGATACTGTCCGTCGCGTGTGAATACGAGAACATGCGAATCGCCACCCCCGTTGCCGCCGATCCAGATGTTGTCCTGAAGGTCGATGCCGACACCGTGGTTCGAGTTCGGCCACACATAGGGTGCGCCTTCCACCTCTCCGCCCCACGCATTGACGAGGTTCCCCTCAGGATCGAACTCGAGCACCGGTGGGGCAGCCGAACAGCACTCCGAAACCGGAGGATCGGCCTGTGCACCCGCTTCGCGCGCGGTGATGTTGCCGCGGTGGACGATGAAGACATGGTCGCGCGAGTCGACACCGACGCCAATCACTGTCCCGAGCAGCCAGTTGTTCGGCAGCGGCTTCGGCCAGAGCGGATCCACCTCGAAGATCGGACCCGTGACCTGCTGCTGCGAACTGGCGACGGCTTCCAATCGGGCCTGACCGATCCCGAGCCCCACGATGGCGGCCGCCAGTGCCCCTCCCACGATTATTTTGCGGCGCTGCATAACTTATCTCCTGTCATGGTATGGGAGCGCCCGTCCGGATCACCCCGGGCGGGCCCCTTCGAACTCGTTATCAGTCGTCGGCGGGCCAGAGAGCGCCCTGGCGGTCCGTGGTTACTTCGCCCATCCCGGTGTTCACAAACTTCTGGACACGCCGGCCCTGCCCGTTCTCGGCGGTATAGAGGTTCCCGTTGGCATCGACGCTGACGCTGCCGAGCTCGTGGAACGTGCCGGGGACTCGGCCGCCAATGCCGAAGCTGGTGCGAATCTCGAGTGTCTCGCGCTCGAGAACATACACCCGCTCGTTCATCCCGTCAGCCACATAGAGGAACCGCTGGTTGCGGTCGGGCGAGAACGCGACGTCCCATACTGAACCGAGGGAGAGTGTGTTCGGAGCGATGACCTGCTCAGCCACGAACGTTCCGTCGGTCTGGAATACCTGGAGCCGGTTGTTGCCACGATCGCAGACGTAGACGAGATCGTCATTCGACAGCTCGGCGCAAGTAACCGTGCGGAACTGCTGGGCTGGCGCGGCGGCCGGGTCGTATTCACCGATATCCGAGTTGTCCGGAGCATTGCCATAGGCTCCCCACGAACGCTTGATCTCGCCAGTCGCGACATCGAGAACAACCACGCGCCGGTTCGCATAACCATCGGCGACGTACACCTCGTCCCCATCGAACGAGAAGCGTGCGGCACCGCCGAAGCTCGTGGCGCTGTTCGCGTTCGGCGCGCTACCCTGCCCCGGCTGCCCGATGGTGGCGAGATACCGTCCATCGCGGGAGAACTTGAGGATGTGGCTGTCGATGGGCGCCGCGTTCGCGCCGCCACCGCCGCCACCCGGACCACCGCCACCCGTCGCGACGCCGCCGCCGATCCACACGTTTCCTTCTGGGTCGATGCCGATTCCGTGAGGGCGCTGAGGCCACTGATACTCGTCACCCGGCCCACCCCACTCCCGAACGAGGCGGCCGTCGGGTGCGTACTCGAGCACGGCCTGTGCGGGCGTGCAGCACGTCCCGGTGCCGGTCACCGAATTGACTTCGTTGACCTGGCTGAAGCCGTCCTGCCTTGTAACGATGAGGATGTTTCCGTCGGGAGCGATAGTGAGGCCGGATACCGGACCCAGAATGTAAGGATATTCGAGCGGCATCGGCCAGAGCGGGTCGACCTCGAAGGTCGGGACCTGCGAATCCTGCGTCGCCGCCGAACATCCCGTTGTGAGCCCAATCAGCAGGGCCGTGGCGGTCCCGTTGATGAACAGATTGCGCCTCTGCTGCATCTACAATCTCCTTGTACGCGTGTGACCGACCACTGTGCGGCGGGCGGCGGGGAGTTTATACTGCATGATCCGAAGCTTTCCGGGGCGGATGTGCATCAATAGTACGTGGCACCCTCGCATTCGTCCAGAGTTTTCTGAATTCGCGGCAATTCCCGCGAGAATCCAAGAGAAAGAAAATGGGGAGATGTTCCGCCCGCGCGATCCGGCCGACGCTCGTGCTTGGCCTGCTCGCCAGCCTGCTGATCGGTCCGCCCACGCCCGCCGCCGCGCACGACATTCCCGCCAGCGTCGCGGTCCGCGCGATCATCAAGCCCGAAGGCAACCGCCTTCGCATGGTGATTCGGGTGCCGCTCGAGTCCATGCGGGACATCAACTTCCCGGTTCGCGGACCCGGATATCTCGAGATCGATCAGGTAGAGCCTCTCCTGCGCACCGGAGCGCGCCTATGGCTTGCCGACTTTGTGCGCGTCTACGAGAACGATGTCGTGATCACGGGGGACGAGATCGTCGCGGCTCGCGTATCACTCCCGTCGGACCGGTCGTTCGGCAGTTTTGAGCAGGCGCTCGCCCACATAACGGGGGAAGGGCTGTCCCCCGACATCGATATCGTCTGGCAGCAGGCGATGATGGATGTGCTGATCGAGTACCCGATCCAGTCGGACCAGTCGGTATTCTCCATCGAGCCTGAGCTCGCCCACCTGAGCATGCAGACGACGACAATTCTGCATTTCGTCCCTCCAGACGGAGGCGAGCGAATCTTCCAGTTCACGGGTGATCCGGGGCTGGTGCGCCTCGACCCCGCGTGGTACCACGCCGCCGGGACGTTCGTGAAGCTTGGGTTCGACCACATCCTGGATGGGCTGGATCACCTGCTCTTCGTCTTCCTGCTCGTGATTCCCGTTCGGCGCATCCGGCCGCTGATTGCCATCATCACCGCCTTCACAGTCGCGCATTCGGTCACCCTCATCGCTTCGGCGATGGGAATGGCCCCAACCGCGCTCTGGTTCCCTTCGTTGATCGAGACGCTGATTGCGCTCTCGATCGTGTTCATGGCCTTCGAGAACATCGTAGGGGCAAATCTTCGACGCCGATGGATGATCGCGTTCGGCTTCGGGCTGATCCACGGCTTCGGATTCTCGTTCCTGCTGCGCGAATCGCTTCAGTTCGCCGGCTCGCACCTCCTCATGTCGCTCATCTCCTTCAATGTTGGAGTCGAGCTCGGTCAGATCCTGGTCGTGCTCGTCACAGTGCCGGCGCTGGCGCTGTTCTACCGATACGTGATCGATCAGCGAATGGGGGTCATCATCCTTTCGGCACTGGTTGCGCACACCGCCTGGCACTGGATGGCGGATCGGTATGGCGAATTCTCCCAGTACCCGATCCAGATGCCGGTGATGGATCTGGCCTTCGTGGCCGCGCTTATGCGCTGGTCGATGCTGTTGCTGATCCTCTACGCCGCACTGCGGATGCTCTCGGGGCCATTCGGCCGATTGATTGGACAGGACGGAGCGCCCGAGACGCTGCCGCGTGCGAAGCCAATCGAGCCGGCGACGTAGTTGCGGATCACGCCAGCCGCGCGACCGCAGCTCAACGTCGGGGGCGGGCGGGCGCAGAGAAAACGCCTCCCCCGGGGGATCCGGGGGAGGCGTTCTTCCTGTCAGGGTTTTGCGCCCAGACTCAGATCGCGAAACAGTAGTAGAATCCGCGGTCGTCCGGCGCGCCGGTCTTCAACAGTTCCTCGGGGGCGACCGTACTCTGATTCGAGAAAGGCGTGAACCCCAACTCGTTCATCGCCGTCTGACGGTTCAGGCGATGGCCGCCGCTCGTCAGTTCAGCGACGTCGCTGGCGATGAGTGCACCCTCGAGGTTGTGCCAGGGGCCTGACCCAATGCGATCAACCGCCTTGACCGCAGGGTTGCCGTTCGATGCAGGAACATTCAGGAAGGCACGCCACTGGTAGTCTCCGTAACCCGCGCCGTATCCAGCAAGCTGACAATGCTCGTCCGCCGCCTCGATGCCCCGTGGTCCGGTCGCGTCGGGTCCCGCTCTCCCGGGAACGAAGAACTTCATCGGGCTTTGTGCGGCGGCGGGCTGAGAGCCGAAGGCGAGCGCCAGGGCCAGCATGAACAAAACCTTCTTCATCAGTCATCCTCACGATCTGAAGCGATTACTCCACCGACGAGTTGATTGACGGCGTCGGGATTCCGATCGGCTACCGGCACGAATATGCCGGTGGAGATCCCCACCGGTCAAATCCGGATCGAACCCTCATGGATGAACCCCTCGCCGCGCCCGGGAGTTCCATCCGCCCCCGTCCCAGGGATCTTGCCGGCGCTCAGTCCGCCTCTGACTCCGCCGAACTCAGCCTGATCGTGAAGCGCGTACCGACACCGGGGCTCGACTCCGCGAAGATCTCGCCGCCCCACGAGTCGACGATGCGCCGCACGATCGCCAGCCCGAGCCCGGTTCCACTTGAACGCGTGGAGAAGTGGGGCTCGAATATCGATGGAAGTTGATCCACGGGGATGCCGACGCCGTTGTCCTGAACCTGAATGACGAGCCAGCCCGGCACCTCGTCACGCATCGCGGCAACACCGATCCGACCGCTTGGGCCAACGGCCTCCCGGGCGTTCTCCAGCAGGTTGAGGAGGACCTCCTTGATCTCGCCGGACCGGGCGATCGCCGGCGGCAGGTCGGGCGCGATCGCGACGTGGAACTCCGCGTCACCATCCGACCCGCGATAGAGGGCGCCCACCTCGGCGATTGCCTGACCGACATCCACGGCCTGGAGCGGCGATGCGACCGCCGCGGGGGTCCCGAAGCGCGAGAACGCGCGAGAAATCTCGCTGAGTCGATCGATCTCGCGGAGGATCGCTTCCACGTTCCGTCCAAGGATATCCTCGAAGTCGGGACGTCCGTCCTCGAAGGCGCGGCGCAGGTGCTGAACCGCAAGCTTGATCGGTGTCAGCGGGTTCTTGATCTCGTGAGCCACCTGGCGCGCCATCTCACCCCATGCGAGTACCCGGGCCGTTCGCATCTCGGCAGTGACGTCTTCCAGCGCGATGACGGCGCCTCCCCCGCCCTCGTCGCCGCTAAGCCGTCTGAGCCGCATCCTCACCGTTCGCCCATCGAGTTCGAGTTCCGTACCTGATTCCGGCGCGGGCGACAGGAGGAGCGCGGTAACCGCCGAGGAGAGCGCACCGTTCGACCTCTCGCGCGCGAGCAGGGAGTCGCCGGTCCCGACCTTTCCGCCCAGGATCTCCGCGGCCCGCGGATTGATCAGCTCGACGCGGCCCTCGGTGTCCAGCGCCAGCACGCCCGTGGCCGCCTCCGCCACGATCATCTCGGTCCGCCTCGTCTCCTGAACGAGCGCCGCCCGCGTCCGGTCGAGCCTGCCGACCATCCGGTTGAACGATTCGTATACATTTCCGAACTCGTCCCGCCGGACGTCGGGGAGCCGCGTGTCGAGGTTTCCGCTGCCCACGGTGGTCGCGGCCCGACTCAGCTCATCGAGCGGGCGGACCAGGGCGCGCCCAACCACCAGGGAAAGCACGACGGAGAGTCCGAGGCCGGCCAGGATCACGAACAGCGCCACATCGCGGAATTCACGTTGACGCAGCGTGATCTCGTTGGAAGCCAGCTGGGTCGGCGCAGCCATGACACGATCCGTGTCGATCCTCCGGTAGGCGACCAGATAGTCCCCGTCGGCGATTCGCTGCTCCTCGAGTTCCTGCATCTCCTCGCCATCGGCGAACCCGAGGAAGATTGCCGGAGGCAGCCACGTCTGGAAGAGCCCGAGCTCGAGTACCTCGGGAGCCGTCGCGGACGCCAGTGAGCCTCTTTCGTACAGGAGCAGATCGGGGCGGGCGGGACCGCCAGGTTCGCCAAACCGCGCCTGGCTGACATCGGCCGCCGCCTGGTCAAGGGCCTGCTGGGCAAGGGACGCCGCGGACCGGATGACCTCGCGCGCCACCGCGCCGTAGGACACAGCACCGAATGCCACCGTCGGCAGCAGGAAGAAGGCGAACAGGGCGATGGATAGCCGTCCCCTGAACGACCGAAGCCAGCGCGCGCTCAGCGGACCTGGCATCGAGAATTCACGGCAGAGTGCCCTGGCCGCAACCCATACCAGGAGGAGCCCCGCGACGATCACCGAGACGACCAGTGTGGCTCGCGTGAGCATCAGGGGAACGGGCGGAACCGCAAGCACGAAATGGGCGTGCATAGGCCCTTCGGGCATCTGCGCGAGCGTCTCGCTCCGCCACCCTTCGGCTGCGCGCACCCAGTGTACGGTGTCGGCGGAAACCGGCGGTGTGGAGCCATCCGATGCCGAGGTCGCCCGATCATCGGGAACCAGGTAGAGCGTCTCGTTGCGCTGGCCCACCGTGGGCCCCTGACCCGGATGGAGGAATCGCGCGAGAGATGTGGCCCCGCCCAGCCGACGGCGCGGGGGCACGGCGACCGACACGGTCGTGCTGTCGGGTAGCGGAGCCACAAGCAGATAGTGCAACCCGTGCAGACCACCGTAGTGAACGACCGTCGGCGTTTCCCGGTCGGAGAGAACGTCCGCGACGACCGGGGCGGGCAGCGCCCGGATCTCACTGAGGTTTAGATCCGCAACCGTTCCCCGGTTGCGCCATAGGCTGATGCGGGCCTCGTAACCTTCCCCCGCCAGGTTGCTCTCAACCCAGCTGTGGTACAGCAGGTTGACTCCGCCTTCACCCTCCGCCGTGCGTTGAGTCGCGGTTTCAGCGAACTGGCGGAGCAGGAAATCAAGGAACGGATCGGCTTGCGTACCGAGAACCGACAACTCGCGTTCGGCGCGGGCTAGCTCCGCCCGCATGTGCATCGGCCAGAGAAATATCAACGCGGCACTGGCGCCAAGCCACGCGGCCAATCCCCATAGCCGCAGGGAGCCCCTCGCCCGCCCGGGCGCCGCGTTGAGCGCGACGAGCACGGCCGGGATCGCCCAGATCGCGGCAAGCACAACCGGGAGCTGCCGCTCCGGGCTCCAGAAGAGCAGCACGCCAAGGCCCAGCGGCAACGGGATCGCCAGGCCCAGGCGGTAGAGTGCCTGTCTCCTGCGTTCAGCGGAAACGAGGGGTCGAGCGTGCGTAAGGATCAGAAAGAGGGGGATCGCCAGCAACAGCGACACCGCGAGCTGGAGGAAGAAGCCCCCGGCCGCTCGGCCCGCGAGCAGCCCATCCGAGGCGGATCGATCGATCAATACGGCAACGAACGGGAAAAGCACGACGAGCAACCCGGTCACGATCCGCGCCGATAGCGTCCCGCGCGGGTTGTCCGCTGTGTGCGCCAGCAGCCAGATGGCGAATCCGACGAGGAAGATGAGGAGCGTCCCGAGCGATATGTCGAGCGGACCCGGAAGCACGAACTGGAGTGGAGAGAAGAGAGACTCCGCACCAAGCAGCCCGCCCACCGGAGCGATGATCGCGGCCGTTGTCGCGACCATCAGGGGGACCCCGGATGCGTCGCGCCGCGTGCGATACCAGAGAAGGCAGAGGGCGAGGAGAGCCGCGGTCGTCAGAACGGCCGTACTCTTCCGACCGAGGTCGGCCGAACGCAGCCACCAGTCCTGTTGCGTGAGTGAGGAGAAGCTGACGCTGAGAATCGAGCTTTCATCCTCGGCGACCCAATCCCAGACCGACTCCAGGCGCGCACGATCCGGGGTCCAGAACCGTGGGCGCGCACCATAGCGCGACTCGAACCGGTCCGCGAACGGGACGATTCCGTCGCCGGCCTGGACAGAGGCTTCCAGCAGGAAGGCGGCGGTCGCCGTGAATCCGTCGGGTAGAGGCCGGATGAAATAGAGATAGCTGTAGAGGGGCCCCTCCTCGTACAGGTAGTCTCTCGTCCCTACGCGGGCAGCCTCCGGAACCCCGCCCCGATGTTCACCACCCCAGGCAACGGCTTCACCATTCGCGTTGAACAGGGCGATCGCCGAAACGCCAGTGGTTCGCTGGATCCGGGCGAGCCGATCGAAGAGAACTCCCGCCCCGGCGGGCTGGTCGTACAACGCGGCGGCTTCGGCCGCGCCCTCGGCCGCGGTCTCTCCCTGCGCGACCAGATCGTCGAGTGCTTCGCCGAGCGCCTCGGCGAGCGGCTCCTCGACCCGCGGCTGAAGTGCGTCCCAGTTGTTGCCGATTTCCGAAAGGCGCATCTGGGTGAGGAAGGCGAGCACCGTGGCAACCCAGAGCAGCGCGGCGGAGGCCAGTCGCAGAGAACTGCGCGAGGAGGAAACCGCAACCGTCCACCCGGCGCTTCCCACCGCGGCAACCACGAGCCACATTGGGACGAGCTGGGACAGCCAGCACGCCAGCGCCAGAATCGCCGCCCACGCGCCTATCCAGCCATAGCGCGCGCCGGTAAGGCGAACGATCGTTTCCCGGCGAAACCCAGGGTTCGCCGATCTTCGTGCTTCCGTATCAGCCATGGTATCCGAACGAGATTCCCTCCTGCTGACCGACCTTGCGCCGGAGGAGGTCCGCCAGCACCTCATGGTCGACACCCGCCTCATCATACCGATCGGCGCGTGTGACCAGTACGGCCCGCATCTGCCGATCGGCGCATCGACGCTTGTCGTCGAGTCGCTGGCCCGACAGCTCTCGCGGGACTGCGGGGTACTTCGGGCGCCCGCTCAAGCTTTCGGCGTGAACGTTCCGACCGCAAACCGGTACCCCGGCGCGGCGACGCTGAGGCAGAAGACGCTGCACGGCTTCCTCAACGATCTCATCGCCTCGTGGGACGATATCGGATTCTCCGAGTTCATCCTGCTCACGGTTCACGACTACGACTCGCACGTCGAGGCCATTGCCACGGTGACGGGCACCAGCGCCCGCCTCCGGGTGATCGAGGCCCTCAACATGGATCTGGCTGGCATCCTGGATCAACGGTACCCGGTCGAGCATGGCGGCGAAGCGCTGACGTCGCTCATGCTGTTCCTTTACCCCGAGAAGGTCCGAATGGACCGGGCGATCGACTATCTCCCCGACGCCAACGCAATTTCGACAATCCAGCACCTGGCGCGAATCCCCGCCGACGCACCTGGCTCGATCGGCAATCCGACCTTTGCGACTCGCGAAAAGGGCCGCGTCCTCTTCGGGCACATCTGCCAGCGAATCCGCGAACGTGTGTTCAACGTCCGCGATCCATGATCGACCATCATTCCCGGTCTTTCGCGGACCCGCTGGACTGGCGGACGGGTACTTAGACGTGACCCCGCGCCGCGCAGGCGCAAGTCGGATGGATCCGCACGTCGGGTGGGGGAAATGCGCAATGCCTCGCGAATAATGGTTCGAACGATCGCCGCGGTTCTTCTGATCGGCGCATCGGTTCTCGGTGCCGCGGCGCAGACGAATGCAGAGGATGAAGGGACCTTTGAGATTCTGATCAATGGCCGGCCCGTCGGAACCGAGGATTTTTCGATTCGACAGACGGGTGTCGGGTCAGCCGCGACTTTCGTGTCGTCAGGGCGGGTCCAGGTGTTGCTCCCGACCGGCAGCCTCGATCTGTCGCCGCGGCTCCGTTCGCTGGGGTTTCAGGCCGATCCGGTCGCGTACGAATTGACGGTCGTCGGCGATGCTTCCCGGCGCATTGTCGGTTCGATCGGAGATGGCCGATTCAGCGCCAGAATCGTCACGCCCGCTGGTGAACAGCTCCGTGAATATGTGGCCAGTGAAGGGGCGACGATAATTGATGACGGTGTTGCTCATCACTACTACTTCCTCGCGCGGCGAACACGGAGTGGAACCGTGCCCATTCTCATTCCGCGAGAGAACCGTCAGGTGATGGCCGAGGTCGTCGACGCGGGCGAGGAACGGATGACCATTCGCGGAAGTTCAGTCACGCTCTACCACCTGATCGTGACGCCAGTGGGTGGCGGAGCCCGACACGTCTGGAGCGACGCGCTGGGCAGGATCATCCGCGTCGAGATACCAGAACAGAATTATGTCGCGGTGCGGACTGAGTTGCCGCG
>CAZUVK010000004.1:16658-32511 GCA_964623785.1 uncultured Gemmatimonas sp. | reverse complement strand
GTTGCCGCGATAGGCGATCAGCCAGACCATCGGCCGGTCCATTTTTCATGGTACCCCGCGAGACAATCCACCCGGCGCTCGCGGGGCCAAGACATTACTGATAGGCAGGAGACCTTGTCCGAAGTACTCACCCCGGTGCCGGTTCGCGTTCGGATCCTGGACACCTTTCTAGCCCCGCGGCGACTCGCTGGGCACCTGGCCGGATCCGCGCCTTGGCTGGGCGTGCTGCTGGTCTCGATGGCTGTCGCGATGCTCGCTGTGCTCATGGTGCCGGATGAAGTCTTCCTCGAACCCATGCGCGACGCGGTTACGCGGCGTGGCGTACCGGTGGAGGTTACATCGGATTCGGAGATCGTCGTGCGGTGGGGACGCATGATGTCCATGCTGGCGACACTGGCAACTCATCCGATCATCGCGTTCGTCCTCGCCGGCCTTCTTACGGGAGTGTTCACCGTCATCGGGCGGGGAAACGGTTCGTTTCTGGAATATCTTTCGCTGGTGAGCCACGGGTTGCTGATCCCGGCCTTCGGGACGCTCATCATGCTTGCCGTCCGGGCGATTGGAGGCGACTTCGGCACCGGCGACCTCGTTGGCGGAGCGGCAGACGGTATCGTGGGCGGCTTGCTTGCCGTGGATCCGTTCATCGTCTGGATGCTGATCGTCCTCGGTATCGGGAGCAGCGCCTTCGACGGGCGGCGTGGGCCGTGGGTTGCCTCGGGCATCCTCCTCGCCGCCTACCTGAGCTTCCTGCTGGTGACCCGCGCGGTGTTTTCCGGTTTTTCGACTTGAGTCCGGCTGTGAAACTTTCCGCCGAAGGCAGCCGTACTTCGGAACGCGGGCCGGGCGGAGAAGGCCCCGGAGATCGGGGCGCTTTGGCGATCGGTGGCGCCGAGCGTCCCGAAATGGATTCGGCCCGAGGAACCAGCCGCCATGCCGGCCGCGCTGATGCTCGCGACTAACAGGATGTACACTTTCATTCCGCCGCCACGACCTTGTGTGTCGAGGCGAGACGAGGCGTTTCGATGAAGAGCAGACGTAAGATCATCCTGCTGGCGGTTCTTGGTGCGGTCGTGATTCTGAGCGTTGGCGTCATGGCGTTCCGAGGGTCGCGGGACCAGGGACCCGAGGTCCTTACCGAGACCGTGGGTCGTCGGGATCTGGTCGCGATCGTCACCGCGAGCGGCTACATCCAGCCCAGGCAGAAGGTCGATATTTCGGCGGACATCTCCGGGCGGGTCACGGGTCTGTACGCCGCGGAAGGTCAGTGGGTCGACCAGGGTGACCTTCTCCTGCGGATCGATCCGACCAGCTATGAGGCCAACGTCAATCGCGCGACCGCGTCCGTCGCGCAGGCCCGGGCACAGGCGGCACAGGCCCGAGCCAATCTGCTCCGCGCGGAAAGCGAGTTGACTCGCGCGGAACAGCTCGCTCCCCAGAACCTCATTTCGCCGGCCGACCTCGAGCAAGCCCGGACCCAGTTGATGGTGACGACCGCTCAGATGGAGGCAGCGGAGCACGGCGTGGCGCAGGCCGAGGCCGGCCTCTCCGAGGCGAACGAACAGCTTCGTAAGACGACCATCTCCGCCCCGATGAGCGGTCACGTAATCCGGCTGAACATTGAGGTGGGCGAAACCGCGATCGTGGGTACGATGAACAACGCCGGCTCGCTGTTGCTAACCATCGCGGATCTCTCCGAAATGGAGGCAAGGGTGCGGGTCGGCGAGACTGACATCCCATCGATCTCGCTCGGCGACAGCGCCGTGGTTCGCATCGACGCGTATCCCGACAAGACTTTCGGTGGCAGGGTCACGCGCATCGCCAACAGCGCCGTTACGGCGCCCAGCGCGAACACGTCCGGCCAGACAGCGCAGGCGATCGATTTCGAGGTCGTCGTCGCCCTGACTCGGCCCCCGACCGACCTGCGACCAGACCTCACGGCCACGGCGGACGTCATCACCGCAACCAGCGAACGGGCGCTCTCGGTGCCGATCATCGCCGTCACCGTCCGGGACTCGGAAGGGAAGCTGTTTCGGGCAAGCAACAACGCGGCCCCTCGCGACGACTCCGAGTCGGAGGTCGAGGGCGTCTTCGTTCTGCGAGATGGCGTCCCCGTCTGGGTGCCCGTCAGCGTCGGCATCGTCAGCGACTGGTACTTTGAGGTCCTGAGCGGACTCACCGGAGACGAGACCGTGATCTCGGGACCGTATACCGCGGTCCGGGACCTGGAAGCCGGCTCACCTGTGCGAATCGCCACCACATCCACCGGCACGGCAAGGCCCGAATGACCGAGTGGGATCGCGATGGTGACGAGTCCGTCGTCATCCGGACACGGGGCCTGGAGCGCTACTATCAGCTCGGCTCGGAAACGGTTCGCGCTCTGCGCGGTGTCGACTGCGACATCCGGCGGAACGAGTACGTGGCGGTGATGGGGCCGTCGGGGTCGGGCAAGAGCACATTCATGAACCTGATCGGTTGCCTGGACTCGCCCACGGCCGGCGACTACTGGCTCAACGGCCATCTGGTCTCGGGAATGTCGGATGATGCCCTTGCCCGGATACGGAACCGGGAGATCGGGTTCGTCTTCCAGACGTTCAATCTCCTGCCGCGATCGTCGGCGCTGGAGAATGTCGAACTGCCGCTCATCTATGCGGGGGCGCCCCGACAGCAGCGCCGGGAACGCGCGAGGAAGGCGCTCGAGGCGGTGGAGCTCGCGGATCGGATGGATCACCGGCCGAACGAGCTGTCGGGCGGTCAGCGGCAGCGAGTCGCGATCGCGCGGGCGCTCGTGACGAACCCGTCAATCCTTCTCGCGGATGAGCCGACGGGGAACCTCGACTCGAAGACTTCCGACGACATCATGGCCCTCTTCGATCGTCTCCACGATGATGGGCAAACAATCATCATGGTTACCCACGAGCCGGATATCGCGGCGCGGGCCGAACGGCTGGTCACATTGCGTGATGGCCGCATCGCTTCCGATGATCATCAGGGACCCCGGGTCGCGGCCATCGCGGGCGGGGAGCGCTGACGTTGAATCTCGGCGAGGCGATCCGCACGGCGCTCGAGATGATCTGGGCTCACAAGCTCAGATCATTCTTCACCGTGCTGGGAACGGTGGTCGGCGTCACCTTCCTGATCGCCGTCATCACGTTGATCCAGGGGATGAACTCGTATGTAGAGGATGAATTCGCTGGGCAGATATTCGGGATCAACAGTGTCCTGATCCGACGCACGCCGTCCGTCCAGATGGACCCGAGCCGGGAGACGCGACGCGAGTGGGCGCGCCGGCCGCTGCTGACGTTCGATGACGCCGAGTGGCTCCGGGAGCGGATCGAGTCTCCTGGGTCGATGGCAATCAGCGCGACATCGGGTGGACGGGTCGATGGGCCGGACGGCAGGTCCATTGAGGGCGTACGAATCACCGGTGCCAGCGCGTCGTACTTTCGGGTTCGCTCGACGGAACTTTCCCAGGGTCGTGTCTTCCAGGAGCAGGAAGATGAACGCGGACTGCCCGTCGTCGTTATCGGGGCCGACGTGGCGGACCGCCTGTTCGAGAACGTATCTCCGCTCGGCAAGACCATCCGGATCCGGGGATTCCCCTATCAGGTGATCGGGGTGATGGAACGGCAGGGCAGTCTGTTCGGAATGTCCCTGGACAATCAGGTGATCGCACCCGCGAAGTCACGACTCAACGGGTTCGTGAATCGGAAGGACGTGGTCGGGGAGATGACTTTCCAGGTTCCGGAGGCGCGATATCTGACCGGGGCCGTCGTCGAGATCGAGGGATTGATGCGGGTCCGGCGGCAGCTTCGCCCGGGCGAGTCCAACAACTTCGAGGTCGAAACCGCAGAAGAGTCGCTTTCGTTCTGGACGCAGATCTCGCGGATCCTGTTCCTCGCCCTGCCCGGGTTGGTCGGTATTTCCCTGGTCGTTGGCGCGGTCGTGAACATCATGCTGGTCTCGGTCACGGAGCGCACGCGTGAGATCGGCCTGCGGAAGTCGTTGGGAGCGCGGAGGCGGGACATCCTGCGTCAGTTCATGATCGAGGCCGGCACGCTGTCGGGCCTGGGGGGGTTGCTGGGGATCGGGTTTGGGGTTGCGCTCGCATCGATTGTTTCCGCGATCTCCCCGATGCCGGCGCAAGTGGCGCCGTGGTCGATCGCACTCGGTCTCGGACTCGGCATCGGCGTTGGCGTGGCGGCGGGCGCGTACCCCGCCTACCGGGCCGCGAGGCTCGACCCCATCGAGGCCCTCCGCCATGAATAGGTCACCCCGATGGGTCTGAACGGCATTCGGGAGGGCGTGAGCATCGCCATCGAGTCGCTGCGGGCCAACAAGGTGCGCGCGGCCCTGACGATCCTGGGAATCGTCATCGGTGTTGCCACCGTGATGGCGATGGCCGCGATGATCGTGGGCATTCGCAGTTCGGTGACCGACGAGCTGAGCGCGCTCGGGCCGAACAACTTCATGGTCGAGCGTTACGACCAGACCCAGATCCGCTTTGTCAACGACGGTACCCAGCGACCACCGTGGGAGGGAATGCAGCGAATCACCCCCGCCGAGGCCGTGCTGATCGGCCAGTTGCCGTCAATCCAGTCGGTGACTTCGGCGGTCGGCGCAAGCGCGGAGTTGCGCTTCGAGAACAACACGATCCCTGACGTCGAAGTACGAGGCCGCAGCCACCTTTGGCCCGACTTTGTCCGGGGTGAGTTCCTGTATGGACGGAACTTCCTTCCAACGGAAGACGCCCGCGGAGCTCGTGTCACCATTCTGAGTGAACCGGCGTCGAGATCGTTGTTTGGCGGCATTGATCCGACTGGGCGTCACGTGCGTCTCGCTGGCGAGCGCTTCCTCGTGATTGGTGTCTTCCGGGAAGCGAACAACATCTTCACGGGCATGATGCCAACGACGGTTACCGTGCCCACGACGACGGCGATTCAGCGGCTCCGGGCGAACCAGAACTGGTACTCTCTGTTGGTTGTTCCATCGGCGCGGTCGACTCAGCTGGAGGCGATGGACCAGGTGACCGCGACGCTGCGTGCTTCACGCGGGCTCGATCCCGGAGAGGAGAACAACTTCGCCATCGTTCGGCAGGAGGCACTCGCCGAAATGTTCGACCAGATCACCGGGGTCTTCTTCATCGTCATGCTCGTGCTCTCATCCATCGGGCTGCTCGTGGGCGGTGTCGGTGTGGTGGCAATCATGATGATCTCCGTCACGGAGCGCACTCGCGAGATCGGGGTTCGCAAGGCGCTCGGCGCCACCAGGCGCGAGATCATGTGGCAGTTTCTCGTCGAGTCCGTCACCGTCACCGTAATCGGAGGGCTCATCGGGATTGCGCTGGGCGGAACGGCCGGCTTGCTCCTTGGCGCGCTCACACCCATTCCCGCCTCCGTGCCGCTCTGGTCGATCGCTGCCGGCCTGGGAGTCTCCGCGATCACGGGCATCGGTTTCGGGCTCTATCCCGCGAGTCGAGCCTCTCGTCTGGACCCGGTTGAGGCACTCCGATACGAGTAGTCGGCTGGTCGATCGCCGTGACGCGGCCCATATTGCTGGCCTCGCACCAATCGACACCGACTGAACTCTGAATGGAATCGAACGAATCCTCCTCGGCTGCCGCTGCTGACGCACTGAAGGTCGACCTGCTCGCGATCGTCGCGCACCGTGATGACGCAGAGCTTCTCTGTGGCGGGACGCTGGCGAAGGCGGCCGCGCAGGGCTACCGAACCGGAATCCTCGACCTGACCCGCGGTGAAGCAGGGACCTCCGGCAACGCCGACATCCGTGGCGCTGAAGCAGACGCGGCCGCCAGGATCCTCGGGGTCCATGCGCGACGCAACGCCAACCTGCCGGACGCCGGGCTCACGAACTCGGATGAGACGAGACGCGTCGTGGTTCGCTGGATCCGGACGTTTCGACCTCGCGCCGTCATCCTTCCATACCCGGCCGGCCGCCATCCCGACCACCGGATCGGCTCCCAACTCGCGTACGACGCCTGCTTCCTGGCCGGCCTCGTCAGGTTCGATGCCCCCGGAGAGCCCCACCGTCCTCACAAACTCCTGTACAGCCTCACATACCGAGAAGACGCGGTGAAGCCCACATTTGTCGTTGACATCACTGATCAAATCGAGGTCAAGCTTGCGGCGATCCGCTCCTATGCATCCCAGTTCGACGGGCGGACCTGGGGCGGAGAGGTGTTTCCCGGTGGCGAACGCTCGCTCTATGACCAGATCCGCGTACACGCGGCCCGATACGGGTCGCTGATTCGAACCGAGTACGGCGAGGCGTTCCATACACTCGAAACGGTGCGGGTCGACGACGTCGTCGCTCTCGACGTTCGAAGCATCTGAAGGGTCAGACTGGCCGTTCGCGGCAGCGAACTTCGATCAGGAGTCGTCTCCAGCTTGGAACATCGTCGCCGCCAATCTTGAGCGCGGTCGCTGACGCCGAACCACCGGCCAGCATGAGAGGCGCGAGCCATCGACCGATCTCCGGGGGGATGTGGCCCAGCGGATCGCCTCCGGGGAGATGTACCCAGACCGCCGGATCCCCGGCGCCGGGTGGGTCGGGGATGAGGAGCAATGGATCCCCTTCCGTCAACGTCTCGAGACCACTCGCCCGGTGTCCGAACACGATCCCGTGCACGGTCGTACGGAATATGGTGGGAAGGTCCATCGGCCATTGCCTGGGTGAAGAAAAGGCGGGCGGCTCCCTTGCCGGTGCGGCGCGCGCCTGAGTCACTCGGTCACACCCGTGCGCACCTTTCTCGCCATACGCGATGGCTCGCCTGCCTCGTAAGGGGCGTCGCCGCACCGGAAACCAGTCGCCGCCGAGGGTTTATTACCAGTGCACGATCAACTGGCGGATCCGGAGTCGTGGGTCGCGCTTCTCCCGAGTCGGCTCTCGGCCCCGATCGTAGCGCCGGATTCCGCATCGTTCTCTTGAGAATTGGCTGGACATGGATTCGATCTACCTCGACTACAGCGCGACCACGCCGGTTCGGCCCGAGGTCCGCGAAGCGATGCTCCCATTCCTTGGCGTCAACTTCGGGAACCCTTCGAGCGTACACCGTTGGGGCCGCGATGCCAAGGTGAAGTTGGAGGAAGCGCGCGCCCGGCTCGCCTCGCTGATTGGCGCTCATCCCACGGAGATAATTTTCACCCGTGGAGGCACGGAAGCGGACAACCTCGCGATCCTCGGCCGGAGCCGGAAGGCGAGATCCGCCCCGGTCGTATGCTCGTCCGTAGAGCACCGCGCGGTTCTCATGGCCGCCCGGGCGGCCGAAGCGGAGGGTTCCCCGCTCTGCCTGCTCCCGGTGGATGACCAGGGGGTTGTCTCCGCCGAATCCCTCGACCAAGTACTCCCACTCAAACCGGCCGTCGTCTCCGTGATGTGGGCGAACAACGAGGTGGGCGCGATACAGCCTGTTCTGGAGATTGCGCAGAAGTGTTTCGATGCGGGCATTGTCTTCCACACGGACGCGATACAGGCATTCGGCAAGCTGGAGGTCCAAGTGGACGGCTCTCCGATCAAAATGCTCTCGGTGAGTGCCCACAAGATCGGCGGGCCCAAGGGCGCGGGCGCGCTGTTCGTTCGCAAGGGCGTCCACCTCGCGCCGCTTATCCACGGCGGCGGCCATGAGCGCGGGGTCCGGGCCGGCACGGAGGATGTAGCGGGGGCGGTTGGCCTGGCGACCGCCGCCGAGCTCGCGATGCGTGACCGGCAGCTGGATATGGAACGGATCGCTCGGCTCCGGGATCGCCTCCAGGCCGGTCTCGTCGAACGCGTTCCCGATCTGATCGTGAACGCGGCGCGCGCACCCCGGCTGCCGAACCTGTTGAACGTCTCCGTTCCCGGCGCGAACAGTGAAGTCCTGCTCGTGATGCTCGACCTCGAGGGCATTGGGGCCTCGTCCGGATCCGCCTGCTCGAGTGGCGGCGTGACACCGTCACACGTGCTCTCGATGATGGGCCTACCGGCGGAAGTAGCGGGGCCCTCGGTGCGCTTCTCGCTCGGGCGTGAAACAACGGAGGCGGAGATCGATGCGGTGATCGAGCGTTTCCCGCCGCTGATGGTGCAGCTCAGGGCCATGGCATCGGCCTGAAACACGCGGATTCCACGGGCCTCGCGCGCGGGCGCGGACGTGGGACGCGGAAATGATTGGAGACCTTGTGGCTGACAGCCGTACAGTGCTCGTCGCGATGTCCGGCGGCGTAGATTCATCCGTCGCGGCGGCCCTCCTCGTGGAGCAGGGCCATCGGGTGATCGGCGTAACCATGAAGACCTTCTGCTATTCAGAGGTCGAAGGCCCGTCGAAGACCTGTTGCGGGCTCGATGGCATCATGGATGCTCGCAACGTCGCCGACCGCCTGGGAATCCCCCACTATGTCTTTGATGTCGAGCGAGAGTTCACGCGTGACGTCATCGACGATTTTGTGGCGGAGTACGCCGACGGGAGAACGCCGAACCCGTGCGTGCGCTGCAACGGCAACACGAAGTTCCGGGATCTCCTCAAGCGAGGGAAGATGCTCGGGTGCGACGCGATCGCGACTGGACACTATGCCCGGATCGGCCTTCAGAGCAACGGTGCCCCCCGCCTGCTCCGCGGCATCGATCACGTGAAGGACCAGGCGTATTTCCTATGGGGTCTGCCGATCGACCTTCTCCCTCGCCTGATGTTTCCCCTCGGCGAGTTGACGAAGCCGGAAGTCCGGGAGCGGGCACGCGCGCTCGGTCTGGTCACCGCGGACAAGCCAGAAAGTCAGGAGATCTGCTTCGTGCCAACGGGCAACTATGTGGATGTCCTGGAGCAGCGTCTCGGCTCGGACCACCCGGCGCTCTCGGAGGGTCGGCTCGTAACATCGTCCGGACAGACCGTGGGCACGCACAATGGCTATGCCCGGTACACAGTCGGCCAGCGCAGGGGGATCGGCGGTGGCTTTCCGAGGCCATTGTACGTCCTGGGATCCCGCCCCGCGACACGGGAAGTAGTGGTGGGTGAATGGGAGGAGACGTACCGCGCGGACTTCGGGGTTGAAAGCACGAACTGGCTCGGGCCGGCGCCGGAAGTCGGGGCGGTCGTCCAGGCCCAGATCCGCCACCGGTTCCCCGCCGCCGAAGCCCGAATCATGGCGCGTGATGACGATGGCGTCGACCTGCGATTCATGGAAGCGCAGCGCGCCGTCGCCCCTGGTCAGTCGGCGGTTTTCTTCGACGGAGATGTGGTGCTGGGTGGTGGCCGAATATCCGTGCCGACCTGAGAACTTCAGACCCGTAACACTAGTACTTCAGTTCCGCGGCCCTGGCGAAGTCCCGGAAGATCTTTGTCTCCTCGTCCCCCAGGCGATCGGGCACCTTCACCTCAACCTTTACGTGCTGATCGCCCCGGCGGCCGCCCTTCTCGATCCCCTGTCCACGTATTCTGAATCGCGTTCCCGACTGTGTTCCCGCCGGCACGCGTAGCAGCACCTGCTTCCCATCCACGGTCCGCACCTTGATCTTCGACCCAAGCGTGGCCTGGGCGATGTTCACCGGCACGGTACAATGGACGTCGAGGCCGTCTCGGGAGAAGAACCTGTGCGGCTTCACGCGGAAGGAGATCAGTAGATCGCCAGGCGCACCGCCTCCCACACCACCCTCTCCCTTGCCGGCGATCCGGAGCTTGGAGCCTGTGTCGACGCCGGCTGGAACGCTGACCTGGATCTGCCGTTGAGTGCGAACCTGTCCCTGACCATGGCAGGTCTGGCACGGATCCGTGGCGATCGTGCCGCGACCGTAACACGCGGGGCAGGGCCGGGACACCGCGAAACCGCCCTGGCCGAATGTGACCACGCCGGCGCCTTTGCACTCCGGACAGGTCACGGGCGCCGATCCAGGGGCCGCGCCGTTACCCCCGCAGGTCGTGCAGGGCTCGGAGATCGGCACGGTGATTGAAATTCGCCCCCCGCGCGCAGCCGTCTCGAACGAAACCTCGACCGCGTACTCGACGTCCTGACCGCGCTGAGTCGTCTGACGCCCGGAGCCGGGCGCGCCGCCTCGCTTCCGGCCAAAATCGAATATCGATCCGAAGATATCCCCGAATCCACCGAGACCGCCCAGGTCATCGAAGGTGAAGCCTTCCGCCTGGGTGGTTCCTCCCCGGCCCGCATCACCCGGCTTGTACGCGCTGCCCGAGCCAAAGCCACCAAACCCGCCGTACCTTCGAACCTGATCATACTGCTTGCGCTTTTCCTCGTCCGAGAGCACGGAGTACGCCTCGGAAATCTCCTTGAATCGATCCGCGGCCGCGGCATCGTTCGGGTTGGCGTCCGGGTGGTACTTCTTCGCCAGCTTTCGATACTCCTTCTTGATCTCGTCGGCACTCGCATTTTCCGCGACACCGAGGATCCTGTAGAAATCTTTCGTAGCCGTTGCCATTTGTCCTAAGCGCCGGGAAGCCTGCCGACCGCGCGTACTCCCACGTCGCGGGGGTGGCGCGGCCGATTGTCGCGGAGTGTCCTTCCGGATGTCATTCCAGCCGCTTCACCTGGACCCGGGCTGGTCGTAGAAGCAATCCCTTGAAGCGATAGCCGGACTGGAACACGTTCCCCACCGTCTCGTCCTCGGTCGGGTCGGACGTGGGCGTCATCATCAACGCTTCGTGGTGCTGTGGATCGAACTTCTCTCGTTCCACCGGCACCGGCTCGAGCCCCGCCGCCTCCAATGCACGGAAGAACTTGCGCTCGATCAGGCGCGTCCCTTCCAGCACAGACTCGGCGCTGGTTCCTTCGGGTGTGAAACGCGTGATCCGGTCGAGATCGTCCAGGACCTCAAGGAGTTTTCCGACCAACTGTCCCTGGGCCCGGTCCCAGAGCTCCGTACGCTCCCTCTCCGTTCGCTTGCGATAGTTCTCGTACTCGGCCGCGAGACGTATGTACCGGTCCTGTAGAGCGTCGACTTCGCGCTCGCTCACCATCCGTTCGCGAGACGACTCCTCAGGTGATTCCTCCACCAGATCGGGAATCTCGAACGATTCAGGGGCGCCGGAACCGGGATCCCCGGAAAAGCGCTCCTCGTCGGCGTCAGGCATGTCGCTCTGGTCTCGGTGTTCAGAATTCATTGGGATACGTACGAAGGACCGTTCGCCCGGTGTGCCGGGCTCTGAAAATGGCTTGACAGCCGGGTGCAATCCGGGTGCCACGACAAGCTGCCACTGTGGCAGAAGCCTGCCCCCTCAAAGGCCGCGATCCGGATGCGTGGGGACCGGCGCGCTAGCGCATCTGGCCGTCAAGCGAGGAGCGGCGATACGGGCGTGACACCGCTATGCGGAGAAGAAGCAAAGCCGCCCGGCGTGCCGGTTGTATGGTCCAGGGACTTCCAGCTCTCGATACTAATTCGCGCGCTCGCCGGCCAGGACCACCGACCGATATCCCCAAAGGTACACGCCCAGCGAGTAGACGGTCAGGAACAGGGCGATCGACAGCACGATCACGCAGAAGGTAAAGTGAATTCCCTGCCACGTTTCCCAGAGGGGCCCGTTCCAGCCAGAGTCTCGAGCTGCAGACCAAAGCGCGAGCCACAGGATCACGGCGCCGATGAATACGTTCTGGGATACCGTCTTGTATTTGCCCGCGGGTCCGGCAGCGATCACGACGCCACGTCGCGCGGCGTAGCCGCGGAAGAGGGTTATGAAGAGCTCGCGGCCGAAAATGACGACCAGGATCCATAGCGGCAGGACGTCACCGAACCACGGGAAAGGATCACCGGACCCGTATCCGAGCGAGAGGAGATAGAACGAAACGAACGTCGCCACGAGGAGGATCTTATCGGCGACCGGATCGAGGAGCTTTCCGAGATCGGTGATCAGGCCGCGGGAGCGGGCGATGTGCCCGTCCCAGAGATCGGAGAGGCCAGCGGTGAGAAAGACCAGGAACGCGATGATCCTGATGCTGAACTGATCGACGAACAGCAGAGGAATGAGCAGGATCGCGAGAATGATCCGCCCGATGGTAATCAGATTGGGTAAGTTCACCAGCCCCGCCCCGGAGTATCCCTCATTCGCTCACCCAGGGTCAGCTGAGCTGCTTGATGACCTGCTTACTGACCGCCTTCAGGGTGTCAAAAACACCGACCCCCCGTGTGCCGACTGCTTCATAACTCGGCACCCCGGTCGGGTTGAGAGCGCCCTCCAATTCCTGAACTGAAAGGATGTTCGGAAGGTCCCTCTTGTTGTACTGGATCACGAAGGGCATCCGTCTCGGATCATGACCATGCTCCGCAAGATTGTCGTAAAGGTTGTGCATGGCCTCAATGTTCGCGTCATGCCGTTCCTGCTGGCTGTCCGCGACAAACACAACGCCGTCGACGCCCTTCAGAATGAGCTTTCTCGACGCGTTATAGTACACCTGCCCCGGGACCGTGTAGAGGTGGAACCGGGTCTTGAATCCGCGAATCGTGCCGAGATCCACCGGCAGGAAGTCAAAGAACAGCGTTCGTTCCGTCTCGGTGGCAAGGGAAATCAGCTTGCCACGGGTGTTCGGCGCCACCTTGTCGTAAACATACTCGATATTCGTCGTCTTGCCACCGAGGCCAGGCCCGTAATAGACAATCTTGCAGTTGATCTCGCGCGAGGCGTAGTTGATCATCGACATGGTCGATCTCTCCTAGCTGCTTCCGAAGAGGCGATCGATCTCATCCTCGGCCTCGTCGACCCAGGAGCTTTCGAGGCGAGCGGCGGTCCGGTCGCTCGCGACGCGCTGGAAGAGCTGCGAGAAGATATCAGTCAACTCGCGCACCACCGTCCTCACCTTGATCCGAATCATCCCCAGCGTCGCGCGGTCGTCAAACAGCACGATGAGAATCACCCTCTTGGCGACGTCAGCGAGATACATCGAGTCCTTCTCGCCCTGGTGAAAGAGCGACGAGAACTCCTGCTCACCGATCATCGACGCAAGTTGGTCGTTTGCGGAAAAGTCCGCCGCGGCCAGCGACGCGAAGGCCGTTGAGTCGAATCCGGGCTGTTCGCCCGCGATGGTGATGAGCTGGCCCGTGCGATCGACGAGCAGCGCGCACCGCGCATGCGACTCGTAGAGAAAGGAATGCAGGAGCTCATCGATCCGCCGAGCATCACCTTCTTCGAACGACCAACTCGCCGACTGATGGGGCATTAGATGGCCTCCAGCGCCCGTTTGTCGAGTGTCTCTTGCATCCGTGCAAGGATCGCGGTCGCCCGCTTCTTCAGAAGCGGGCGGGTTTCCCACGCGATGAAGTCGCGCATCAGCAGCACCAGGTCCACGGAGGCCGGCGCGCCTCCGATATACCCGAGCGCCGCCAATCGCCGGAGCGGGTGCGGGCTGAACAGATCGCGCCGGTGGCGCGAAATCTGGTCTCGCACGAGCAGGGCTCCGAGCACGGCCGCACCTGCGACTGCGAGGAGACTGAACCCAACCGTTCGAATGACTCGAGGGGTATTCATCGCCGTACACCTGGAGGAAGTGATTTCACGCGACTACAATTCACGGCGATGCTCGAGCGCCTCGGCGATCGTAACTCCGTCCGCATATTCGAGATCGCCACCAACCGGCAGGCCGCGGGCAATTCGAGTCACCTTGATTCCAAGTGGGGCGGCGAGGCGGTGTATGTACAACGCCGTCGCTTCCCCTTCTACACTGGGATTCGTCGCGAGTACGACCTCCGCCACCGAACTGCCGTTCCCGACCCGTTCGATCAACGTCGCGATTCTCAATTCGTCCGGCCCAATTCCATCGAGCGGCGAGAGCCGGCCGCCAAGAACATGGTACAAGCCCCGGAACTGGCCCGTACCTTCAATGGGTCCAACGTCCGACGCTTCCTCCACGACACAGATTATCGACCGGTCACGCCTCGGATTGGAGCAGATCGCGCAGGGCGAGGCCTCCGTGTAGCACCCACAGATCTCGCATGGACTTACCCGCTCGCTGGCCGTGACGATCGCGGCCGCCAGACGACGCGCGTCGGCGGGTTCGATGCGAAGCACGTGGTACGTTAGGCGGAGCGCCGTTTTTCGACCGATCCCGGGGAGCCTGGCGAACTCGTCTGTGAGTCGCTCGATCAGCGACATCGAAGTATCGACAGCTTAGAGCCCCGGGATGTTGAAAGGGAGGGAAAGCCCGCCGGAGAGCTTGCGCATCTCCTCCTCGTAGAGCGCGTTGGCTCGGGTCTGCGCCTCGTTGACGGCAGCGAGCACAAGATCTTCGAGCATGTCAACATCCGCGGGATCGACGACGGATTTATCGATATTGATCGATCGGATCTTGCCTCGGCCATCCGCGGTAACGGTCACCATTCCGCCGCCGCTCGAGCAGGATACGGTCCGCTGACCCAACTCCGTCTGAAGCTGGGTGATACGGGCCTGCACCTGCTGGCCCATCTGAAGGATCTGCTGAAAATTATTCGTCATTCCACAGTCGTCGGGCCGGCACGCGGTCGACCGGTCCGGCCGCCATCAGGTTGCGTTTCAATCGGAATGTACCGGCCTCCGCGCGGGTACCGCAAGGCACCGGCCAGACCAATCATTCCATGAGTTCGAGGTCCCATTCTCTTACCGCCGCGCCCAGAAGCGGTTCCTCCGCGGCCATGCGTCGCAGACGTTCCTGGCGGGCTCCTTCAGCGGTGATTCTGCGGTCGCCTTGATCCGGTCCCGCCTTACGTCCGGCCAAAAACCGAAGTGTAATCTCCCGACCAAGTCTGTTGCCAATCGCGGTTTGCAGTAGCCGCTGCGAACTGGCGTCCGCCAGTCGGTCCGCGAACACCGAACCGGCCGGCACGCTGACCTGAATCGAATTTCCACTCAACAGCTCGACGTCCGCGCCTCTGAGGATCAACCCCATCCCTGCCGGAACGTGCAGGCCCTCTTCGATCACTGACTTCCAGGCGCGCCTTACCGCGGCGATCGACAGAGGCACCATGGCCTCCTCGGGCGGAGACGGCTCAGCTAGCGAAACCACGCCGTGCCCATCCGTTCCAGTGGGATCAGGCGGTGGCTGAGCGGCGACCTCCTGCGACGGACCCAACGCATTGCCCCTGTCGGGTACCTTTGATGGTACCCCTTCCGCCGATTGCTCCCTCGCGGAGCTTGCCCGTCCGGTGGGTACCGTTGGCCCGCGACGCGCAAGCTCGCCGCCCTCCCCACCTCCACCCCCGCCGAGCAATCCGATTACCTCTTCCAGCTCGATCGTCCGGTCGAGATATGCAAACCGGAGGAGCAGAAGCTCGATCAGTACTTGCTGCTGCCCGCTCTTCCGGAAATTTCCGTCCGCATCCAGTTCGGCGACTTGCGAGAGCATGCGCAGGAGATCGCCCGCCTCGAATCTCGCTGATGCGGCATCGTAGGCGAAGGCGAGGTCCGGCCGCACCTCACTCGTCTCCCCGCCTAGTCTTCGGATGAGTAGGGCGCGCAGAAAGTCCGTCAATCCGCGGAAGAACTCGGCGAGGTCGTATCCCCTTGCCATGAGGTCCGACACGAACCCGAACACGGCTTCCTGGCGCCGATCGGCGATGATCCCGGCGAGCTCGAGATAGAACTCCTCCTCCACGAGGCCCAACACACGGCGAACGTCCACGCTCGTCGGCGTGCCCGCGGTGAAGGAGAGGATCTGGTCGAGCAACGAGAGTGCATCGCGCATCCCGCCGTCCGCCTTCCTGGCAATCGGGATCAGCACCTCATCGCCAGCGTCCATCCCCTCCGCATGGAGAATCTCTCTCATGCGGCCGAGCAACTCGTGGGTCCCAATGCGGTGGAAGTCGAATCGCTGGCAACGTGAGAGAATCGGTGGCGCGGCCTGCTGGATCTTCTGTGGCTCCGTTGTCGCGAAGACAAAGATGACTCGAGGTGGTG
>CAZUVK010000004.1:0-16648 GCA_964623785.1 uncultured Gemmatimonas sp. | reverse complement strand
CTTCACGGGTAAGCATGTGCACCTCGTCGATGATGTAGATCTTGTAGCGACCTTCCTCGGAGGGGGCGTACATGGCCCGTTCGCGGAGATCCCGCGCATCGTCCACACCCCGGTTCGATGCGGCATCGATCTCGATCACGTCGAGCGCCGTCCGACCGGCCCAGGTTCGTTCACAGGAATCACAACGTCCGCAGGGCTCCCCCGCCTCGGTCCGCTCGGGGCAGTTGAGCGCCATGGCGAGCACCCGTGCGAGTGTGGTCTTCCCTACGCCTCGCGGTCCGCAGAAGAGGTATGCATGCGCCACCCGACCGCGCTGGACTGCCGTGCGCAGCGTAATCGATACATGCTCCTGCGTCGCGACCTCCGAGAATCGCCGAGGTCGATAAGCGCGGGCCAGTGCTGTTCGCGACATGGTTCCTGAATGCCGGTTATCTACATAAGTCCGGCGGCTACGCCGTCACCAGACACGAGAACGGAAGGCCGACCTGCCGCGCGGACGGGAAAGGGGTAGCCATGCTCCGCGCTCGATAACGAGAACCGCCACTCGCTCCGGCGGGCCACAATGCAGCAGTTCGACCGCGGGCCTGGGGCCAACCACCGCGATACGGACCGAACACTCGCTCACGCAATCCGGCTAGACACCCCACGCATTCTCAACGTGCTGCAGCCGAACGCCCCCAGCGTCTCGTCTAACGATCGCGATCGCATCGAACCGGTACTCGAAGTCGCGCGTCCCGAACCGGTCGATCCAGGCCTCCGCCACGCGACGAATCGCCTGTCGCTTCGACTCAACCACCGCGCAGAGCGGGTGTCCAAACGCTTCGCCGCGTCGCGTCTTGACCTCGACGAACGCGAGCACCTCGTTTCGGCGGGCGACGAGATCGATCTCATTTCGGCCCATGCGGAAGTTGCGATCGAGGATCGTCCACCCCGCGCGTTCCAGATGCCTCGCGGCGAGATCCTCGCCCCATGCGCCCAGCCAATGCGTGTTCATGAGTCCGCTATCAAATCGATGTAGCGACCGACTTCGGGATAGGCGCCACGGCCAACTCGCGGCCAATCGCCTGCGCTATCATCCCGATTTGCCGCATGAGATCCACGAACTGCTCCGGATAGAGCGATTGCGCGCCGTCGGACAGCGCCCGCTCGGGATCCGGATGAACCTCTATCATCAGACCGTCTGCGCCTGCCGCGACCGCCGCGCGCGCCATCGGAATGACCTTGGCCCGTAGACCGGTCCCGTGACTCGGGTCCGCGATGATCGGCAGATGCGACAAGGATTTCACTACCGGAATAGCTGTCAGATCGAGCAGGTTGCGCGTGTGCGTGTCGAAGCCCCGAACCCCTCGCTCACAGAGGATTACCCGCTGGTTGCCCTCGGCCAGGATGTACTCCGCCGAGAGGAGCAGATCCTTGATCGTTGCCGCCATCCCTCGCTTGAGCAACACAGGGCGGCCCGCCCGCCCCGCAGCACGAAGCAATGAGAAGTTCTGCATGTTCCGCGCACCGATCTGAACGATGTCAGCGTACTCCGCGACGAGAGGAACCGTCTCCGGATCCACAGCCTCTGTGACAATCGCCATCCCGGTCTCGTCACGCGCCCGGGCCAGCAGCTTGAGCCCCTCCGCGCCCAGGCCCTGGAACGAATATGGCGACGACCGCGGCTTGAACGCCCCGCCCCTGAGTATCGTGGCGCCGGCGGCGGCAAGAGCTCCGGCGATTCCAAGAATCTGCTCTTCCGACTCGACCGAGCACGGCCCCGCCATCACCACAACCTCACTACCACCGATTCGCCCGCCGTTCCCCAGATCCACAATCGTAGACTCTTCCCGCCACTCCCTCGATACCTGCTTGTACGGTTGCGTGACGTGAATTATCTCGACTACGCCAGCAAGTGCCTCGAGCCGGTCAGCGTTCACCTTGCCATCGTTTCCGATGAGACCGACCGCCGTCCTCTGCCTTCCCGGAATAGGGGCGGCCTCATACCCCATGTCGCGGATCGTTCTTGTCACCGCATCGATCTCATCGGCCGATGCGCCATGGGCCATCACCACCAACATCGCTGACCTCCGGGCTCAGTACCCGCTCCCGTGTCGAGTAACCGGTTCAAATCTAGTCGCGCAGTCACGTAGTTCATACGCGCCATACCGACTCTTTCTGGCGCTGGAGACACATTCGTGTTCTACCCCGCCACATTGACTTCGGCCCACCGGCCCACCAGTTCCACTCCGACGATCGTCGAGACTCCCGGATCTTCCATAGTGACCCCGTAGACCCAGTCCGCGGCCTCCATCGTCCGGGGGTTATGCGTGATCACGATGAACTGAGTCTCGCTCTTGAACTCGTCCAGAAGCCGGATGAACCGGTCCACGTTGCTCTCGTCCAGCGGAGCGTCGACTTCGTCGAGCACACAGAATGGAGACGGCTTGACCAGGTAGAGTGCGAACAGTAGCGCCAGCGCCGTAAGCGTTCGTTCACCGCCCGAGAGAAGGTGGATTCGCTGCGTCCTCTTGCCGAGCGGGGATGCCTGAATGTCGATCGCGGACTCAAGCGGGTCTTCCGGATCCGCAAGCCAGATATCGCACTCCCCGCCAGTGAAGAGGGAGTGAAAGGTACGCTGGAAGTTCACGCGAACGGCATCGAAGGTACTCTGGAAAGCCTCGCGCGCCGTTCGATTGATCTGACGAATCGCGGTGGCCAGGTTCGATCGCGCCTCGACCAGGTCGCTCCGTTGGCCGAGCAGGAAGGTGAGCCGGCGGTCCTCTTCGGCATGCTCCTCCACTGCGAGCATATTCACCGGACCCATCGAGTCGATCTCGCCAGCGACCGCGCGAAGCTCGGATCGCCAGGTTTCCGGGTCGCCCTCGGCCTGGGAGGGCTCGGCGATCAGGGTTGACCAGGGGCGTCCCCACTCCGTCTCGAGCCGCTCACGAAGCCGCTCGTGCTGAGAACGCAGCTCCGCGATCCGCAGGTCCAGGTCGTGGCGGCCTTCGATTGCCTCGGCTTCGCGTCTCCGCGCGACGCGGTGGCGCTCGCCGAGCTCGGCGAGTTCCGAGTCGACCTCCGCGAGGCGTGCGTCCAGAACCGCGAGCGCGCCCGTCTCCTCGTCGCGGAGCCGAAACAGATCGTCGATTTCGCGTGCGGCATCGTCCCGCGAACCCGCAAGCGATTCGATCATGTGCCGGAACTCACCCGACTCCGCTTCGATCCGCTCGAGACGCGACCGGGTCGCGGCGCGAGTCTCTTCTGTCGCGCGCAACCGACGGTCGACATCCCGAAAATCCGCCTCCGCGTTGGTGAGCCGGACGCGAGCTTCCGCTTCTTCGTCCCGCGTTCGATCCCACTCACCCTGCAGCGCGTTTAGCCGGTCGCGAGCCCCACTCTCCGCTCCGGCGGCCGCCTCGACATCCGTCGAGAGTTTCTCCAGGAGCGCATCGAGTTCCTGAAGCCGCGTAGCGGATTCCTCCGAAGCGACGGTGAATCCCGCCAGTTCATCCAGAAGCCGCTGACGTTCGTTCCGCAGTCGATCGTGCTGGCTGTGGCGGGCCAATGCGTCGATTTCGTTGTGCTTCAAACGGCCCTCAACCATCCGCAGCGATTCCGACGCGGCGAGATGGCGGTCTTCAGCCGAGGCGAGGGCCTCTCGAATGGCGTCACGCTCGCGGAAACGGGCATCCCGCTCACGCTCCGCCTCCGCCGCCTCGACATTGAGCCTCCGAAGCGCTTCGCGCCGCGCGAGAATGCCCTGGTCCCCGGCACGTTCCGACAGTCTCACGATGCCACGACTATCCACCGCATCGCCCGTCTCACCGACGCGGCTCGCGCCGCGCACGAAATCCGCAAGCGGATCCCCCGCGACGATGAGACAGTCGGAGAGCAGAAGGTCGACCCATCCCCGCCCGTCAGCCTTCCCCGACGTCGCGGTACGATCCGGCGGGAGGGCCCCAACAGGCAGCAGGACGAGAGATCCGCCCGCCGCCCAACTCTCGCGAAACCAGTCCCTGATCGCGCGCGCGGTGGCAAGATCCTCCACTACGAGAGCCTGCAGCATCGGGCCGAGGTAGGCTTCAATGGCCCTGATCGATTGGGGATCAGCGGATCGCTGCACGTAGTCCGCCAGCGGACCGTGCACGCCCGGGAACTCGTCGCGGGCGGCCATGATGGCGGCAACCGCCGGCGCGAAGCCCTCGTAGGCCCGCTCGAGCGCCTCTCGGGCGGCGACCTGCCCGGACAGTGTCGACACGCGATCTTCGGCCCTGCGCAGCTCCTCCTTCGCACGCGCCTCCCTGCCCCGAGCGACCTCGACCTCCCGCCGCGCTTCCTCGACGGCGGCCCTGGCCGCGTCCATTTCCCGGCGAATCTCATCAGCCTGCGTTTCCCAGAGCTCGGTCTGGCCGGTCAGCCGCGCAAGTTCATGCTCGACGCTCGCGAGGTCCTCCAGTGCCTGACCATGCCGTTCCCAGGCTTCTCCACCGCTTCGCTCGGCGCTTGCCCGTTCACCCTGGCCCTTCGCGATCTGATGCGCCAGTCCGCGCGCCACGCCAGCGGCGGCTTCCGCCGCCGCGCGCTCGGCGACCACTGCATTCTTCGCGAGAACGTTTTCTTCGGCCCTGGCTCGCGCGGCGGCGCCCGCGTCCTCTACCGCACGCGCGAGCCGTCCGCGCTCGGCCGCGAGCGCCGCGAGCTGTGTGTCCGCATCCGCCGCGCTCACGCGTAGCGTTGCGGACTCCTCGGCCAGCTGACCCAACCTCGCCTCCGCGTGGTTGCGCCGTTCCTCCGAGATGACCGCCGTACGCTCCCGCTCATGCAGGCGGGTTCGGAGCTGATCAAGAGACGCCGCCATCGTTGCGCGGCGATGGCCGAGGTCGGTCGCCTCGAGTCTCCGCTCCTCCAGCACCAGTTCGGTCGCGCTTCGCGTCGCCGCCAGGCTCTGGGCCTCCTCGGCGAGTCGCATTCGGTCGAGCGTCGCCGTCGATGTCGCGCTCTCGAGTCGCTCGATCTCGAAGCGAGCAATCGCAACCTCGAGCGCCAGTCGTCGATCCAGGAGTTCACGATGGCGCTCCGCTCGACGCTTCTGCCGGCCAAGGGACCGTACCTTTGATTCGACTTCCGAAATCAGATCATCCAGGCGCGTGAGGTCGCCTTCGGCCGCCTCAAGCCTTCGTTCCGCCGCCTGCCGACTGTCCTTGTACTTGCCGATGCCGGCGGCCTCCTCGAACAAGCCTCGGCGCTCATCGGCCCGGTCGCTCAGGATCGCCTCGATCATCGCGCCCTCGATGATCGCGTAGGCGTTCGACCCGAGGCCCGTGTCGCGAAGGAGGCTCTGAACGTCCCGAAGGCGGCAGGCAGCCCGATTGAGCGAATACTCGCTGCCACCCTCCCGGAATACCTTGCGCGTGATCTCCAGCTCCGTCTGCGGCACAGGGACGCGGCCGGACTCGTTGTCGAAGAGGAGTGAGACCTCAGCGAAGTTCAGGGGACGCCGCCGGGCCGTCCCCTGAAAGATCGCCTCTTCCATCTTGGAGCCGCGGATCGCGCTCGCTCGCTGCTCCCCCAGCACCCATCGGATCGCGTCCGCAATATTGGACTTGCCGCATCCGTTGGAGCCAACAATCGCCGTCACGCCCTCCCGGAAATCCAGTGTGGTCCGGTCGGCGAACGACTTGAAGCCGTGCAGGCGGAGCGTCTGCAGTCTCATTCCGCGATCGTCGCCGGAAGCCCGGAGCGCGGCACGATTTCGCTGGCGATGCCGGCCGCGAGGAGCGTTCGGCCCAGCCAGTCCGCGTTGCTGGCGTCCCGAAAGGCGCCGCCGTACAGCCGCCACGTCGGAGTGCCGTCAACACCGGGTACCGCCGCGGGGTAGGCGGGGACTCCGAGGTCGAGCAACGAGTCGGCTCTGGCCAACGCCTCGTCCCGCGTCGCGAAGCGTCCGAGATCATAGGCCAGCGGCGCAGCCTCGATCAGAGTCCAGATGCCGGCCACATCCGCCTCTTCGATGGCCCCGAGCCGAATCAGTTCGTCGCGCAAGGGCCCGACGCTCAGCGTGTCCGGCGCGAGGCCCGCGAGGATCTTGTAGTAGACGACACCCTGGATCTCCTCAGGGGAAATGAAGAATACCGTGGAAGGGATGCGCGCCTGCTCGATCGCGACCTGCTGACGCGCCGCCGTAAGCGATGTGAACGCCTTGACATTGACCGAGTACGCAAGCGAGGCCAGTTCACTCCCGATAAGTGGCGCTACACCGGGAAGGGCTACCTGCGCGGAATTCGTCGCGGACGATGCCGGCGGCGAATCGTTACCACCGCCATACACGACCCAGATCGCGACCACGAGCAGAACCGTCAGGACCAGCAGCGCGACGATGAGGAACGTCGAGCCTTCAGGGTCGGGATCGCTGGGGCGATCGCGGAGCGCGGACGAGGTCTCGGGGATAGGCGTTCGCGGGAGCGGGGGCGGTTCGGCGGGCAGGGCGGCCCCGCCGTTCGAGCCCACCAGGGCAGGCGTCCGGACCTCGGGTGATTCCTTGACCAGGACCGCCAGCACCTGAACGCCGTCCGTCGCGAGACGCTGGGCGACCTCCGGAACGCCGGCTGAGCCGAAGAGAATCGCCTCCGATGTCCAGGCCGACAGTCCTTCCAGATCGACGTTCTCGGTCGGAGCAAAGAGCAGGAGTGTCGCCCCGGTATCGCGGAATCCCGCGCTCAGTTTCCGCCAGCGGGGGTGCCGGAAGATCTCCGTGGAGTCAATCGCGTAAGTCCCCGCGGGGATCAGGTAGTACGCGCCGCCGCGGCCCGGCGTGGCGATGCGGGACAGCGACGCACCATAAAGCAGTACATCGACGATCCCCTCCATCCCCGGATCGCCGTCGCTGGCGAGAAGAGGCTTCTCGATGTGGAGGTCGGCGAGGACGACTCTGCGGCCCGTCGCCGCCCACGCCACGCAGATCTCGACCGCGGCGCGCGCCGCCCATTCCTCGTCTTCGGAGCCCGAAAGCAGCAGAACGGCGGTACCCCGCGGTGCAATCGCGGATGCCTCCGTTTCGATGTTCCCTACATCGATCGCCCTCGACGGCGGGAGCACGTCCGGCATCGCTTCAGGATTGAAAGGCCAGTCGTTCATGGACGGAGTGAGACTCCGAAGAAACCGGATTGTCGGCGCAAACGGGGCCGTGAAGCGTGCCACGCGTCCAGGCCCGTCGGAAGGTAAGTTTCCGCCGAGTGATCCAGCAAGAAAACAACGGTGGAAGTACCGCGGCTCTCGAACCTATCCGTCCGTTTCGGGGGCGAACTCCCGCGTGGGCACGTCACCCCAGAGCCGCTCGAGCTGGTAGAATTCCCGCGCCGCCGGGTGGAAGACGTGAATCACAAAATCCACGTAGTCCAGCAGTACCCAACGTCCTCCACGCATGCCCTCAACGCCAAAGGGACGGACGCCTTCCTTCTTGAGTTCGTCGACGACGAAATCACCGATCGCGGAGACGTGCGTGTCCGACCGACCGGTGGCGATGAGGAAGAAGTCCGTGGCCGCCGAAACCTCACGAAGATCCAGCAGGGTCACGTGTTCCGCCTTTCTGTCGAAAAGCAGATCGACCGCCCGTGCGACTTCTGCCGGAAGGTCCGCGGTACTGGTTGTTGCGGTGGGTGATGACATCCAGGATCTGGTTGATTTGCGGCGGACCCGGCAAGGGCGAACGACCGTGAGTGGGAGCATATCCGGAACCTGGCGGACCAGACGCGGAAGTCGCCGCGCCCGGTCCGTGCCCGATTGACCCCTACTCCTCCTTGATCACCCAGACCTTGATTTCCGGACGAACCTCGGCATGAAGGCGGATGGCGACCTCGAAGACCCCGAGGGCCTTCAGTGGTTCGTCGAGCATCACCTGCTTGCGATCGATCTCGATCCCCTGCTCCGCCAGCTTCTCGGCGATATCGGCCGCCGTGATGGACCCGAAGAGCTTGCCCTCTTCACCCGCACGTGCGCTGAACGTTACCGAGGTGGTCTCAATGACGGTCGCCCGCTCCCGCGCCGCGGAGAGATCCGCCGCGTTCCTCTTCTCGATCTTCGCCTTTTCCCGCTCGATCCGCTTCAGATTACCCGCTGTCGCGGCGTAGGCCAGACCCTGGGGGATCAGGTAGTTCCGCGCGTAGCCCGGCTTCACCGTAACGATGTCGCCGACATGCCCCAGATTCTCGAGCCGTTCCTTCAGAATTACCTGCATTGGATTAACTCCTTGCCTCGAAGTTCGCCGCTCAATCGCGGGGATGATCCTCTATGTGGACGTGGCGCTCGCGATCCGCCGCCTCAGGTCGAGCCAGGTATCGCCGAGCCCCATCAACAACGACGCGGTTAGCGCCACCGGATACAGTATGATGAACGCGAACGCGCCCAGAACCACCGTCAGCACGGATCGGGAGCCCGCCGCCAGAAACACGAAAACAGCGAAGCCTCGAAGACCGTAGAGAGCCGCCATGAACACCGCGATGTTCACCGCGACGCGCTCGAATCCCCCTTCCAACGGAAGAAGCAGCAGAATTACCGCCACGATCAGGACCCAGATCAGCTGATCATCGAAACGGAAATCCTTCAGGGCGCCAAGCTGGAACGACTCACTCCGCGACCGCCCCATTCGCCGGATCCACCACGAACCCAGCGCCAGCGCCGTGATCGTCTGAAGCGCGAGCAGCGACGGAAAGAGATAGACCTGAAACTCCGCGATCTGGTCCGTCGCCGCCCGAAGCTCGGTCAACCATTCCGCGTCGGGGACACGGCTCTGAAGATCGCCGATCGTCATCGCCGAGACCGTCGCAAGATAGTCCCGCACGAGAGCATCCAACTGGCTCACGCGCCCGGTCGCCATCAGCATGATCCCACCGATGCCGATGGTGCCAGCCGCCGTAGCCATTGCTCGTGCCGTGACCGACCAGGCCGGGCGCATGAGCGTGACACCGAGAAAAACCGCCCCGATCGCGAGCGCCCAGCCACGACTCACCAGCGCAAGCGAGCCGCTGGAGAACAACATCGCGATCAACCACATCGCAAGGGCCGCCACGGACCAGAACAGCCGTCGTTCGGCCGGGAGCGCGACGATCAGCACGGCCATCGGGATCAGTACGAGCGTCATCGCGTCGAGCACCGAAAGGGCCAGAACCAGCCCTGTCAGCCCGATCGCCGCTCCCCATCTTCCCCGGCCGCCATCGACGGCCTCTTCCACCTATCCTTCGAAGCCGGCGATGTACGGAAGCAGCGCCAGATATCGGGCGCGCTTGATCGCCGTGCCCACCTGACGCTGGTGGCGCGCACACATCCCGCTAATCCGACGCGGAAGGATCTTGCCGCGTTCCGTGATGAACCGCGACAGTCGGTGCTCGTCCTTGTAGTCGATGAAGCGAATGCTCGCCTCGCACATCGGACACGCTTTTCGATGACGGGCCATGTTATTCTTCCTCCTCGCCGTCCTCGTCCTCACCCTCGGCCCGTTCCTCAACGATCGGCGCCGGTGAGGTCGACAGATTGCCCTCGTTCACCACGATCAGGTACCGCAGCAGTCCGTCATCGAGCTTCAGCAACCGCTCGAATTCCGGCAGGCGCCCGGCCTCGGTCGCGAAATGCGACACGACGTAGTAGCCATTGTCGCGGTCGTTGATCTCGTACGCGAGTTGCCGACGCCCCCAGTGGTCGACGGCGGTCACCTGTCCGCCATCATCGGACGCCACGAGACCATGAAAGCGGTCCAGCTTTTCATTCACCACCGACTCCTCGAGCGCGGAGTCGAAGATGTACACTGCTTCGTATTCTCTCACCCGGAACCATCCCTTTGGACATTAGGCCCCGCGCGGGCGGCGCGGAACAGGAAATGAAGACTCCGCCTGGAACGAAAGGCGGAGCCCTCCAATATAGCCCTGAGATCGATTTGAGGCCAGATGCTCACCCCGTAGTCGGGCGCGAGCCGCCGTCCGCCCGCGGGCGGCCGCCGGCACCGGAGCGCAGGCCCGCGCGGGAGGGGGAGGCATCACACGTTGAACCGGAATAGCAGGATGTCGCCGTCGGCGACCACGTACTCCTTGCCTTCGGATCGCATCAGCCCCTGATCCCTGGCCGCCTTGACGCTGCCGACCCTGACGAAGTCATCCCAGCCGACCGTCTCCGCGCGGATGAACCCGCGCTGGAAATCCGAGTGGATGACACCCGCCGCTTCCGGAGCGCGCGCTCCGATGGGGATCGTCCAGGCGCGCACCTCCTTCTCGCCGGCGGTGAAGTACGTGCTCAGACCGAGCAATCGGTAGCCCGCACGGATCAACCGGTTGAGCCCCGGTTCGTCGAGGCCCAGCGATGCGAGGAACTCGGAGCGGTGGTCAGCGGGCAGTTCCGCCAGCTCCGACTCGATCTTGCTGGAGATGGGGATGATCTCCGCGAGCTCGCCGCTCGCCTCCACCGACTCCCTCAGGGCCTGAACGTAGGAATTGTCACCGCCAGGGAGGTCGTCTTCCGCGACGTTCGCCAGATACAGAACAGGCTTGGCGGTCAGAAGATTGAACGACCTCAGTAGAACCTCTTCGGTGGGCGAGCATTCAACGGCGCGGGCGGCGCGTCCCTCGGAGAGAGCGGCATGGAGGCTTTCGAGCAGCCCGAGTTCGGCCTTCGCCTCCCGATCACCGCCACGGGCCGACTTCCGGATACGCTCGAGGCGTTTTTCGACGACCGTCAGATCCGAAAGCACGAGTTCGATGTTGATCACATCACGATCACGGACCGGATCGATATCGCCCATGACGTGAACGACGTCGGGATTCTCGAAGCAACGAATCACGTGCACGATCGCGTCCGTGTCGCGAATATTGGCGAGAAACTGGTTACCCAGCCCCTCACCTTCGGACGCGCCCTTGACCAGTCCCGCGATGTCGACGAACTGTACGGCAGCGGGAACGGTTCGTTGCGGCTGAACCTTCTCCGAGAGAAGGTCCAGCCGGTTGTCCGGGACTTCGACCATGCCGACGTTCGGCTCCACCGTGCAGAACGGGTAGTTGGCAGCCTCCGCGCCCGCGGCGGTCAGGGCGTTGAACAACGTGGACTTGCCGACATTGGGCAGTCCGACGATTCCGAGCTTCAGCATATCAGGTAGTACCCGGTCAACTTGTCATCGAGGATCCATCCCACGGGCCCCTGGCGGGGAATCTCGGGGTCGAATCGAACGGTGCATTCATGCCGAACGGCCGGACCCGCACGGGGTCCGGCCGTTCGGGACGACATGTACGCCCGACGCTTATCAGCCGATCCAGACGGAAAGCGCGGTCCGAACGGACTCGAGCATCGACTGCGCCATCGAGATGCCGCCGACGTCGATATCCCAGACCTGCACGAACCATGGCGCAAGGACGAGCGACACCACGCTCATGAGTTTGATCAGGATGTTCATCGACGGGCCCGACGTGTCCTTGAAAGGATCGCCAACCGTGTCACCCACCACGGCCGCCTTGTGCGGCTCCGAGCCCTTTCCACCATGCGCGCCTGACTCGATATACTTCTTCGCGTTGTCCCAGGCGCCACCGGCGTTGGCCATGAAGAGCGCGATGAGCACGCCGGCCACCGTGGCACCGGCGAGAAGGCCGCCGAGCGCCGCAACCCCGAGGAAGTACCCGACGATCACCGGCGCCAGCACGGCCACCGTCCCGGGAAGAATCATCTCGCGGAGCGCCGCCTTGGTGGAGATGTCGACGCACCGGGCGGAGTCAGGCTTGGCCGTTCCTTCCATCAGGCCGGGGATCTCGCGGAACTGCCGGCGAACCTCCTCGACCATTCCCTGCGCGGCGCGGCCGACCGCCGTCATCGTGAGCGCCCCGATGTAGAACGGCAGCGTTCCGCCAAGCAGGAGACCGATGACGACCAGAGGATCGATCAGGTTGATCGACGTAAGTCCGACGGCGGAGGCGTAGGCGGAGAAGAGGGCAAGGGCCGTGAGCGCGGCCGAGCCGATCGCGAAGCCCTTGCCGATCGCCGCGGTGGTGTTCCCGATCGAGTCGAGACTGTCCGTAATCCGACGGGTCTCGGGTCCAAGATGACACATTTCGGAGATGCCACCGGCGTTGTCCGCGATCGGCCCGTACGCATCGACGGACATCGTGACACCGACCGTAGCGAGCATGCCGACGGCGGCGATGCCCACTCCGTAGAGACCCGCGAAGAAGAAGGCTACCCAGATCGCCAGGGAGATGAGGATCATGGGAATCACCGTCGATTCCATGCCCACCGCGAGCCCCGCGATGATATTGGTCGCGGCCCCTGTCTCCGAGGACTGGGCGATGCGCTTCACGGGCTTCCCCGCGGTGTAGTATTCAGTCGCGAGGCCGACGCCTATGCCGACGAGAGACCCGGCGAGGAGTGCCCAGAACGGCCCCGTCGGCAGGAACTGCTGGCCAGTGACCGGATCACTCAGTTCGAATCCGAAGGCACGAACGACGAAATAGATGACGACGAGGAAGAGACCGGCGGCGATGAACGTCACGTTGCGGAGGGCAGCCGCGGGATTCGCTTTCTCGAATATCCGCATCAGCCCGATCGCCACGAGGGACGCCAGCAGGCCAACCGCGATGGTGATTACCGGCAGGGCGATCGCGCCGAGTCTGTCCGCGGCGTAGGCCGCGCTCGTGGCGCCGATCGCAATGGTCGCGATTACCGAACCCACATAGGATTCGAAAATATCGGCGCCCATTCCCGCCGTATCGCCGACGTTGTCACCGACGTTGTCCGCGATTGTCGCCGGGTTACGCGGGTCGTCCTCCGGGATCCCCGCTTCGACCTTGCCGACGAGATCGGCACCAACGTCAGCGGCCTTCGTGTAGATGCCGCCGCCGACTCGGGCGAAGAGCGCGATCGTCGAGGCACCCATCGCGTAGCCCGAAACGATCGACGCGAAGGTTACGATTTCGGAATCCATGAAAGCGCCGGTGCGGTGGATCCCGAGGTAATACATCAGACCGACGCCAAAAAGGCCGAGCGACGCGACCGCGAGACCCATGACCGCGCCGCCACTGAAGGCCATTCGCAGCGCCATACCCTGGCCGGACGACCGCGCGGCCTCCGACGTTCTCACATTGGCTTTCGTCGCCGCCTTCATCCCGATGAATCCGGCCACCATCGACGAGACGGCGCCGAAGAGGAAGGCGACCGCCGTCCATCCGTCGGGCAGGGCCAGGTAGAGAAGCCCCGCGACAACCAGCACGAAGCCCACAAGTACCGTGTACTCACGGCGAAGGAACGCCATCGCGCCGACTTCGATCTGCTCGGCGATGTCCTGCATCTCCTCCGTACCGGGAGATTGCCTCACGATATAGAAGTAGATGAGTAGCGAGACGACCAGGCCGATCAGGCCGAGCGGCCAGGCCAACCAGGCAAAATCGATCACTTGTGTTCTCCGGTCATGGTGTTTGATGCCGGCACGCAGCGCCTGCCGGGCGACAGGTCCGATCCACGGCACAGTTGGGTCGCTGTTCGCGCGACCGGGATCTCAACCAGGGTGCCGTGACCCAGGTACGCCTGAACCACGGCACTATCCATCCATTGATGAGTCACGCGTCCCCGCCCTACCGCACTTCAACCTTCCCAACGACATCCAATCATTCAAGACTAGTTATTGCACTGATTCATCGCCGCTTCAATTCCCTCGTGGACCCAGAGATCCACGCAGTTGGCGACTTCGTCCAGCTTCCCCAGGATGACGTCGCGGTCGGGGCGCGAAGGAACCCCCAGAACCCAATCCGACCGAGCCACACCGGGTGGGGGGCTTCCCACGCCGATCCGCAGCCGGGCGTAGTCGACCGTCCCGAGAGCGTCCTGGATCGACCTCAAGCCATTGTGACCGCCCGCGCTTCCACCCGCGCGGAAACGAATCCGTCCCACGTCCAGGGCGACCTCATCGACAACAACGAGCAGATCCCGGATAAGATCGACCCCGCTCTTCCGCGCGAGGCCATCCACCACCCGGCCGCTCCGGTTCATGTACGTGTACGGCTTGACGACCTGGACCGGGACGCTGTCGAGCCGACCCCTGGCGACCCCGGCCATACCCTGCTGCCGAAATCGCCCCAGATCGTACCGTTCGGCCAGCCTGTCCGCCAACCACCAGGCAACGTTGTGCCGAGTGAATGAGTATTCGGGTCCAGGGTTCCCCAGGCAGAGGATCGTCCGAGGAATGGCTTCCGCCACGAATTACTCCGACTGCTCCGATTCTTCTTCGCCGCCAACCAGATCGGGCTCCCCGGCCTCGGCATCGCCGGTCGGCTCCGCCACTGTCGGCGCGGCCACCAGGCAGATCACCAGCTCGGGGTCGTTCAGGATCGCCACATTCGCCACATCGACATCCGAGACATGGATCGCCTCGCCGACCGCGAGGCCCTCGATGTCTATGTCGATGCCGGCCGGGATGTCCTTGGGCAGACACTCAACCGTGAGTTCGCGCAACACTTCCTGCAGGACCCCGTCTTCTTCGCGAACACCCTTCGGGGTCCCGTGCAGGCGAACTGGCACTTCCACATGCAGCTTCTCACCCGCTCGGACCTGGAAGAGGTCGACGTGCATGATCACGGGGCGCGACGGATGGCGCTGTACTTCGCGAATCAGGGCCTGGGCAGGCTTCGCCCCCTCAACGCGAAGGTCGATGATCGTGTTCTCGGGGTTGATGGAGTTGAGCAGGAGCGTTAGCTCGTGCGCGTTTACCGAGAGCGGGCGACCATCCACTCCATGCCCGTAGGCGACGGCCGGAACCTGACCCGCCGCACGGAGCTTGCGAGCGGCTCCCTTCCCTGTATCGCTACGAAGGCTTGCCTTGAGCGTGGCCATCGGTGAAGTACCTCCTGTTGTGGTCCATGCGTGCCCGGAACAACGTCCCGGGCATCAGGTCAATCGAAGAGCGAACTGACCGACTCATTCGAGTGCGTATAGCGTACCGCCTGGGCGATCAGATTCCCGATCGGCAGCACGGCCAGCTGGGGAAATCGCTTTTCCGCCGGAATGTCGATGGTGTTGGTCACAACGACTTCCTTCACCGGGGAATTGCGGAACCGCTCCACGGCCGGGCCCGAAAAGAGAGCGTGTGTCGCGCAGCAATAGACGTCCCGCGCGCCGCGCGCCTTGAGCGCGATAACCGCCTCCGTCATCGTACCGCCCGTATCGATCAGGTCGTCCGCGATCAGGCAATCCCGATCCTCGACATCGCCGATCACGTGGAGCACTTCGGCGACGTTCGCGGTCGGACGGCGCTTATCGATGATGCCGATTGTCGCGTCGAGACGCTTCGCGAAACCACGGGCCATCTTCGCCGCGCCGACGTCGGGCGCCACCACGACCGGGCGGTGCAGCCCGATCTCGCGGAAGTACCGCGTGATCACCGGCGCGGCGTAGAGGTGATCGACCGGGATGTCGAAGAACCCCTGCAGCTGGTGCTGGTGAAAGTCGATCGCCAGGACGCGGTCGGCCCCGGCCGTCGTCATCATGTTCGCGACCAGCTTTGCCCCGATCGCCACACGCGGCTGATCCTTCCGGTCCTGTCTCGCGTACCCGAAGTACGGCACCACCGCCGTGATTCTCGCGGCGGATGCACGTCGGGCGGCGTCGATCAGAAGCAGGAGTTCCAGGATCGTGTCGGCGGGGGGAGGGGTCGACTGCAGAATGAACAGATCACGACCTCGCACGTTCTCGTTGATCCGCACGAAGATCTCACCGTCGGCGAACCGACGAATCGTCGTATCGCCGAGTGGGACAGCCAGAGTTTGGGCCACCTCTTCGGCGAGCAGCGTATTCGCCGATCCGGAGAGGATCATCAGCGGCCCACGAGGGCCACTCGCGTACGGGTCAGACATACAATCGACGGCGCGAGTCACGCAAAGGTTGACAGCCCGTGAACATAGACCACGTCACAAATTCCGTCAAGCGACGCTGGACGCGGGTATCCAAACGTGGGCTCCGCGCGCGGTGAAGCCCGCGGCCGGCGATCGGGAAGGCACGGCGGGATCCGCAACCCGCGGGTTGAGACACCGGTGTCCGCACCCTCGACGGCCCGATCAAGCTCCAGCTGTCACTCAGGATAGACATGGGATGGGAAAGTTGCCCCGCCACGATTCGAACGTGGAACCTTCGCTCCAAAGGCGAGTGTGATGCCGTTTCACCACGGGGCAGAGACCAGAGCAGGAACCAAAGAAAGTACCACAGATCAAAAACTTAGGGGATCCAAAACGGAGGGTCAATCCCGGATCCGTGGCACCGGCCAGCGGTCGAGCGTGCTCGCGCGGAAGGTAGCCAGTCCCAACGCGTCGATGGCGCGCTCCATCTCGAGGAGCGGGGTGATCGCATCGAAGACCGCGAAGACGGCGGATCCGCTGCCCGATAGCATCGCGATAGTCGCGCCTCCGTTCCGCAGCCGATCGAGAAGCGCCGAGAATCCCTGGACGCGCTCCGTCGCGACGACGTGGAAGTCGTTCGCGGCGAGGGCCGCCAGTCCATCCCAGCTGGAGATCTGATCGCCATCGACGGACACGGGTCCGGGAGACGATGTGGCGGCGGTCGCGGCCGAGCGGATTTCGGCGAGACGCGCGAATGCCGCCGCCGTGGGGATCTCCACCCCCGACGCGACCCGTCCTGGTCGTACATCCGGGGGTGG
>CAZUVK010000003.1:49259-50737 GCA_964623785.1 uncultured Gemmatimonas sp. | reverse complement strand
CATGGGCCACCGGCAGAAGGCAATACTGTCCTCCCCATGGGCCACCGGTAAAGAGCGTTGGAGTGCAGGATACGTATCGCGATATCGCGATACCCGTCCACCGCCATTGGGAGGACCATGTGAGAAATTCGCGCTTCGCGCTCAATGGCTTCGCTGACTTACATATGGAGAGCGTAGCCGGCACGGGGGTCTGCAGTATGTGCTCGGTGTGCAAGGCGAGAAATGTATTGGAGAATCCGCTCGCGCTGAGTGGGGTCGGAGCGAATCTGGCATGAGGGACAGCGGCTGTATATGACTGTCGAGATCGGAGGCGAGGAGCCGCCGAAGATAACGTTGGGCCCACACCACAGCGCCGACGTTTCCGATGAGACGTGTTCCAGCCGTGTTCCCGACCGCCTTGACGGGCTCCCGCGCCCATGCTACGTTCTGGGAACACCCAGGGAACACGGAGCGTGGAATGCCAACAGTTCGATACACAGCTACCCGCGTTCGCGATGAGGGTCGCGACCGTTATTCGGTGATTTTTCGCCACCCGGTTCGGCTTGATTCGGCCGGACGGCCTGGCCGTCGAGTCAAGCGCGGACTCGGCACGAGCGATGAATTCGAGGCGGATCGGATCGTCGCGCAGATCAACGAGATCCTCAGTGATGAACAGTATTGGAGCCTGACCGCACGCGCGAACGCCGCCACCCGATTCCACTCGAGGGCTATCTCGGCCTTCTACGATGGCATGGAACCGCGGGTCGACGGCTCATCGCGGGACTGGCGAGATGCGCTCTTGCCGTTGCCGACACCGGACGAAGGCTATCGGAACATCCTGATGCTCGGAACCACGGGAGCCGGGAAGACTACGGTTGTCCGGCAGCTTCTCGGAACCCATCCGGTTCGTGAACGCTTCCCCGCCGCATCGACAGCGAAGACGACGACTGCGGACACCGAGGTGATCGTGACGTCCGAAGGTCCGTTCCGGGCCGTCATCACGTTCGTTGCGCGCGACGAGGTGATGGATCGTCTCCTCGACTGCGCCTCCCGAGCCGCGCTGGCGATTCTACGAGACGCCCCTGTCTCGGAGATCCGTCGACTTCTCCTCGACCACGAGGATCAACGCTTTCGCTTTAGCTACGTGCTGGGGCGACCGACTCGACAGCCGACACCCTCCCCGGAGGCGTTTCCCGAGTTCGACGACACCGAGCCCGATTCAGAAGAGGGCGAGTTCGAAGCCCAGCCTGAGAGGCTCGCCACGATTGACCTCGTTGAGACGAACGAGGTTATCGATCGCATGGTTGCCACGCTCGGCAAGCTCGTCCGCGAGCACGAGGCCGAGGCGCGTAGCCAGCTTGGAGTTCGTAGCGAGGGCGATGAGCGTGTGGCGCAGGAGATCTTGGAGGAAGGGCTTGACGCCATTCTCCGGGCCGACGAGCGGTTCAACGAGGGCGTAGATGAGATTCTTCACGAGGTAGAGAAGCGGTTTGAGGCCC
>CAZUVK010000003.1:34716-49249 GCA_964623785.1 uncultured Gemmatimonas sp. | reverse complement strand
GAACGCTATCTCGCGATCAGCAAGGTTGGCCGCGCACGTGGTCTCACGAGAGCGAAGACCGCCGCGCCTTTCTCCGATTGGTCAATCGTTTCGCCTCTAACTACGCCCCCTTGTTTGGTCAACTGCTCACCCCATTGGTCGACGGGGTCCGGGTCCGGGGACCGTTCTCCCCATCGTGGTGCCCGGACGAGCATCCGCGACTCGTACTGATCGACGGAGAAGGCCTTGGCCACACTCCCCGCTCATCGGCATCGATTCCGACTTCGGTTGCGCGGAGAATCGAAGAGGCCGATGCCATCCTTCTCGTTGACAGCGCCGCTCAACCCATGCAGGCCGCTCCAGCGGCAGCGGTGCGGTCCATTCTCACATCGGGTAATATTGGCAAGCTTCTGTTTTGCTTCACCCACTTCGACGCTGTCAAGGGCGACAACTTGAGATCTGCGAGCGATCGCGCTCGGCATGTTATGGGATCCGCGGAGAATCTCATCGCCGTCGTTCGTGACGAATTCGGTCCTAGGTCTGAACGAGTTCTGCGTCGGCAGCTCGATCAACGACGCTTCTTTCTCGCACACGCGGATGCGGTCCTCGATCCGACGAACAAGCTCGGAGAGCAGACGATCGGGCAGCTGCGGAGACTCCTCAAAGTTCTGACCACGCCGGAGGATCAGCCGGACCTCGGGGCATCGCGACCGGTGTACGACAAAGCCAATGTGGTACTCGCGGTTGCGTCAGCGGCGACTTCGTTTCACCGCCGCTGGCGCGCCATCCTGGGTATCTCGTTTCAGCCGGACGTTGACCGAGAACACTGGGCGCGGATCAAGGCGCTCAATCGCCGCTTCGCAGAGGGGTCTTCCGACCAGTACAACCATCTCAGGCCGTCAGCTGATTTGCGCGAGCTACTCAAAGATGCGCTCTACAAGACCTTCGAGAAGCCGCTTCGGTGGCGTGGGCCCGTACCGGATGACAACACGATAACCGGCGTCGTCAACGAGATGTCGCAAGCGGTCGCGAAGCGCCTGATCAACGTGATCTACGATCGCTTGTCGGTTCGTCCGACCAACGCATGGCAGCATGCGTATTCGCTCCGCGGGCCAGGTTCCACGTATGTGCGAGCGACAGAGATTTCGGACGGTGTATTCAGTCGCCATGTGCCCGTTCCCCGATCGGCGGTGTCACCGGACCAGAACGAGTTTCTACATGCCGTCATTCAGGTTGTTGAGGAGGCAGCGACGGAGATCGGTGCGGAACTCGCCTGACCCCTGCGCGCATCAGCCCAACAATGCACTGAAGCGGACGCAGGGTCGTCCCCGATTCTGCGAAAATTGAGTCTGGCGCACGGCCCTGGACCCCCTTGTGCTGAGACGCTAGGGTATGTCGGCAGCGGCCCGGGCTTGCCGTTCATGCCGGATTAGACATATCATTCCGTATGACCGATCCGAGGCCGCTGGTCTGGCGGTACATGGAGATCAAGACTCCGCCGTTCCCAATGGAGGCTCGCTTGGAGGCTGGCTTCCTGCTGGGACGCCTCCAGAATGCGGAGAAGCTGAGTCTCCCCTCACTCGCGACCGATGCCGACGATCGACTCGGCTTGTCACGAGCTTTGGATTCGCGACGTGGACCACCGGGGCGCATTTTCCACACGTTGGAGGACGATGCCGTGGTCATCCTGGCGTGTCAACGGCGCCATCGGCTGTACTGGGAGCTATCGACATGGACGCAAGGAAGCGACGGCGACTCGAAGCGGCGGGCTGGCGGGTGGGTGGTGCGGTGGAGTTCCTGGAACTTACGCCGGAAGAGGCGGAGTTTGTGGAGCTGAAGCTAGCGCTGGCCGAAGGGCTTCGTAGGGAACGAGAAGCGCTTGGCCTTACCCAATCCGAGGTGGCGCAACGGGTGGGATCCAGTCAGTCGAGGGTTGCGAAAATGGAATCCGCCGACCCCACGGTCAGTGTTGATCTTCTTGTGCGCTCCCTGTTCAAGTTGGGAGCTCGCCGCCCGGACTTGGCGCGGCTCATGGTGCGGGGGGAGGCGTCGCTCGGTGAGTTGCAAGGCCAAACCGGGCGCTGAAGCTAATTCGGAGGAGCGCCGGGATTGCGGCCAAGCGGGTGGTCGCGCAGCGTATCGCCGGGACGTTAGAGGCCTCCCGCCGAACACGGAGTGTTCCACCAACCCGCGGAGTGATGTCGAACGACAACTCAACTGGATCACCAACTTCATCTAGGGCATCGCCGACGGCGTCCTGCGACCTGTACGTGTGCGGCAAGTACCGCCGGACGTGATCCTGCCGATCACCGTTCTGCACCGGCTCGACGCCGTGCTTGAGCCTATCAAGCCCCGCTAGGCCAAGGCAAGCGCTGACAGCACCGAGCGTCCCCTAAGAGCAACACCACAACTGTCTCTGGCTATGCAATGCAATGACGCAATCAGTCGAGCGACTTTATGATAAGGGCGTCATGACTTCGTCCGAACGCCAACTCGAAGAACAGCTGGTCCAGAGACTTCGCGACCTGAAGTTCGACCACCGCGCCGACATCCGTGACCGCGCCGCGCTTGAGCGCAATTTCCGCGACAAGTTCCAGGCACTTAATCGCGTCGAGTTGACCGATGGCGAGTTCCGGCGTCTTCTCGACGAGATCATCACCGCCGACGTCTTCAGCGCGGCCCGGACGCTCCGCGGCATGAATAGCTTCACCCGTGATGACGGCACGCCGCTCAACTACACGCTCGTCAATATCAAGGACTGGTGCAAGAACAGCTTCGAGATCGTCAGCCAGCTCCGTATCAACACTGACTATAGCCACCATCGCTATGACGTTCTCCTGCTGATCAACGGCGTGCCCGCCGTGCAGATCGAACTCAAGACCCTCGGCATCAACCCCCGCCGGGCGATGGAGCAGGTTGTCGAGTACAAGAACGACCCCGGGAACGGCTACACGCGCACGCTGCTGTGCTTCGTTCAGCTTTTCGTCGTCAGCAACCGAGACAGCACGTACTACTTCGCCAACAACAACGCCCGCCACTTCAGCTTCAACACCGAGGAACGCTTCCTGCCCATCTACCAGTACGCCGCCGAGGACAATTCCAAGATCACGCACCTCGACGACTTCGCCGACCAGTTCCTCGCCAAGTGCACGCTCGGTCAGATGATCAGCCGCTACATGGTCCTCGTCGCCAGCGAGCAGAGGCTGCTGATGATGCGGCCGTACCAGATCTACGCCGCCAAACACATCGTTCAGTGCATCAAACAGAACAGCGGAAACGGCTACATCTGGCACACGACTGGCAGCGGCAAGACACTCACCAGCTTTAAAGCTTCCACGCTTCTGAAGGATGACCCCTCCATCGAGAAGTGCCTCTTCGTCGTCGACCGCAAGGACCTGGACCGCCAGACTCGAGAGGAGTTCAACCGTTTCCAGGAGGGATGCGTTGAGGAGAACACCAACACGGGTGCTCTCGTTCGCCGCCTACTGTCCGACGACTACGCCGATAAGGTTATCGTCTGCACGATCCAGAAGCTCGGCTTGGCACTGGATGAGACAAGTAGGCGTAGCAAGAAGCGCGAGAAAACTGGGCAGTCCACCTACAAGGACATGCTCGAACCGCTGCGTGACCAACGGATGGTCTTCATCTTCGACGAATGCCACCGCTCGCAGTTCGGCGAGAATCACAAGGCCATCAAGGAGTTCTTCCCCAACGCGCAGCTCTTCGGCTTCACCGGTACGCCGATCTTCGAGGAGAACGCCACCGTCCGGCAGATCACCGGCGACGAGCAGAGGCTGCGGACGACCAAGGACCTCTTCGAGCGGCCGCTGCACGAATACACAATCACCCACGCCATCGAGGACGGGAACGTCCTGCGCTTCCACGTCGATTACTTCAAGCCGAGCGAGCAGAACGCCGCCGGGCCCGGCGAGACACTAGCCAAGGCCGCCGTCGTTGATGCGATCCTCAACAAGCACGACGCCGCCACCGGCAGCCGCCGCTTCAACGCGCTCCTCGCCACTGCGTCGATCAACGACGCCATCGAGTACTTCAACCTCTTCAAGGCTGCACAGGCTGAAAAGCGAAAGGCCGATCCCGAGTTCGTCCCGCTCAATATCGCCGCCGTCTTCTCGCCGCCCGGCGACGTCAGCGCTGATGTGAGGCAGATTCAGGAAGACCTTCCGCAGGAGCGCGAGGATAACCGGCAGGACCCGGAGGGGAAGAAGAAAGCCCTCACCGCGATCATCACCGATTACAATGAGCGCTTCGGCACAAACCACTCGATCAACGAGTTCGACCTCTACTATCAGGACGTTCAGAAGCGCATCAAGGACCAGCAGTTCTCCAACGCCGATCTGCCGAAGAAGGGCCGCGAGAAGCTCGACATAACCATCGTCGTCGACATGCTGCTGACTGGCTTCGACAGCAAGTACCTAAACACGCTCTACGTCGACAAAAACCTCAAGCACCACGGCCTAATCCAGGCGTTTTCCCGCACCAACCGCGTGCTCAATGCTACCAAACCTTATGGACACATCCTCGACTTCCGAAACCAGCAGGCAGCCGTCGATGAGGCGATCGCCCTATTCTCCGGTGCCAGGGCCGACGCAGCGCGCGAAATCTGGCTCGTCGACAAAGCCGCCAAGGTCATCGAGAAGCTCAAGGCGCAAGTCCGGATGCTGAACGACTTCATGAAGTCGCAGGGCCTCGAAGCCAAGCCCGAGGCTGTGCACAATCTCAAGGGCGATGACGCCCGCACCGCGTTCATCAAGCAGTTCAAGGAAGTGCAGCGGCTCCAGATTCAGCTCGACCAGTACACCGACCTTACCGAGCAGGAGAAGGAGATTATCGAGCAGGTGCTTCCGAAGGAGCAGCTCAAGGGTTTCCGCGGCCAGTACCTCGAAACCGCCCAGCGGCTACGGGAACAGCGCGAAAAGCTTGGTGACGACGGGCAGAGAACGACGAGCGACGAGGTCGATCAGCTCGATTTCGAATTCGTTCTCTTCGCCTCGGCCCTGATCGATTACGACTACATCATGGGCTTGATCGCCCGCTTCACCGGGCAGGATCCCAAGAGGCAGAAGATGAGCCGCGAGCAGCTCATCGGGCTGATCGAGTCGGATGCCAAGTTCCTCGACGAGCGTGAGGCGATCACCGAATACGTCCGCTCGCTGGAGGCTGGCAAGGCGCTCGACGAGACCGCCGTCCGCGAGGGCTACCAGCAGTTCAAGGCCCAGCGGGATGCAAAGGAGGTGGCACAGACGGCCCAGAAGCACGGACTGACGCCGGAGGCGTTGCAGGCGTTCGTCGACCGCATCCTCCACCCGCCGATGATCTTCAACGCCGAGCAGCTCAACGACCTGCTCGCCCCGCTCGACCTTGGCTGGCGTGCCCGCACGGAAAAGGAGCTCGCCTTGATGGCCGACCTCGTCCCCCTGCTGAAGAAGCGCGCCGCCGGGCGGGATATTTCAGGCCTCAGCGCGTACGAGGGGTGAGGCATGGCGATGAAGAGCAAACCCAAGACACTGACGCCGAAGCTACGATTTCCGGAGTTCAGGGACGGGCTGGGGTGGGAGGAGAAGCCTCTCGGGACACAAGCCGAGTTTTACAAAGGGCGTGGCATCTCGAAGGCCGACGTTGATCAGAACGGCAACCGTTTGTGTATCCGCTACGGTGAGCTTTACACGCGATACGGGGAAGTAATCGGAGAGGTCATCTCCCGGACCAATGCTTCCGATGCCGGCCTATTCTTCAGCCGGAAGAACGATGTCATTATTCCCGCTTCAGGTGAGACTAAGGAAGACATCGCAACGGCATCTTGTGTGATGCTTGACGATGTGGCCCTCGGCAGCGATTTGAACGTCATTCGGACGGAGCACGACGGCGTGTTCCTCAGCTACTTCCTCAACGGTCCAAAGAGGCGAGACATTGCCAAAGTCGCGCAAGGCGACACGGTAGTCCATCTCTATCCGAGCCAACTAAAGCAGGTTCTGATCGCGTTCCCCGATTCTGCCGAGCAGCGGAAGATCGCAGCGTGTTTGACGTCGCTAGATGAGTGGATCACCGCTGAGGGGCGGAAACTGGAGGCGCTGCGGGCCCACAAGAAAGGGTTGATGCAGCAGCTCTTTCCCCGCGAAGGCGAAACCCGCCCCCGCCTCCGCTTCCCTGAGTTCCGCGAGGCGCCAGCGTGGAAACGCAGAAGGACTCGAGATCTTCTCGAGAAAGCTTCCTTTCCAATCGAAGTCGACGCGGAAAAGACGTATCGCGAGATCGGCGTTCGATCCCACGGTAAGGGCGTCTTTCATAAGGACGAAGTCAAAGGCACTGCGATCGGCACAAAGCGCGTGTTCCGGGTGGTCGAGGATGCGTTCGTCCTGAACATTATCTTCGCGTGGGAGCAGGCGGTCGCCTTCACAACGAAGGCAGAGGCGGGTATGATCGCATCGCATCGGTTCCCGATGTTCTTGCCTAAGTCAAACGTCTGCGATGTGAGATTCCTCAAGTTCGCGTTTCTAACACCGACAGGCAAGCACATTTTAGGTCTGGCCTCCCCTGGCGGTGCGGGTAGGAACAGGACGCTGGGTCAAGACGAGTTCGACAAAATTGAGATCGTCGTTCCAGAGAAGGACGAGCAAGTCAAGATCGCGGACATAGTTCTAGCGGCCGACGCCCTGATCGCCGCGCAATCGCGGAAGATGGACGGCCTGCGTGTCCACAAGATGGGACTCATGCAACAGCTCTTCCCGTCGCCAGAGGACGCCGAGGCATGAGCAACTCGGCCACGATTTACAAGTTCCCCTCGCTGTCGAAGCTCGTAGAGCGGCTCCGTGATGACTTCAAGAGCGGCAACCAGGATTTCGTTTTGCTCTACGGATACAACGGCGTGGGTAAGACACAGCTCTCGATGGCGTTCAAAGACGCGGGCAAGAGGACAAACGGCGGCAAACGAGACACCCTGTACTTCAACGCCTACACCGAAGACCTGTTCTCATGGGACAATGACCTTGACGGCGACAGCGAGCGGTTCCTGAAGATTAATGTGCAATCCAGTTTTGTCGCCGGGTTGCGTGAGTTGGAACTGGATACACGCATTCGGCTGCATCTGAACCGCTATACCGATTTCGACTTTCGTTTTGATACGGCGGTTGACGATCAGGATCGGCTGGTCAAGGCGGAAATTCACTTCTTCCGCACCACCGACATGACGACCGACGAAGGCGCTCAACCAATCAAGATTTCACGTGGCGAAGAGAACCTGTTTATCTGGTGTTTCTTCCTGGCCATCGCGGAGCTCGCATTGGACGAAAGTATCGATGCTTATGGATGGGTGAAGTATGTCTACATTGACGATCCGATTTCATCGCTGGACGAGAACAACGCGATCGCGGTTGCCTGCGATCTTGCGCGACTGCTTCGTCTGGGCAAGGACCGCATGAAGTTTGTCATCTCGTCGCACCACGCGCTTTTCTTCAATGTCGTCTGCAACGAGCTCAGGAAGCAGCGGCACCGCCGCTACTTCCTGCACCGACCCGACAGCGGCGAAGCGTACACGTTGCGGGCGACGGAAGCCACGCCGTTCTTTCATCACGTCGCCATGCTGAGCGAAGTGCGGCGCGCAGCAAGTTCAGGTGAACTCTACACCTACCATTTTAATCTTCTGCGGAGTGTGATGGAAAAAACGGCGGCATTCTTCGGAAGACAGGATTTCTCGACGTGCTTAGCTGGCGTAGAGGACGAAGGGCTCTATGCCCGCGCGCTGAACTTGCTCAGCCACGGGCAATACTCGCTCTACGAGCCCGTCGAAATGCTGGATGACAACAAGAACCTCTTTCGCCGTATCCTTGAGGTATTCCTCGACAAGCACGGCTTTGAGCTGCCGGCAATTCTGGAAGAGTCGGAGGACGTGAGGGCATGACCGAACGCGACCAGAAGCAACTCGGCAAAATCCTCTGGAGCATCGCCGACCAGTTACGCGGCGCGATGAACGCGGATGACTTCCGCGATTACATGCTGGCGTTCCTGTTCCTGCGCTACCTCTCGGACAACTACGAAGCTGCGGCGAAGCGGGAGCTGGGGAAGGACTACCCCGACGCGAGCGCCATCGGCAACGGCGGGCGGACGCCTCTGTCGGTGTGGTATGCCGACAACCCCAGCGACGTGGCCGCGTTCGAGAAACAGATGCGCCGCAAGGCCCACTACGTCATCGAGCCCGAGCACTTATGGACGAACATCGCCTACCTGGCCCGCACGCAGAACGCCGAGCTGCTCAATACTCTGCAGGCCGGATTCAAGTACATCGAGAACGAGTCGTTCGAGAGCACCTTCCAGGGCCTTTTCTCGGAAATCAATCTCGCCTCGGACAAGCTGGGCAGGAAGTATGACGAGCGTAACGCCCGGCTCTGCGCGATCATCACGCGAATTGCTGAGGGTCTTGCGGAGTTCTCTAACGGCACTGACACCCTCGGGGACGCCTACGAGTACCTGCTCGGCCAGTTCGCCGCCGGATCGGGCAAGAAGGCGGGCGAGTTCTATACACCGCAGCGGATTTCGGACATCCTCTCGGCGATCGTCACGCTCGACGGCCAGGATCCAGCTACGGGCCACCGGGCGCGGCTGGAGAGCGTCCTCGACTTCGCCTGCGGCTCCGGTTCGCTGCTGCTGAACGTGCGTAAGCGCATGGGGCCGAATGGGATCGGGAAAATCTACGGGCAGGAGAAGAACATCACCACCTATAACCTGGCGCGCATGAACATGCTGCTGCACGGGGTGAAGGACACCGAGTTCGCGATCTATCACGGCGATTCGCTGATCAACGACTGGGACATGCTTCGCGAGACCAACCCGGCGAAGATGCCGAAGTTCGACGCGGTGGTGGCCAATCCGCCGTTCAGCTATCGGTGGGAGCCGACCGAGGCATTGGGCGAAGACGTGCGGTTCAAGAACTACGGGCTGGCGCCAAAGAGTGCGGCCGACTTCGCGTTCCTGCTCCACGGGTTCCACTACCTGAAGGACGAAGGCGTGATGGCCATCATTCTGCCGCACGGCGTGCTCTTCCGAGGCGGCGCGGAAGAGCGCATCCGCACCAAGCTCCTGAAGGATGGACACATTGACACAGTGATCGGGTTGCCCGCCAACCTGTTCTATTCCACCGGGATTCCCGTCTGCATCCTGGTGCTGAAGAAGTGTAAGAAGCCGTACGACGTGCTGTTCATCAACGCCGCCGAGCACTTTGAAAAGGGCAAGCGGCAGAATCAAATGACGGACGAACAGATCGCCAAGATCGTCGAAACATACCAGTACCGGCAGGAGGAGGAGCGCTATTCCAGACGCGTCGAGATGAAAGAGATTGCGAAAAACGACTACAACTTGAACATCTCGCGCTACGTCAGTACCACTCAAGCAGAAGTAGAGATCGATCTGACAGCTACCCATGCTGAGCTAGGCAGTATTGAAGGCGATATCAGTACCGCAACGGCTAAGTACAATGTGTTTCTAAAGGAGCTTGGTCTGCCGCTTTTGCCATTGGGTGATTCTGACTAGACGGAGAGTTGCCACAAACGACATCGGAACGCTCAACAGAAGTCGACAAGCAGAGCGTACGCATCGAGCACGGCAAAGCGCTGGCGTAGGTCACGATGATGGCGCTCAAGGACGGACGATACGAAGCTGTTTGGGCAGTTCATGAACAACGAATCGATCTGGCGTTGGCGACGGATCGGGTGCGCTGGCGAATAGGATGTTCGGACTGACGTACGAGGTGTCTGGGCGGGGGCTAACTATTGCGAGAAAGGGACGCGAGGTCGTTTAGACTCACAGTCCATATTATTCCTCACTCAGCTAAAGATTGTGGCGAAACTTCGCGATGTTACAAGCATCGACAATGGGGCCGGCTTTCTTGATGCCGACCTACACATCCACAGCTTCGGCGCATCTGCGGATGTTAAGGATCCGACCCTCACACCGGCCGCGATTGTCGACTCTGCTATCAGACAGGGATTGTCGGTAATTGCGATCACGGACCATAACTCGGACGCCAACATCGTTGCGGTCTTGGAGTATGCGAATCAGTTCGCGGACCACTTGCTCGTCGTACCCGGCGTCGAAGTAACGACAGCCCATGGGCATCTGCTCGTATACTTCGCCCCGGAGCGTGTTGAGCACCTCGCCAAATTCATGCTGCGCCTTGAGCTAGTTGGGGAAAGAGGAAAGGAGAACACACACACGGCGAAATCGATGGCGGACGCCATAAGCGAAGCATACAAGCTCGGAGGAATAGCGGTGGCTGCCCACATTGATCGGGATCGTACTGGGTTTGAGATGTTCGCCTCCGGACACCAGAACTGGAAGCGAGACATCCTGACCAACCCAGGGCTTTACGGGCTCGAGTGTGACGAATCCGAAAACCTGCGATGGTACTCCGAGGTCGACGATACTACGGGAGCTGGCGGGGAGCGCCGAAAGATCTTTGAGGCAAGAAAATTGGTGGACGCCCTTCGACCGCGCATACACCTCGCCCATCTGCAGGGCTCTGACGCGCATTCTCTCGCAGAATTCGAGACAAACGACCCGACAAAACCGTGGACGCGGTTCAAACTGAATGAACTCAGCTTTGAGGCACTCAGAGTCGCTCTGGTGGACCCTACAGCAAGAGTGCGGGCTTGGGGAGCGGTACCGAGATCCTTTCCCCGTGTGCGAGGGATGGTCTTCACTGGTGGCTTCTTGCATGGGGAGGTTATCCATTTCAACAACAATATGAATTGCTTCATCGGCGGTAGGGGGACAGGAAAGTCTACCGCGATTCGAGCACTCGCCTTCGCACTCGGTCAGTTTCAGGACTTCCGTGATTACGACAATTGCCCCGACTCGGTTTCCGTGTTCTGCGAAGATGAGAACGGGGTCCTATACAGATATTTGCGCACAAGAACCGGACACGTCGACGTCAAGGCGAAGGAAGACGATGGCCCCGGGATAACGGACGTTCCGGAGGACTCGTTTCGAATTGAGTACTTCGGCCAAGGCGAGCTTGCGGAAGTTGCGCGCGACCCGCTCAACACTCCGGAACGCTTCCAGGAGTTCCTTGATCGTCATATTCGCTTACGTGATCTCGCCGATGCTGAGGCCGGACTTGTGCACCGGTTGAGGGAAAATGCGGCACGACTGGCTCCTTTGGAAGCGCAGTTTGCGTCGTTGCCGACCAAGAGGAAGGCGTTGTTAGAGGTGCGGCAGAAGTTGAAGCTAGCAGAGGAAGGCAACCTACGCGGTATTGTCACATTCCAGACTAAGTTAACAGCTGAAAAAAGCCTGCGCGAAACGATTCTTCAACTAGCGGAAAGGTACAAGCGAGGTGTTACACTCGCGAGCTTCGAAAGTGACTATGATCAACTGGCTACGAACGTCGGTGAATGCACCGACGATGTGGATTCACTAGCCATGTTGGATAAAGCGCGCAATACCATTGAAGAAACCAACAAGCATCTTCGACGTGGACAGGCGGAGATCAACCAAGAACTGACGCGCTCGGCCCAGGGACTCAGCAAGCTTGCGGCGTCTCTCAAGCAGGTGCATGCCAGATTGGACGCGGATGTTGCAGAGCAGATTGCCGACCTAAAGGCCCGGGGCCTAGCCGCTGGTAACCTAGCCGAACTCAATGAGCTACTCAAGCAGCAGTCCCAGCTAACATCGTCAATAAATACGATAGAGCAGAGGAAGAAGAATCTGAGCGAGGCGCGTAAAGAACGCGAAGATTTCCTGCGGCAACTAGAAGCCCTTCGAGCGCAGAGAACAGGCAGACGGAAAGAGCAGCTCAGAGAAATCAATCGTCACCTCGGTGCTACTATTAGAGACTACAGAATTATCGTCAAGTATGATGATGCCGGGATCATCGAAGAGTTCGCCGAGCTACTCAAGGTGCGAATGCACGGCACATATCTAGCAGATGCGGCTATTGAAGAGGTTTGCAGAGCAACCACTCCTTCCCGCTTGGCACAACTAGTTTATGAGCGGAAATACGACAATTTATCCGACGAGCTTGGGGTGTCAGAAGAGTGGGCGCGACGAATTGTCGATCGCTTGTCTCCTTGGGAAGCCCTATTCGAGCTCCAAGCGATCGACAAGCCGCCCAAACCAATCATAGTAGTCAAAACGAAAGCAGTCCCAGCGCGTGATATTCCGGTGTTCAATCTTTCGGATGGCCAGAGACACACGATTCTGCTCACGATTGCTATGCTGGCGGAATCGAACGTGCCCCTGGTTATTGACCAACCAGAGGACGATCTTGATAACGCCTTCATCTTCTCAAGCGTGGTAAGCACGCTCAGAAGGGTAAAGGAAAGGCGACAGATTATCCTTGTAACACATAATGCGAATATTGCGGTACTTGGAGACTCGGAACTCTTGCTCCCAATGAATCGCGAGAGCGACTGCGGCCGAGTAGAAGAGCGTGGTTCGATAGATCGGGTTGCTACGAAGGGTCGTGTCCAAGAGATCCTTGAAGGGGGCCCCGCAGCATTTCTAAGACGCAAAGAAATCTACGGTCATTGATGGCCAGAGCCGTCCATCTTTTCCGATGACTGGAAGCTCGACACACCGCCCAGCCGGGACTTCGAGCCAGGACTCGGGTACGAATATCGGGCATATCGAACAAAGGCTTGACTCTTCCCAAACCAAGAGATCGTTGTAACGTGTGTCCGGGTGTAGGAATCGTCGTCATGAGAGGTGCAGGCCCGGCCATCATTTCTGGTGACTGAGCCAGCGAGCGCCTGACGGGACCAGATCGTCCGGCGGATGACTGGCAGTCCATATTGGCCGGACCGCAGACTGAATCCGCGTGATTGAGACGGGACCAAAATATCGAGAATCGAACGCGGCCGGGTGAGGGGCATACAGCCATACCTCGTCGCGATCAAGCCGGTACGCCCTGTAAGGAAAGTGGGCGATCGGTTGTCCAAAGCGATCTCGATCGATGGGGCGGCTGTGAGGGACATTTACGCCGTTCACCGTCATCCCACCCACTTCGAGTTCAACTTCGTCGCCACCGGCCGCAAGTACGATCTTCCCCAACCCGTAACTCCCGCCCTCGCACCGTCCTGGCCCGAGAATCCCGCGCTGCAGGGCGAACGTCACCCACTCCGGCGGAAGACAAACGATGACGACGGATCCCCGAACCTCCTCACCGCTCCCACCGACCACCTTGTAGAGTCCGAGAGGGAGCGAACGACTCAGGTTTATCCGATATCCCGCTAGCACGCCCGCGAGCAGAGCTAGGACCAGCACAACCGCGGCCCGTACCCACCAAGCGCGACCGATCTCGCGAAGGTCGGCCACCATGCCCTGGTTCAGGTCCGGGCTCACTTCAATACCCGCTGGTACTGCGGATTCGGATCGTACTGCCGCGCGTAGGCGGGATCGTTGTAGTAGACGATCCGCTTGGCCAGATGGGGGTCCTCCCCCTGGATGAAGAGCAACTGCAACTGTTCGTCGGGGTCCATCGTCGTGATCTCGTGCGCGAAGATGAGCCGCCGACCCTTCTCTGAAGTGGTCTGACCCGATCCTTCCTGTACGTTGTCCAGCTTCCCGCGGCTGATCCCGCGCGAACGATTCGCCGACTCGACGAAGACCGTCGTTTCGCCGGCCCGTTTGCTCAGCTCCTCCGCCGTGTAGGAGTCGTTCGTCCCGAACGCCTGAAGCACGCCGGCATTGGCGAGGAAGCTCCGCCACGTCTTCGGATACACCTCCTCGAAGGCGGCCAGATCCTGGACGAAGAGCCAGAACCAGACACCGTATCCGCGATGCAGGCGAAACGCATCCTCCACCGGCCCGAGCCGTTTGAGCTGCGTGAACTCGTCGAGGAGCACGAGTGTGCGGTGGCGCGGCCGTCCGGGAATCGAGCTGATCCGGATGAAAGCGCTTCCGACGACGAGCCGGAGTAGGCGGTTGTACCGTGGGAGGCGTCGTGCGGGCACGATCACGTACACGGTGATCCGGCCCGTCTTCAACTGGCCGAGGTCGAACGTCGTCCGCGAGAGCACTCGCTGCATCCGCGGCGAGTCTAGGAAGTGGGTATGGGATTGCGCGGCGGAGATGACCCCGGAGCGCTCGGCTTCCGCCTTCTGAGTGAGCGCGGCGGCGCGGCGGGAGATCAGCTCGTGAATCGCCCGGTTTCTCAGCATCTCGGAGAGCATCTGCTCGAAGGGTCCGGGTTCCTCGAGTGTGCCGCGCGGCAGCATGACGAGCTTCCGGACGTAGGGAAGGTTCTGAAGCTGTGACGGAGCCGTGGTTTTGACGTGAAGGATAAGGCCGGTGAGAAAGGCGAGAGCTTCCTCGTTCCAGTGCCGGTCGCGGGCGGTCTGCTCGCCCGCGGCCACCAGCATGTCCGCCACGACTTCGGCGTCGTCGAGCGCGTCGGGGCTGGCGGGATCGATCAGGTCCATCGGGTTGATCCCGTCCGTACCGCCTACCACCTCCCACGCGTCGATGCAGACCACCTTCTGCCCCATCTCGCGTCGGCGCCGTGCCGTGACGGCGTACAGCTCCGGCTTCACATCGGGCACCAGGA
>CAZUVK010000003.1:31252-34706 GCA_964623785.1 uncultured Gemmatimonas sp. | reverse complement strand
CGCCGACACCGATCGCCGCCGGACTGAAACCGATGGCATCGATCGGCTCGTATTGAGACTCGTCGCTCAGATTCAGCAGGATGTCGCCCATGTAGGGCTTGAGCACCTCGGGCACCAGGATCGAGCCGGGATAGTGAAGGAGAGTGGGAATCACAGCGGAGACCCCTTTCCCTCCTCCGGTGGGTACGAGGGTGATGAGATGCCCGTCGCCCGAATAGCGGAGCACTTCTCCGTCACCGAGGCGCCGTCCCAACTCCAGGCCTTCCTGGTTCCGGACGAGGCGTCTGCCCACCCCCCATTTCGCCGTGCCGAAGGCACCGGACGGATGCCGTTCCAGTCCCTGGCGGCCGAAAGGCGTGAGCGCAATGAACGCCCCGACGGAACCTACCGCCAGTGCAAGCCGCCCGGTGGAGAATAGGCCCGCAAGCTCGGGTCGATCAGAGAAGTTGTGGTTCCAGAAGAAGAACTGAAAAGGTCCGTAGACCGGGACGAGAGGTAGAACGTAGAGCGACCCAGCCGCGAGGAGCAGGGCAGGGACATAGCGCCGGTGGGCCGGGAAGAAGAGCAGGAGGAAGCTGGCTCCAACTGAGAGAGAGGCGGCCGCCCGGACATGGGGAGCCAGGTCCGCGGGAAGCGTGAAAACTGCTTCACCGAGTCCGGTGTCGAATCCGAGCGCATGAGCCATGTACTGCGTTGCGCACCAGCTTCCAAACAGGAGGGACAGACCCAGACCAAACAGAAACTTATGCCCTCGGTATGGAGCGTATGCGTGCGCGGTCTGGGCGAGCCTCGGCATTCCCATAGGACGGTCTCCGTGTACTCCCACAAGTCATCGAGCTTCATCGTGCTGATAAGGTGCGAGGATCAAGTCCTGGCTGAGGTAGATGGAGAAGTTGTATCCCGCGCGGATCTCCAGTGTCGGGCCGACCTGCATGTTGCGCCGGATGATCTCGCTGGACACCTCGGCCATCTGGTTCCCAAGGGCACCGGCCGCGACTTGGCCGGGTGCGGCAGGTGCATACACATAACCCGATTGCGGCTGGCTGAGCTGGGCGCCCGCGCTGATCGCCGAAAGCAGGACGGCGTTGAGATAGGTGCGGGTGTAGTTGTTGTTCACGCGGTCCCGGAGGCCCGAGGCTCCCTGCGCGTCGACACCCCCGAAGCCCGGAAGCGAGAGGCTGTTGTTGTTCGGGAAGATGATCCGGTGCCATGCGATGTTAACCCGCGCCTGTCCCAGCCCCACCTGGTGGTGCACTCTTCCCAGCACCCTCGACCCAGCCGGAATGAGGAGGTAGCGCTGTTGGGTATCGTAGACATTGCGCGTGATCTGGGCGACTACCTCTCCGGGTAGATTGCTGTTGATCGCCGTGACCAGGGTGGCGGGGATCAGCGTGCCGGCCATGATCTGATAGGGCGAGGCCGGGTGCTGCAACTGTGAGGCGACGATCGTGCTTGTCTCCATACCGCTGTTCTCTCGGAGAAAGGTCTCGTGTCGATCTCTCGGGACCTGTCCGCTCGTGGTTGCGGCGGGAGAGGCAAATGCTGGGTATCCAGCAAGGGTTCCACTCGCGATTGCGTCCAAATCGGATGCGAACCAGGGCGCCAAATTACCCGCTCCCTCGTTCGGGCAACGACGAACTCCGCAGCGCATGGCTCGCTCGAACTCGAGCTCGCGGTCAGTGGGTCCCTCCAGCTCCGGTGGCGCGATTGGAGTGGTTGTCGTGGTTGCGCGGGATGAGGCATATACGGGGATCACGAACGGGTCGAGCCCGTCCAACGCCTGCGCCGCGCTATCTCCCGGCGCCCCGGCATTGAGCCGGAGCAAGGGGTCCAGTTGCAGCGGAGACGAGAGATAGTTGCGCCGGGCCAGTTCCTCCGGAAGATCCGCTGCGGGGATCAGCCCTTCGCTGGACGGACCACGCCTCGGGGCGGTGAGCACGAAGCTCACGACCATCAGCGTCATGCCCCCGATCGCGGCGAGAGTCACCACCGCCTTCCGATTGAACGTCGTGATCTGCCGGTCACGATCCTCCCATCTTGAGGGATCGTCGGCGAGGCCCGTTCGCCTCCGATGGGTTGCGCCGTCGTTCGGATCCATGACTTTAGCGTCTCTGGAGGGTGAGGTTGTCCACGTTGAGCCGCCGCTCCCGGTTTCCGTCGCGAAGCACCAGTGCGCCTCGCCTGAGCACGCGGTCCGCGATCAGATAGTCTCCCGCCGGGTCGGGACGCACGATACTGTTGACCTGCACCCGCGTGCCGTCGTCGGCAACTCCATACAGGACGGGCATCTCGCCGTTTCGCGCGTCCGGGCCGAACTGGATGATCGTGCGCACACCGTCGTCGAAGACTCGTACCGGATTCCAGGTGATCCCCCGGTTGGTCTGCCAGCGGTAGTTGGTATCGAGGTCCCGCACATCGACCAGGAAGCCGTCCGGGGCCTCCGGTTCCTCGTCGATCTCCGGCTCTTCGCCGGGATACCAGAAGCGAATCCCCGGCATGTACCCTCCGGCCGGGTTTGTCCCGTCGCACTCCGGCGCCTCGAGGTCCACGACGTATCGCCTGCGGTTGGTCACGATCAGCAGGTTGGTGCTGATGTCGCACGCCTTGGGCTTCACGACCACCACCGTGGTCCGTCCGCTGGCCGTCCGATCCACGTCCCATCGTTCGAGGTCGCCTGAAAGCGGGTCATCGACCAGCACTTCGCCGGGCTCAAGCTCGACCTGGCAGAGCTTGAGAGCGGCGCACCGCAGCACGGGATGCGCGTGGCCGAATGGAAAGATCGTGAAACTGCCGGGATTGGGCGGGCCGACGACCTGCGCCTCGCCCGTTTCGTCGAAGAGCCGCATGGCCAGCTCCAGCGGCGAGGCCATTTCCAACGGCAAGGCGATCTCCGGCATGTCTTTGGTAGGCGGCCCCGGCAACTCCGGGAGGTCCTTGTGCTGTGATTGAAGCGGACTGGCAAACGCGCCGAGGAGCGCGAGTGCAACAGGCAGGACAATGCTCGCATTCACGATACACCTCACTGTGTCGGGTCGAGGTTGGCGATGGGGGACCAGGACAGGTCCGTGACGTAGATCCCGAGGGGATTCAAGCTGATCTGTTCCGCGGTACGACGTTCCACGGTCGAAGGCGTTGCCCGCCCGACCGTCAGGTAGGCTTCCCAGCTCGTGGTGGTGCGCCACTCGCTTCCGTGCTCGATCTCCGTCTCCTGCCAGAGCACATTCCAGGTATTGTCGCCCGGCGCCGGCAGGGGTGTGACGCGAAGCACCCGCACGAGCCGGACTGCTCGCTGGGAGACGGTGCGCGCGTCGTTGTCCGGGTCCCGGAAGTAGGCGTTCAGGACTTCGGCCGTGGCCGGTGTCGCATGGGCATAGGCCCTTTCCACCATCGCACGCTGCGCATGCGGGTCAGAGGAGACAGTGCGAACGTAGCCAATGAACCGGGTCAGCTCCGC
>CAZUVK010000003.1:26058-31242 GCA_964623785.1 uncultured Gemmatimonas sp. | reverse complement strand
GTTGGTGGCCGTGGTGCGTTCGGCCGGGCCGATCGGCACAGCAACCCCGTGCTGGTCCACCGCGACGGTGTAGGGGACGAAACGCGGCTGCAGCGCGACGTAGGTGAGCGCACCTACGGTTCCGATCAGCAGCAGGAAGGCCGCCCAGAAGCCTTTCTTCCAAGCGCGAACCTCATCCCTGGCCAGCGCAATCCGGTCGCCGTTCTTCTTGCGGGATGCATCCACGATATGCCTGATCTCGGCAGTTCTGTCTTTCCGTAGAGCGAGTGACATGGGGGTTCTCCGTTCCTGATTCGTGTGCTCTCAGCGGTCCTTGGCGCGGATCGCGGCGACGAGACCGAAGCTCTGCCCCTGCGTGATGTGGCGGGCGAACATCACCGGCAGGCCCATCACCAACGACATGAGGAGAATCGAGACGAACAGGATCTCGCCGGACGGGGCCAGATCTCTCCAGCGCATCTGCGCGGTCGTCGCCAGCATGTCGGCAGCGATGGTCGTCCCGAGTCCAACCAGGAGAAAGAGCACCATCAGCTTGACGCCGATGTAGAGGAGCAGGTTGAGGTAGTTGTCGGTCAGCTGAGCGGTCGAACGCCACCCGGCGAAGGCGAGGAAGAAGACCCCTGCGCCCATGACCAGATAGCCCTGGATCAACGTGTAGGTTACCGCCACGGCGGTGGCTACGAACGCCAATAGCACGATCAGCCCGGCCACTTGTGTGGTGAATCCGGAGAGCGGATTGAAGCTGAGATAGTCCAGCGCCGACAGTCCGATGGCCGATTGAAGGTCGATCCCGATACGGACGATCTCGGAAGGGTTGAGCGTGGTGCGGCCCGATGCCGTGACGCCCGCGAAGCGAAACCCGTCCACGAGATGCGGAATCCAGAGCTCCCAACTGAACATCAGCGCGAACCAGAAGGAGATGAAAAAAAACTTGCGGAGGAACTGCCCCTCCACATCGCCGAGGTCTTCGCGCTCGTTGATGATCCAGAGCAGGCCGCTCAGGGCAAACTCGATCCCGGCGAGCGGGATGAAGGTGGCCATCGCCAGCGGGTGCAGGCGGTCCATCCACTGAAAGGACGCGGTTCGGTAGGTGAGCGCGGCCCGGTCGAGGATGCCCGGCTCCTGCGCACCGGCCAGCCCTACGCTGATCGCCGTTGCGAGAAGCGCTGCGCCCAGGGCAAGAACCCGGCGATCGGACCGAAGGATCGTTCTCACCGGACTACTGCCTCATCAAGCTGTCCAGGCGCTCCTGCGCCTCGGTCGCGCGGCCGTCCAGCTCCATCAGCCGGCCGTCGAAACCCGGCGACTCCGCGGACGGCGCTTCGAGCGCCGCCTCGTACTGCATCAACGAATGCACCGGCTGGCAGTTGGGAAAGGTGGCGGGGTCTCGCTCGGCGCAGAACTCCTTGGCGCGATCCCAGGTCACGGCATCGTTTCCGCGCTGCCACGTCCAGAAGACGGCGCCGTGCTCCGCCGACGGGGCACCCTGCTCCAGCACCCGGATCACATCGTCCGGCTGTGCTGCCTCTCGCGCCTCGCAAGCGGTGAGGGCAGAGGCAACGAGCAGCATCGCGGTCAGCGCGAACCGCGACCTCGGTCTCATGGCCGCCTCCAGCGGCCGTCGAATCCGGCCGAAGCGCTGCGGGGACGGTCCAGTGTGTTCGTGAAGATCTGCTCGAGGACGACGAGCTCGTCCATCTCCCGCTGGACCTGCCGGGCGTGGGCGACCGCCAGAGCGTTGGTCTGCACCGCGATCGACTGCCGCATCATCATCAGCTCCTCGGCCACATACGCCTGGAGCGTGTTCTGCAGCTCGAGGGCTTCCTGCGTGCCTTCGATGCTCCCCATCTGGATCTTGATCTCTTCCAGGCGTTCGATGCTCGGATAGAGGTCCTGCATCTGGTACTGCGTCGCTAGGAGCGACGAATGAAGGGTCGCCAGCGCACGGGTCGTCTGCAGCCGGTGCGCTTCGGAGGCCACCCATTCCTCCGGGATCTCGTAGCCGGGGAAGGTGCGCCGGAACTCCTGGTCGAGAGTTGCGGCGCTGTAGGCGAGCGCTTCGCCCTGCTGCAAGAGCGCGTCTAGCTGGCTTACCAGCCCGAGGATCTCCCTCCAGTTCGGATTGGACAGCTTGAGCAACGCCTGGATCTGGTATTCGATCTGGCGGCGCTGGTTGTCGATCTGTTCGAGCGTCTGGGCGACGATGCGGATGCTTTCCGCGAAATTTCGCGCATCGAATACGAGTTGCGGACCACTCGAACCCGTGCCTCCACCCAGGCCGGGGATGCCGGGAATCTGCGGGATCCCGGGGATGCCCCCGCCTCCCCCACCACCGGGGATGCCTGGGATTCCGGGAATGCCGGGGATACCGCCTCCCCCCGGGAACCCGCCCCCGGCGCCTCCGGGGATCGAGATCTGCGCGGCTCCCGCCAGCGGCACCACGAGGTGAGCCGCCGCGAGAAGCGCGCTACACAGCCACGGGCGCGAAGAGATCGAGCGTTTCATCGTCTGCCTCCTGCCGAAGTGTGATGTCCGCCTCCACGAAATCCGCCCACCGGACCAGGCCGCGCCGCCGGAGCCACTCGGCGGGCCACCGCCTTCCGTAACTCGCCATCATCTCCTCGGTCTCGCTCCGCAGATCCAGCGCTGTGGTTCCATCGGGAGCCGAGAGGAACGCCTGCGCCAGCGGACCAGCCGCAAGCTCGAAGAGCCGGGAGCCGAGCGGCGTCTTGTAGTAGATGGTTCGCTGGGGCTGCGCGGTCCGGATCGCCTCGATCTCCCGCTCGTTCAGACCCATGCTGCGGTACTGCTTCCGTCCCTCCTCGGTCATCCGGGGGTTGGGGAGGAAGAAGTGTACGGGGTAGCTCTCCATGAGCTGCGCCCGGTACGGAGAGTTGGCGAGATCCGAGGGGTCCTGCGTGGCGAGTGCGACGACCGCGTTGTCCTTGCGCGTCGTGATCGACCACTCGGCCACCTGTTCGGCGAAACGGCCTTCGGTCATCGCCATCCGTCCCTCGTCGACTGCGATATAGGTCGGCCGGCCGTCCAGCCGGTCCGTGATCGCTCCGAAGAGATAGGCGAGGACCGGAGCCGTGATCCGGTCGTCGCGAAAGGCGAGCAGGTGCCTGACCTCGAAGACCTGATAGGAGCTTTTCTGGAGGTCGTCGCGTGGCGAGTCGAGGAGCTGGCCGTAGTTTCCGAACTGCGCCGTGTAGTATCCGATCGCGGATCGTAGCGCTTCGTTTTGGAGCTGGAAGAAGAGCTGCGTAAGGGTTCGCTCAGAGCGATCCATCCGGCTGAGCAGATGCAGCGCCTTCTGCACGTGCTCCCTCATCTCGGGTGTCAGCCGGACCCCCTGTACATCCCACACGACATCCAACCACCGCGCGGCGCGGGCGCGTCCGATGGGGTTGTCGATCCCCGCCAACGGCTGAAAGCAGATCGCGTCGGGCCTTCCGGAGCAGATGTCGTAGTGCGTCCCTTCCGCGGCCTTGCACAGCACGTAGCCGGAGTAGCCGTTGTCGATGTGGAACACCTGCGCCTTCGGGTAGCGCCGGAACTGCGCGATCATGAGGTTGAGCAGGAAACTCTTTCCCATCCCTGTGGGCGCGATGATTAGATGGTGGCCGACATCGCGGGGACTGACGTGCCAGTTGATCCGGACCGGGACGCATCCGTCCGTTCGGCCCCAGAGCAGCGGAGGGGAGCCGGGCGGGTAGTAGGGACATGGGTTGTGTGGCAGCCCGGCCCACTTCGAGGTGAGCGGAAGCAGGTCCGCGATGTTGCGGGTGTGAACGAGGGGTTTGCGGACGTTGTAGTGGCCGTGACCGGGAAGCGACCCGGCGAACGCCTCCAGCGCGTTGATGTCCTCGATCTTCGCGGTGAGTCCCTTGTCGTTCAGCACCTGCACGACCTCGCGGGCAAGGGTCCTGGCTTCCGGGCCCGTGTCTCCCCAGACGACGATGGCGGGGGTGTAGTAGCAGATTCGCACCGTACCGCTCTCGGCCAACGCCGCCGCGTCCGAACTGTCCTGCGCCATGCGGATCGAGTGCTGGTCCGCGAAGAAGTCATGGCGGAAGTCCCGGGGCGCGTGGGTCGCGTACTGGTCGCGCACCTGCTGTGCGATGGGCCGGGCTTTCCGGGCGAAGCCTTTCGTCTGCCAGCGAATCTTGCTTCGCGCCGCGTCCGCGCTGATGGGGATCAAGCGGCTCGAAAAGCGATAGGGGATGGCGAGCTTGTTCAGATCGCCCAGCAAGCCGGGACGGGATCGCGGCGGGAAGTCCGTGATGCCTACGACGGCGAACGCTTTGTCGCCCACCACCGGCGAGAAGCCGCCCCATAGCTCTTCGTCCACCAGCACCCGCGTGAGATCGCTGGCGTCCTCCGGAGCCGAGACCGGATGGAGCTTCCCCGTGAGGCACGTGTGCAGGTGGGTGAGTAGCGCGTCCGCGTCCATGCGTTCCAGGCGGATCGCGGAGGGGAACCGGGTTTCGAGCTCCGTCAGATAGCCGTGGAATCGATCGAGGACCAAGGCATACTCCGCGTCGGCTTTCATCCGATCCGGGCGCGTCACCAGCAGGTCTCCCAGCCGTGAATAGACGTCATGCGGTGGCAGATAGGTGGCTACGAGGTAGTGGTCCGTCTCGAAGTTGCCGGTCTCTTTCTGGTATGCGGACCTGCGTTCCTCGTCGATCGCGCGGGTCACGGCATCGGGGAACGCGCCTGGAGGTGCATACCCGGACGCTTCGCGATGCACCGCGTCCACGTGGATCATCCACGAGTCGAAGTAGGGCAGCAGCGCGAAATTCACCCCGTGGGCCAGAAATTCCACGCTCTCTTCGGTGTCCGTGTCCAGATCTGGACCTCGATACCGCCATCCCGCCATGAGGGCGCCGTCCTTCAGCTCCACGACGGCCTGTCGCCCCACTCCCTCCTCGCCCCGCTCGTCGACCAGCGAGGCCCAGCCGATCCGGTCCGCCAATCCAATAGATTCGCGATTCTGGCTTTCGCCGCTTGACCGCATCAGCGAGGTCCCGGCTACCCCCGCGGCGCCACCGATGAGCAGACTGAGTAGGTCCATCACGGCCCCCTCGGAAGCGTTGGCTTCGGAGGCGGCGAAGGGGTGCAGGCATCCGCATGGGCCGGGTAGTAGCGCCGCCACTCGAGGTTTCGCAGGAAGAGGTC
>CAZUVK010000003.1:0-26048 GCA_964623785.1 uncultured Gemmatimonas sp. | reverse complement strand
TCATGCGCGGGTCTGTCGCCGCGATGCGCCGGGCGATCAGGTGCAGCGGGACCACGATGCACGCAACCATGACCAGGGCGCCGGGGGTCATTCCCCGCCAGACGAACACGCCCACGACGATCAGGAACTCGATGCCCACCACGCGCCGCTCGACACCGGCCCACAGGACGGGCCGGGTGAGGGAGGAGTGGATGACGCCGAGGTCGACGTCCCTGGCGAGAGTGGATCGGTCCATCAGAGAAGTGCCCCGCCGAAGGACGCATAGCTGATGATGGTCTGTGCCGTCAGCGCGATGGCGCCGCCGACCGCCACGCGGGCCAGGCTATTGGCGCCCTGCTCGTGGCTCGCGAACATCCAGCGGTAGCCGGAGTACGCAGTGGCGATCCCGACCAGCATTCTCGCGGTCGGGCCCGTCATATTGTTCAGCAAAGTCTGCATCGGAGTGTTCCAGGGCATGTCCGTGCCGGTGCCTCCGGCCCAAAGCTCCGGAGCGAGTACGACACCGGTTGCGAAGAGGCCGAGAAGCACAACCCGGGTTCTTGACGTGCTAGCGAATCGACGGGACCGCATGGATTCCTCCGGATGCGAAGGTGAAGAGGGACGGGGTTCGGGTGTAAGGCCGGACGGAGCGAGCGGGATCATTGGAGCACGCCCTGTTCGTCGAATGCGCGAAGGGCATAGGGAGCGGCGCGGTCGTGCTGCTCGACAACACGGACCAGCTCGACCACGCGGCGGCCGTCATTGTCGCCCTGCAGGAGCACCACGAGCTGGACGGCCTGGGCGATCAGCATCAGGTCCGAGGGAACGCCATTTCGCATGGCCAGACGATCGAGCCGGTCCAGGCATTTCTCCACGGAGTCGGCGTGCGCGGTCGCCAACCCGCCGCGGTGAGTCGTCCATGCGTCGAGCAAGGGGAGCGCTTCACGGTCCCGGACCTCGCTCACGCAGATCCGCTTGGCGTTCTTCCGCAGGCCGATCGTGACCAAAGGCGTCAGGTCCCATTCTTCGGGCTTCCGCATCAGATGCGTGTTCGGCGATTCCGAACGCAGCTCCGGCGTGTCCTCCAGGATCAGGAGACGGTCCCGGGGACAGAGATCCGCAACCTCTTTGAGCACGGACCTCGCAAACGTCGTCTTGCCGCAGTTCATGTTTCCCGCGATGACCATGTTCCAGCGATTGAGCACGGCCTCGCGAATCACAGCCCGTTGGCCTTCGGTGAGCACACCCTGGCCAACGAGGTCGTCGAGCGTGAACGTGCGTGGTGGCGGCTTGCGGATGTTGAACGACGGGTGTTCGACCAACGGGGGAATCTCGCCCTGGAGGCGCGCGCCATTGAAGATGACCGTGGGCAGCTCGGCGGCGATAGCGGGATGCGTCCGGTCGAGCGTCACGCCTTGGCGAGTCGCCACGGCATTGAGGAACATTGTAGCGAAGTCGGCCTCGAGCATGCGGCCGGTGAAGACCGGACCCGCCGAATACGTTTCCTTCCAGATTTTTCGGTCCGAGTTGACGTAGACCTCTGTCACATCCTCGTCGAACAGTGCTTGGAGGATGATCTGGCCACCCGGCGAGCCCGCGAGGTAGGTGACTAACTGGCGCGGGTACTTATCCGCCGCATTCCCGTGCGCGGGCTCGTTGGAGGCTGCGTCTTTCGTACCGTTCGTGCGAGACCTAACGCGCTCCATGTTCGATTGCCGGTGCAAGTCGGTGAGCGGGCAGAGAGTCAAAAGCCGTCGCGGCGCATGAGCCGGTCCGGCCTCTCAATTCAACGGTACTCCCGAATTCACCCGAGCGTTCTATCCGGATTGGTCGACGCGACCGAAAGCCCAGAGAATCCCTCAATCCGAACCGATCCGACTACTTCGCTTGCGAGGTGAGGACTCGCCGATCTCGCCGATGACCTCTTCCGCGCCGGAAACGTCGAGATAGGGCGCGAGCTCGAGTTGGAGGATCTTCCTTGCCCGCACGAGCCGCGTGCGTACAGTTGTTGGGTTCAATTGGAGACGCTTCGCGATCTCGGTCGGCGTCTCCCCACGAAGGACACCCAGGACGACTTCCTGCAACGCAGGGGGGAGTGACACCGAACACGCCCGGTGCACCGCCCGTGTGAGTTCTTCATACTCCACATGAAGATCCAGGGCGGTCTGTGTTGAGAACACTTTCGCAAGATTCACCGGCGCCCATCGACTCCTGTCTCGGGCGCGTTGAGCGAACGCGGTCCGCAGGAGGTTCACAGCGACAGTCGAGATGAATCGGTCGCCGCGCACGGGCTCAATTGACGGCAGCGCGCGCACGATCCGGATGAGTGCAGCCTGCGTGAGATCTTCTGCTTGGTCCCGCGCGAGTCGCCGACTAAAGAACGTTACAAGTCCAGGGCGCACAGCGACCAGGAGCGCGTTCAGCGAGTCGGTTGAGCCGCTCTGAGCGGCGGAGATCAGCCGTGCAATTCTTTCGGCCGACCATAGGGCAGAGTCTGACATCGCCACTCCAGAAGCGCTTGGAGTGTATCGGAAGACGGCGGATGCACAGGAGAGGGTTCGAGCTTTCTGCCCATCCGCCTTCGGATGTCGGGCGGAGCGGTGCCGCTGCCGTACAATACCCCTCGAAGGTTCTGTCCGGAAGCGATCGCCGCTAAGTTGGACGGTACCGGCCGCGAAGTGGGCAAATGGGACGGCAGACTGGATCTAGGCCGGGCGATCCGCGGCTCGGCGCCGTGAGATGCCTACGGCGGATCAGTCGGCACCGGACGGTCCACCGGAGCCCCGATCTTGTCGGCCGGCCATCGCTTCAACTGGGGAGGGGCTTCGCCCGGTTGAATCTCCAGGAAGGTGTAGTGGTAGATCCAATCGCCAGCGTTCAGATAGTATCGGCCGGGGTCCACTTCAATGATCGCAGGAAGGTGGCAGTGGCCCGCGACTACAAGTTCGAGCGACGCATCCCGCCGGAGTTCCTCCCGTGCCCATGCTTCGATCTCGTTCACATACCGCTTGGGTCCGCTGTCCAGTCCGGCCTGGAGCCGCTGCACCTGCCGTCGAGTGCTCGTGGTATACGGTTGAACCCGTGCAATCCAGTCCGGATGAATGCTCCGCACGAGCGCAATCAGGCCGCGATTCCGGCCAACCCGTTGTTCACTCGTTGGCCTCCCGTCCAGTGTTGTGGAGTCTCCATGCGCGACGAGCGAGCGCCGCCCGCAAAGCTCCATTCTCGCGCGATCTTCGAGAAGAGTGACACCTGCCTCGCGAAGCGCATGCCCCCCCCATCCGATTCGATCATGGTTGCCCTCCGAGAAGTAGACCGGGACCCCGGCATCCACCAAATCCGCGAGCTTCGCCAAAACTCGATAATGCTTGCTCGGTATGACGGATTTGTAGGCGATGCCGAACTCGAAAAGGTCTCCATTGATGAGCAGCCCGGATGCCGACCCGATGGCCGCGTCGAGAAACTGTCGAAACGACGTCTCGGTCGAGTCGGGTACTGCGCCGAGATGAAGGTCGGATACGACAAGGAAAGGTTTCTGGCTCACTATTCACCGACTCCCGCGTGGCGTACCGACGACAGATCGGGGCACCCGTGTACTTCTGGCGTCCGGACGATCCTCCAAGCCTGCCTGGGGCCGCGTGTCGACCGGGAGCCGTTTCGGGAGGGACGTGACCCTAGCGCGATGGAGTCGCCGGTACGAACGCTTTCGCCAATATAGATGCCCGCGAGTGGCGTACAACGGATACATCCTGAAAGTGCGCCCGATCGCCCAATCTTCCTCACCCCCGTCACCGGTCGGCTAGGTTTGCCTGCCGTTCGGTTTGAGCGAGAGTGCTGTCATGGACGAATGGAATCGAGATCCGTACCAGTCCGCCGCCGCCCTGAGCGTCGGAAAGGCGGAAGGAGCCCGCTTCGCCGTACAGATGGTAGAGTCGGTCGCGAGTGAGCGAAAGCCCGATCCCCAGCCCGCTCGAAGTCCCTACGCCCGAAGGGCCAGGGCCATAGTCCCTTACCTCCAATTCCAGCTCGTCTCGTATGCGCCGAGCGCGAATCGCCAACCGGCGTCGATTCGAGTCAGCTTCGAGTCCGTGCTTGACCGCATTCTCGATTACGGGCTGCAGGATCATGTGAGGCACTAAAGCGCCTTCAACGCCGACGTCGATTTCCCATTCTACGGCAAGCCGGTCCTGGAAACGAATCCGCTCGATCTGCAGGTACAGCTCCGCGGTTCGGACTTCCTCCGAAAGCGTCACCTCCTGGGTTCGTACCCGCTGGAATCCGCGCCTGAGAACCTCCGCCACGATCACGAGCATATCATTGGCGGCACTCACATCCCGATGCATGAGTGTCGAAATGGAGTTCAGGACGTTAAAGAGGAAATGGGGCTGGAGCTGCATCTTGAGCGTCTGAAGCTGTGCCACGGTGGCAAGATGCGCGGCCCTCAACGCATTGATCTCTCGCGTCCGGTATTCCCGTGCGTAGATCACCGCGTGGACGAGGCAGATCAACCCGGTATAAAAGAACCATGTCATCATCGACGTCGTGCGCACCATGCGCACAACACCTTCCGGTCTCCATCCGGGAATGATCGCAACGTTGATATAGTACGCGGCGACCGACCAGAGGACCGCGATCGAAGCGCCCGCGACGGCGTGGAACACCATCAGCGGATAGTGCCTCCAGCTTCGGACCGTAAGGGTGTCGGCGAGCCATATGCCCGCTATCGTCGCCACCCACCAGAGCACCGCATACACCCAGCGTGTTGCCGCTCGCCCGAGCGTCATCGGCCCGTCCGGGTCGGCAAATGAGAGCATGAGCTCGAAGACGTAGGAGACGCCGCCGACGACGATCCAGAACAGCGTTATCGCGACGACGAAACCGCGTTCGCGAAGGAGCGGCGGGCTTACGCGCTCCCCGACGAAATGATCGCGGGGTATGGAGTCTGGTGGCTTGGAGGGTGACATCGGAGATACGCCTCCGAGTGGTCTATGGGCTCCGGGACGGAGCTACCTCGGCATCGTAGATGTCCAAGAGTCTGCGCATTCCGGTGTCCCCGAGGAGTTCGGTCAGGGCAACGGTCTGACGCTGTGCCTGCTCGAAGAGTCGTTCCGTCCCCTCAGCCGTGGGCGCGTAGCCAAAGGTCGCGGCCCAAGCCTCGAGACTTCCTCCTGCTTGTTCGAGAACCCAGGCGTCTCCCGCCACCCACCAAAGCACATCTCGCAACGCCGGGGAGTCTCCCCCGGCAAGCGGTGTCAGGAAGACGAGCCGCAGCGGCCCCGCGGATGAGCCGAGCGTGGAGAGGCTGACCAGCCAATACTGCTCGATCGCATCGACAGGGGCCAGTACGTCGCGTGGCGCCGCGCCGAGCGGTTCCGCAAAGAGGTGAAGCCCGCTCTCCTCAGCGAAGCTCGCGAACGGTTCGGACATATCCGTGGAGCGTGTAGAATTGTGTAGCATCAATATACCGCCTGTCTATGGGCGACGTCGATACCGGGCAGCCCGGTCGACGTGTGCCAAGATACTCTGGTCCTCAGCAGCAATCGAACGTCTGTAGCTTCGCCCGCGACTCGATTGGATAGGACGCAGCCGAGTCCCAAGCCCGCCTTCCGGTCCGATCCATCGGCCGAAATCAGCATTGCCCTCCATAGAACGGCCAGCGCCATTCCGAAGTACCGGAAAGTAGGAGGGTACATCCACGTCGTAAGCGGGCAGCGAGGTCCGCGCCATCGTCCCTCCGGGAAACCCCACCGTCTCGATCTGCCGTTAGGAGCGACGGGGCAAGGTGCACACAGCCGAGAAGGGGCACGGAGGTGCCGATGCGCGCGGTTCCAGCTCAAGTGATTCGGACGAAGATCGACGAATTGAGCCGCAAGCTCTCGGTGATCTCCGACATCCCGTTCGGAGCACAATCGGAAGCTTTCTTACGGGCTCACCTTACGATGTTGAACGGGCTCATCGATGCGGCCGAAGCGAGCGCAGAAGACCTTCTGGATCGGGCGGAAGCTATGAAATGGTCCGGCCTGGGGAAAGACGCTTTGGAGAACTATCCCCACATTGGCTCCCATTCGGCAAAAAGATGGCGGAGGCGTCACCTCCCCGTCAAAGATCCGTTCGGGACTCCGGCGCCTGATGCGCCTGTCGCCCCAGTCCGACGAGAGAGACAGGCGAATGGGAAACAACGAGCCGAAAGCGGCTCCCCAATTGAGGTCGGGAGTCAACAAGGGGATGAAAGCCAGGAGAAGGCGACGAGTCGATTCCCGGCGTCACCGCGCGAGCTTTTGCTTCGGCGTGCCGTCGAGGAATCGATCGCCATGTGACCGTGCCGGACACGTCTTGGCGGGACGATTGACGCCGGGGACGAAGCGGTCAACGTTCCTCCCGTCAACATGATTCCCGCTGAATTTGCATGCCTGCAAGAGACTTGGTGGTCCTTACCGAGCACACTTTCCCGTTCACCGTGAGGTGGATGGAAGAGGAGGTAATGCTATACGCTGAGCTTGATCGAAGACGAATTACCTGGCGGCATATGCTACCTGGCGGGAAGCGGTCACCAAAGCGACCCGTTCCGAAGGCGCTTGGCGAGGCTGGATTTCGGCCGGAGCAGCCAGTTCAATGGAAGGACGGCCCGCACGGAAAGCGAGTTCCAATCTATCGAGTGCCCAAGCTCGCGATCGAGTGGGCGAAGTTGCACTGCCAGGCAATGGCGGACGAACGGCGCGGGATCGCAGAAGCGCTCGCGGCCCGGAATCGGCGGAGCAACAATGTAAGGCTCGGGCATCTCTTCGAGCGCGTGCGCGAGAGTGCTTGGTACACCAACCTTTCTCGAGCCCGATTGGACGAGGTTGGCTGCGCGATGCGTTGGGTCGAGGCCGAACTTGGTCGTGACTTCAATCTCTCAGGGTGGGATGGCGACCTGCAGGATCGTCTTTATCTGAAGCGGCGAGAACGGGGGGTGAAGACCACCACCACGGACGGTGGACCTGGATTCCTTCCTCCGTCGGGCAGGAACACGGCGGTAAAGGACATCCGCAGTCTGAAGACGGTCTTCAACGAAGCGCTCCGCCTCAAGTTTCGGGAAGGCGATCCAAGAGAACTACTGGATTCGAACCCGATGGCGAAGTATCGCCTGCCGAAGTATGGCGCGCGGCGCAAGCGCGAGCCCGTGGATCACTCCCTCTACGAGACTTTGCTCAAGTACACGGACGAGGTTGACTCGACCGGCAAATTCAGATTCTTTCTCGTCCTGCTGCGCTGGTTGGGGGAGCGCGTTAGCACCGTACGGCGATTGAACGTCGACTCCTTACTGTTTACCGTGCCGGAGATCCGCAAAGCCCTGGACGAGCAGCTATGCAACTACGTTCCTAGGGTAGCTCACCGGGATCGGGTCGCAGAGTTGTATGCACGAAATGGCGGGGCGGTCTTCTATCGACTCTGGATGCGAAAGCCGGCGCTTTCGCAAGATGAGGGCGAGGTTGAACAGTATGATGCTGTCGTGCCGATTCATCCCGCCATCAAAGAGGAATTCGACCGGTACTACCGGAAATGCATCGAGCCGCGGGAGCTGGGCCCCGGGGCGCCGTTGTTTCCAGGGGAACGATTGGACCGCGTTATCTCCGAGCGGCAGGTCAATCTTTGGTGGCACGACGCGATCCGTCTGGCGGAGAGGGCTGAGAAGCGAGACCTGGCACTCACGAAGGGGAACGCCTACCACGGACTTCGGTACAATCGGCGCACGGAGCTTCGAAAGGTTGAACCGAAGTATGCACGATGGCTCATCGGTCATTCGGTGACGAATGGAACGCCCGGCATCGAAGTTTCAGAAGGGGTATACTTGGGGCTTAAGCCCCGCGACCTGGTGGCGGCGGTGAGAGCTTCGGACGAGGATGAAGATGAGGCGCAGGATTGGTAGACCTGTCGGTTCTCACATTGGTTTAGGCGGCATTCCTGTCCCGTTTCTGTCCCGTTTTTTGGAGGCGAGTCTGTAAGTAGATGCAGTAATACAACTTGGAGGGTTGGCAGAAAGGTAATGCACCGGTCTTGAAAACCGGCGTCCGCAAGGACATCGGGGTTCGAATCCCCGGCCCTCCGCTGAGCGTAAGTGATTATTAGTGTGATGGAGCGGGTCCGTCTCGGTCGAGGCGGGCCCGCCCCGGCATTTGTGCGCCAAAGTGTGGCGACCCATGCTGCATTGGCCCGAATTCCGCACGCTTGATTGCAATGCAATCATTGCCTATCTTGCGGATACTTCAAGGGAGGGGACCATGGCCAGCATCACGATCCGCAATCTCGATGACAAGCTGAAGCGCCGCCTGCGCATTCGCGCGGCGGAGCACGGCCGGTCGATGGAAGAGGAGGCGCGGGAGATCCTGCGTGTCGCCGTTGGGGAACCTGCGCCACCGGCCGACCTGGCCGCGGCGATCCGTTCCCGGGTCGCCGCGTTCGGGGGCGTGGACCTCGAACTCCCCCCTCGCGAGCCGATACGCGAGCCGCCGGGGCTGGACTGAGGACGTAATGATCGTTCTTGACACCAATGTCGTTTCCGAACTCCTTCGCGCCTCGACCGCGCCGGCAGTGGAGGCGTGGCTCGCCGGTCAGGATAGCGCGGCAGTCTACCTGACGGCGATCAGCGCGGCGGAACTGCGTTACGGTGTGGCTATCATGGTGAATGGTAAGCGGCGGGAGATGCTGGCCGAGGCCGTGGACGGGATACTGAGGGAGGACTTCCGCGACCGCATCCTGCCCTTCGACAGCGCCGCCAGCGTCGAATACGCCAGCATCGGAGCGGACCGGAGGGCCATGGGACGACCAATCAGCCAGTTCGATTGCCAGATCGCCGCAATTGCTCGCGCTCATGGTGCCGCCATGGCCACTCGCAACGTCGGTGATTTCGAGGGCTGCGGCCTGGAGGTCATCGATCCCTGGCATCACGGCGGAGGCCGCTGACCGTGATGGATAAGCGGAGCCTTTCCGAGCGCGACATCTGCACCAAGTTCATCACGCCCGCCCTGCGCAACGCCGGTTGGGACGAGATGGTGCAGATCCGCGAGGAGGTGAGCTTCACGCGGGGCCGCATCATCGTGCGCGGTAAGCTGGTCACACGCGGGAAGGCCAGGCGCGCCGACTACATCCTCTATCACAAGCCCAACATCCCGATCGCGCTGATAGAGGCGAAGGACGGTTCCCACAGCGTCGGCGACGGAATCCAGCAGGCGCTCGACTACGCCGAAACGCTGAACATTCCCTTCGTCTTCTCCTCGAACGGCGACGGCTTCGTCTTTCACGACCGCACGGGCATGAGCGACCCGCGCGAGGTGACACTGGCGCTCGACGCCTTTCCGTCACCCTCCGATCTGTGGGCGCGCTATCGCGGCTGGAAAGGCTTCGACGCCGAGGCCGAGCAGATCGTTCTCCAGGACTACTACGACGACGGCAGCGGCAAGGCCCCGCGCTACTACCAGGTGAACGCTGTCAACGCCGCGATCGAGGCGATCGCCCGGGGCCAGGACCGCGTGCTGCTCGTCATGGCGACCGGCACCGGCAAGACCTACACGGCGTTTCAGATCATCTGGCGGCTGTGGAAGGCGGGCCGGAAGAAGCGCATCCTCTTCCTCGCCGACCGCAACGTGCTGATCGACCAGACGATGGTGAACGACTTCCGCCCCTTCGGCGGAGCGATGGCCAAACTCTCGACCGGCGCGAAGACGATCGAGCGACAGGATGGCACCACCGAGGAGCTGGCCCTGGCGATCGACAGGGCGCGGCGGATCGACACCGCCTATGAGGTCTATCTCGGTCTCTACCAGGCGATCACCGGGCCGGAGGAGCGGCAGAAGCTGTTCCGCGAGTTCTCCCCCGGCTTCTTCGACCTGATCGTCATCGACGAGTGCCACCGCGGCAGCGCCGCCGAGGACTCTGCCTGGCGCGAGATCCTCGAGTACTTCTCCGCCGCCACGCAGATCGGCCTGACCGCCACGCCGAAGGAAACGAAATACGTCTCCAACATCGCCTACTTCGGCGATCCGGTCTTCTCCTACTCGCTCAAGCAGGGCATCCGCGATGGCTTCCTGGCGCCCTACAAAGTGGTGAAGGTGCACGTCGACCGGGACGTGGAAGGCTATCGCCCCGAGAAGGGCCAGCTCGACCGCGAGGGTAGGGAGGTCGAGGACCGCATCTACAACACCAGGGACTTCGACCGCACGCTGGTGATCGACGACCGGACGAAGCTCGTCGCGCGCAAGGTCACGCAGTTCCTGAAGGAGAGCGGCGACCGCTACCAGAAGGCGATCGTCTTCTGCGTCGATCAGGAACACGCCGCCCGCATGCGTCAGGCGCTGGTCAACGAGAACGCTGACCTCGTGGCCGAGAATCCGCGCTACGTCATGCGCATCACCGGGAGCGACGCCGAAGGGCAGGCCCAGCTCGGCAACTTCATCGATCCGGAGTCGAAGTGGCCCGTGCTGGTGACCACTTCGCGCCTACTTTCCACAGGCGTCGACGCGCAGACCTGCCGCCTGATCGTGCTCGATCGTGAGGTGGGTTCGATGACCGAGTTCAAGCAGATCGTCGGCCGCGGCACCCGCGTGCACGAGGACACGCACAAGTACTACTTTACGCTCATCGATTTCCGGGGGGCGACCAGCCACTTCGCCGACTCCGACTTCGACGGTGAGCCGGTACAGATCTACGAGCCAGGCGAGGGCGACCCGATCGATCCGCCCCTCGTGCCGCCGACCGACGAGGACGGGGAGCCGTTGCCCGAGGAGCCCGGCGGCGACGAGACGATCATCGACCCGCCCGCCCCGCCGTTGCCGCCCGGGGGCAACTTCTGGAAGAAGGTCTATGTCGACGGAGTCGGCGCCCGCATCGTGGCCGAGCGCGTGGAGTACCTCAACGAGTACGGCAAGCTCGTGACCGAGTCGCTGCGCGACTACACCAGGAACTCCCTGCGCAGCCGGTTCGCCAGCCTCGACGACTTCCTGAGCCGCTGGAACGCCGCCGAGCGCAAGCAGGCCGTCATCGAGGAGCTGGAAGCCGAGGGCCTGTTGCTCGACCCCATCGTTGAGGAACTCGGCAGCGACCTCGACCCCTTCGACCTGATCTGCCACGTTGCCTTCGACGCGAAACCGCTGACCCGGCGCGAGCGGGCGGAGAACGTCAGGAAGCGCGACGTCTTCACCCGGTACGGGAACCAGGCCCGCGCCGTGCTCGACGCGCTCCTCGCCAAGTACGCCGACGAGGGTGTCCTGAACCTCGACGACGCCAATATCCTCAGGATCCCGCCGCTGAACACGCTCGGTACACCCGTGGAGCTGGTCCGGGCCTTCGGCGGCAAGGACGGCTTCGAACGGGCCGTCCAGGAGCTGCAATCCGAACTCTACAGGGATGTCGCCTGATCCATGTCCGTACGCACCCTCGTCAAGTCGATCCAGGACATCATGCGCCAGGACACCGGCGTCGATGGCGATGCCCAGCGCATCAGCCAGCTCTGCTGGATGTTCTTCCTCAAGATCATCGACGACCAGGACCAGGAACTCGAACTCCTGAAGGACGGCTACCGCTCACCCATCCCCGAACGCCTGCGGTGGCGCGCCTGGGCCGCCGACCCCGAGGGCATCACCGGCGAGGAGCTGGTCGCCTTCATCAACGGCGATCTCTTCCCCACGCTCAAGGAGCTGGCCCCGACCACGCCGCGCGCCCGCACCGTCCACGCGGTGTTCGAAGACGCATACAATTACATGAAGTCCGGCCAGCTGACGCGGCAGGTGGTCAACCGGATCAACGGCATCGACTTCAACAACCTGACCGAGCGCCAGCACTTCGGCGACATCTACGAGCAGATTCTGAACGACCTGCAGTCCGCCGGCAACGCGGGCGAGTACTACACCCCCCGCGCCGTCACCGCCTTCATGACGCGGATGATCGACCCGAGGCCGGGCGAGATCCTCTTCGACCCCGCCTGCGGCACCGGCGGCTTCCTCACCTGCGCGATCCGCCACATGCGGGAGCGCTACGTGAAGCGCCCCGAGGACGAAGCCGCCATGCAGGCCGGGCTGCGCGCGGTGGAGAAGAAGCAGCTTCCGCACATGCTCGCCGTCACCAACATGCTGCTGCACGGCATCGAGGATCCGTCCTTCCTGCGCCACGACAACACGCTGGCACGGCCGTACATCTCCTGGGGGCAGGACGAGCGGGTGGAGATCGTGCTCACCAACCCGCCCTTCGGCGGGCGCGAGGAGGACGGGATCGAGTCCAACTTCCCCCAACACTTCCGCACCCGCGAGACCGCCGACCTCTTCCTGGCGCTGATCATCCGGCTGCTGAAGCCGGGCGGGCGCGCGGCCGTGGTGCTGCCCGACGGCACGCTCTTCGGCGAGGGCGTCAAGACACGGCTCAAGGAGCACCTGATGGCGGAGTGCAACCTCCACACGATCGTGCGCCTGCCGAACTCGGTCTTCCGCCCTTACGCCTCCATCGGGACCAACCTGCTGTTCTTCGAGAAGGGCGCGCCGACGCGGGAGATCTGGTTCTGGGAGCATCGCGTGCCCGACGGGCAGAAGGCCTACTCGATGACCCGGCCGATTCGTCTGGAGCATCTAGACGACTGCGCCGCCTGGTGGGGTGGGGCGCGGCGCGAGGGGCGCGAGGAGGGGGAGCGTGCCTGGAAGGTCAGCGCGGAGGAGGTGAAGGCGCGCGGCTACAACCTGGACATCAAGAATCCCCATACCGTGGCGGAGGACCTCGGCGATCCGGAGGCGCTTCTGCAGGACCTGCTCGCCGCCGAAGCCGAGGTGGCGGCGATCCGCGATGAGTTGAAGACGATTCTGTCGGAGGCGCTGGCCCGTTGAACGCGGGCAGGCTTCTCGCCCTCTACGAGAAGGTCGCCGAGGCGCCGGATGCCATCGAGCGCCTGCGCCGTTTCGTGCTGGACCTCGCGGTGCGGGGGAAGCTGGTGGAGCAGGACCCGGCGGATGAGCCCGCGTCGGAGCTGATGAAGCGGATCGGGATGGAGAAAAAGCGGCTTGGCGTCAAACATCCGACTTCGCCGTTGAACGAGGACGAAGTGTCGTTTGAGCTACCCGCAGGATGGTGTTGGACGCGTATCGGTGAAATCTGTTCGAAGACGGGGTCTGGCAGTACTCCGCGTGGTGGGCGAGACGTCTATAAGAAGTCCGGGGTTTCGTTTCTGCGATCACAGAACGTATACAACGACGGCCTCCGCTTGGACGAAGTCGTATTCATCGATCGGCAGACTCACGAGCGTATGAAGGGCACCCGTGTGCTGTCCGGAGACCTGCTTCTGAACATCACCGGGGGATCAACGGGCCGGTGTGGCATTGTTCCAGCCGATTTCGCGGAAGCCAACATTAGCCAGCATGTCGCGATTATTCGGCCGGTAATTGGAGGAATGGAGAGCTTTCTGCACGGCCTGATCCTCTCACCCTACTTCCAGGCGTTCATCTTCGATGAGCAGACTGGGGCCGGTCGCGGCGGACTTCCTAAGAACCGGATGGACAGGATCGCGGTGGCACTCCCACCGCTCGCCGAACAGCGTCGGATCGTGGCGAAGGTGGAGGAGCTGATGGCGCTTCTGGACCGGCTGGAAACTGCCCGCATCGCGCGCGAGACCACCCGCGACCAGTTGACCGCCTCCAGTTTCACTCGCCTGACCGCCCCCGGAACCACGGCTGAGGATTTCCCTGTCCACGCCCGATTCGCCTTCGATGCGCTCCCCGCCCTCACCGCCCGCCCCGACCAGATCAAAACCATCCGTCAGACCATCCTCAACCTCGCCGTGCGGGGGAGGCTGGTGGAGCAGGATCCGGCGGACGAGCCGGCGTCGGAACTGTTGGAGCGGATCGCGAAGAGGAAAGTTGACAGAAGGAGGGAAACGGGTGACGCCAGAATAAAGATAGCCCCTGATCCGAATCCCACTGCTTTGCCGATGGAGGTCCCGGACGGATGGGGGGTTCAGTCGTTTGAGAACTTGTTTCTCTTCATTGACTATCGCGGCAAGACTCCGTCGAAGACGGATGCAGGCATTGCGCTCATCACAGCGAAGAATATCCGCATGGGCTCCCTGAACCGCGAGCCGCGAGAGTACGTATCCAACGCGACATACCGAGGATGGATGACGCGTGGCTTTCCTGAAATTGGTGACCTACTCTTTACCACAGAGGCGCCTCTCGCGAACGTTTGCCTGAACGATATCGACGAGCCGTTTGCTCTAGCGCAACGTGTTATCTGTCTCAAGCCCTTTGAAAAGGTCGACACGAAGTTCCTGATGTTCGCGATCATGAGCGACATCATGCAGTCGCTGATCGAAGCTCATTCAACCGGCTTGACGGCGAAGGGCATCAAAGCTGCCAAGCTGAAGCCGCTCCCGCTCCCGATCCCACCACTCGCCGAACAACATCGCATCGTGGTGAAGGTCGATACCCTCATGGCACTGTGCGACCGGCTGGAGGTCGCACTCACCGAGGCCTCCACCACCCGCACCCACCTCCTCGAAGCTCTCGTCCACCAAGCCCTCAGTCTCGTCAGTGAGGAGGAGACGGAAAGCGCCTATCGCGAGTTGGTCGCGCGGGCACAAGAACTCGGGATCGGATATTCCTGACGGAGAGGGTCCCCACGCTCCACTGCTTGAGTTCGATATCCGATGAGTCAGCAAATTGCCGCTTTCGGCACCTTCTTCGGGCTCCTATGTTTGATCCCCTTCCGATCAAACGTCGGGTGGAGGAGCATCGTCGATCAATCCGTCCGACTACCTTCCGATGAATGTGTGACACGCGTCCTGGATCATCTTCCGCACGTGTGGAAGAAGCGCGAGTTCGTCGGAGGCTGCTTGGAGGAGCGTGTGGATACACAGGGGAACCGGCCACATATTGGCCATTCCTCGGAGCGCCAGAGAAACGATCGTATCAGTCGGTGCCAGTTGGATCGGCGCCATGACCTGCCCCTTGATCGTTTGTACAGCCATGCTTGAGGCTCCACCCACAGTCATGCCGGGTGCTCCGAGCAGATCGAATGCGCGCTGGACACCCGCTGGGCTTATTCGCTCGGAGCTACGCAATGCTTCCTCAAGCAATGCTCGCGATGGGCGGATAACGGCAATATTCCGTATTGCGAGGGTGAGGAGGTGCTTGGAATGTTCGGCTCTGCTGATCACCCCCCGTTCAGCCAGCGCGTGAAGCAGGCTCACTGTCGAGAAGGAGCCATGCTGCTCCCCTGAGGGGACCAATCGCCGTAACCCTAAATCATCAGCGTACAGCGTCGCGCCGAGGCGCTGCGCGAGCGCGGCAGCATCATGCGAACTAGGCCCAACCAGATCGCGAACCTCTTCCTCGCGGGACCCCACAGGGCCGATCGTGTCGAGCGGGCGCGGCAAAATCCGCGCGAACTCCGTGATCCACTTCAATCTGGCTCTTGCATCCTCCAGACGCTGATGGAGGGCGGGATGGCCGGATTCGAGTTTTGAGATGTCCAAGCCTATCTGACCACTGAAAAGCGTAGTGCTCCCCGAAGCGAGCTGCTGCTCCGCCTCTGCCACCTCAATCTCGAGTGCCTGTTGCAACGAGCGAGGCGCCACGACCTCGAATTCCGTCGCCAATAGATCAAGGAGGCCGAGATCGCTTGCGATCTTCAGCGCGGCTGGCGCAATAACGGTCTCTCTTGCTGCGAACGCAGCGGCACGCGACCATTCCTGCCCGTTTGCATCAGACCACTCCACCATCAGTGGACCCGCCAGGGATGGATCACTCATGGTGCTGGACATCACGTCCGGGATGGTTGCGCCTAGCATCTCTGCAATCATGCCGAGGGGTGCGAGGTGTTCTCGGTAGAGCGCGAACACCTCAGCAACACTCGCTTTTCGTGCCTCCAGAGATGCGATCACAGGCGCGAAGGCGCGTACCGACCTGTCGTTCCCGACTTTGAACCCTGTGATGAAGAACGGCTCTCCCGGGAACCGCTCTTCATAGTGTAGCATGATGTCCCGGAACACGTGCACGACAGCAGGAACGATCTCCTCCACCGTCCAACGCTGCTCGTGCCATGTTCCGGGATTCCGAACTACGTCCTCGCCGACCGATTTTCTCAGAAGGCCCGCCGTCTCTGCATCGGCAACGCTCATCTCGCCGCGCAGGCTGTCGATGGGCGGATCAGCGTAGATGGTGTGCTCCCGGATCTCTCCCTCCTGATCCCGCAATCGGACGTGCGTGTCTGGACCAACCTCCCGAACCTCAACCGGGCCCTCCTTATCCCTGCCGAGGAGCAGTATAACCAGGGCGCGGTGCATCCGCGGGTCCTGTGGACGATCTCTGAAAGCACCGAATGCCAGCGGGATTGCCTCGTCTGCCCGTTCCGATCGCGCTAGGAGCTGCGCTAGCTGCATGCGCTCGACAGGGGCGAGCTGCTGCATCTCGAGCAACCCGTCCAACTGAACGGCTGCATCGGCGGAGCGGCCGAGTTCCAACAGATGCCGTGCGAGCTGGATGCGCGCTCGCGCGTTCAAGCCGTCCAGCTCCACCAGTTCGTGCAGATGAGCGATTGCAGCATCCTCGTTCTCCTGCCGCCCCGCGATATCCGCTGCAAGCGCCAAAGCCCACACAGGCAGCTGTTGGTCGCGCGCAAGTCCATCGATCAGCGTCTGTAGCCGGGCGAGCTCATTGGCCTCGAACAGAGAAGCCGCGTAATAGCGCACGGCGTCGCTGGGCAGGTTCTCTGCGCCTACCTCCTCGAAAGCGCTAACCGCCTCGGATGCCAGCCCTGCACGTAGTAACTCGGTTCCAAGCTCCGAAAGGTAGACGGGTCTGAGGGTTCCAGCTTGCTTTCCCGCCTCTACGTAAGCTGCGGCACCGGTCTCGACGTCACCCTGTCGGAACGCGATGCGGGCGCGAAGGCGGAGAGCCTCCGCGGCCATTGCCGATGTATCCCCCGCATCGTTAAGCAGCGAGTTGGCCAGGTCTACGTCACCGAGCATGAGTCCGACATCCACTGCTTGGAGGCGAACGGCCAGATCGTCCACTAGCCTACCGGTTGACTTACGAAGTGCAGCTTCCAAGTCGTGTCTGGCTTCCGTTTCTCTCTCGAGAATTGCGGACAACTCGGCGCGCAGAATTATGAGTTCTGGGACCTCCTCAACGACTTGCCGCTGAAGCAATTCGAGCGCACCGGCGAAATCACGCGCGCTGATCTTAGCCTGCGCGGCATGTCGAATGGCGTCTGGATCGTCATGGCCAAGTTCCTGTGCGCGTGCGAGATCCGCATCCGCCTCAGCCTCCCTGCCGAGTACGCGCCGGGCCGATCCACGTAGCACGAGTCCCTTCACCATGAGCGGGTGTGATTCATCAGCGACCGTCTCGATCAGATCCGAGGCGAGTCGCTCCGCATCCAGGCACCGCTCCCGATCTGCGTCGGCCGGTCCGGACCCAACCTGACTCAATAGAGAATTTGCACGAAGGAAGAGCACGCCCGGTGGACGATGTCCTTCCGCCAGTAAGACGGCCGTGAGATCTAGGACTCGCTGCAAGTCCGAGTCATCCGCCGCGAGTTGAGCGAGCATCGTCCGGTACTGGGGCGACTCTGCCACCATGGCTGGGGGATCCGCTGGATTCGTTCCCGAAGCAGCAGCAAGCCGCAGTTCGGCGCACCATAGGTCGGTGTCGTTAGGGTGTGCCGCGATGCCACGATCTATGAATGACTTTGCCGTTTCGAGCTCGCCCAGTTCGGTTGCTGCGTGCGCGGCCGCGACGAGTGCATGACTGCCGGTTAGCTCGATCTCAAGCGCGCGCCGAGCGCTCAAGAGTGCATCGGATGCCCGGCCTAGTTGCAAGTTCGCGGCAGCCCGCTGTTGTGCGATGCGATAGCGAACACGTGGATCGACGTCTGATCCCGCTGGAAGCGAGTCGACCTGATCCTCAAGCTGGTTGAGCACCAAGAGTGCAGAGGCGGGGTGAGTCTTTGCCAAGAGCTGTCGCGAAAAGTCGAGTTGACGGTGCCACCGTGCGTCCTTGGGAGGCGGCTGAACCTTTATTGTCGCCTGTTCGAGCAGACTGACGAGGTCGCGGCGAGTGCGGCGCAGTCGCCGCGCGCAGAGGTCATTGGCGTCGGCGACCAGCATTGCCCAGGCGGCATCGACTTGGCTCTCGTCCTCGAGAACCGATCTGAGGAGCTGAAAGGCGAGCTTTGAGTCGGGCTGATGGGCTTCGTCCAAGTCAACTGCAGCGATGTAGAGCCGATTAAGTAGCGCTCGGTCGAATCCCTCCGCGTCAAACTCTCTGAGGATGTCCTGAGTGTCCTTCGACACACTGTCTGTTCGGCCCGTTCGGATTCGGTCGATGTCTCGTGCGAACGTCCAGTGCAGCTTCCGGCTGGATCCTCCTCGGTCAACCGCCAGCACTACGTCTGTTTGATAGCTGGGTGCGGAGATGTCCCGAATGCGGCCGAAGACCTCGACCAGTTTCGCGCCAGCCGTGAAGCCGTGTTTGGCTTGGACTTCAATCGGCTCTCGGCGGATTCCGAACTCAATGCGCGCGTCGTCGCCCGGCCCACCCGTCTCACCCGAGATTGCTAAAGGCGTGTCATCTGTTGGTGGGACCCAGCCGAGGCGCATCTGAGCCAAGAGATGAACGTAGGCATACGCGATGACGCGGGCCTGAAAGGTTGTTCCCGAGAAGGTGGCGTTTCCGCCCATGGTAACGCTCCGATGACGTACGCGAGGGGGCTGCGCCATGAGATGGAAGCTTGTGTCTTGGGCGGATGCAAGCTCCCGGTCGAGTCAGTGTCGGAGTGCTTCGACAACAGGCCGTCGCTAGGGCCCTCATCGCCCGAACGCATTACGTACCGGCTCGAATCACCCCCAATATCGGATACGCCACTCGAATCCGAGAAGATCCTGACCTCTGCGGCGTCTGGCACCATAGGCGCACGCGGATTACTCCTCCCTCAGCGTATCCCGGACAAGTTTCGGCAAGGTATTCATGAGCTCGTGACCCGGAAATCGTTGAGCCGCCTCATGCCACACCAGCATGGCGTCTGATACCTTCCCGGCGGACCAGAGCATTCCTCCAAGATTGAACCACGCTCGGTCATAGTCCTCGTCAAGATCGATAGCCTTCCCGAAGGCCTCGGCGGCGGCGAGGAAGTCATCAAGCCCACTCTGCGCGATCCCCACCTGGAACCAGCTCATTGCATCAGGGAGGTGCTCATCTGCCTGCGCTTGGAGAATGAGGAGCGCCTCGTCGTACTCGCCAAGAAAGTTGAGCGCCGTCCCAAGGCAGTAGCCGTATCGCTCGGGTTCGATCACATAGGCCTTGCGATACACGTCGGCTGCCGCTGACCAGTTACCGTCCCACTGGGCCCAGTGACCTAGACGATCCCAGAGGAAGGCCTTCTGGCTCGCACTTTCCGATGCCTCGATCAGTTTTGTTACGGAATCTCGATAGTCTTGGAAGGTGACATCCCGTGCCTTCCGTTGGGAGCGGAGGCGCCACAAACAAAGGACACGCTCCGTCAGAGCGCCGATATGCTCGGGATGCCTTGTGAGATAGCGATCCCAGAATCGGACGGCTCGTTCGGCAGAATCAGCCGTTGATTTACCGTGGGTGGCGACGAGTCGCGCTGCCCACGGCCAAGCCCAGTCTCGGTCCGCAGCGAGGGAGAGAAGGTGATTCAACTCGGCAAATGCCTCCCGCTCTCGTCCGGTCTCGAACAAGAACTTCGCCTTCCAACCCGCCAATGCAGCGACCCTACTGCGCGATCCCCAAGCTTCGACCACCTGCTCAAGGTGACTCAGTGCCCTCTCTGGTTCGTTGCCGAACTTGCCGAACCACAGCCCGAGCGCCCAATGGGCCTCCGGGAGGACCGGGTTGAGTTCGAGAGCACGTTCGTAGCAGGCGCGAGCCGTATCGAGGCTACCGAGATCCTCCATCACCGTCCCCAGGTTCTTACTGGCCTGAGCGGAGATGTCGAAATCTCCGGATTCGTCCGCGAACACCTGTGTTCGGACGAACGCTTCTCGTGCCTCGTCAAGCATTTTGAGAGCGAGGAAGCCATTCCCAACGCAGAAGTGATAACTCGCCTCCGTCGAAATGCCCTTCACTTCATGAAGAAGCTGGATGCCGTCACGGACGCGCGTTTCGTCGAACGCCTGCCCGGTGATCCCAAGGTTGATTTCAGCCAGATAGACGGGGACGAGTGCGGAGGGTCCAGCACCCTTCAGGGTGGCGACGAATCGGTCGAAGGCTCGAGAAATGACTGCATCCTGGCCTTTGTCGATGAGCTTTCGGAGGACTTCATATGCCTTCTCAGGATCAGTGGGAACCTCGATCAAGGGAGCGGTATCGCGAATCTTCGTATGCAGTTGATCCGGTGGTGTGACACCCCATTGGAGTCGATCGTCACGGTCACTGCGTCCCTGGGCAAGAACCCGAGCGCTGAGTTTTTTTTGGAACTCTCGGTCGAATGGTATGCGAAAACGAACGGTGATTGATGCCTGTGCTTCGATATCCTTTCCATGGGCTGAATATCCGTAGAACACCTCGTCCGCGTAGGCAACCAATAGCAGATCGGTTGGGGTGTGCCAGCAGACGTAGATGGAGTTGGGCTGAGAGATGAGGTAGTTCAGGTTCGTTCGGTCCACCGAAACACTCACCGAGCCGTCTCGATTCGCCTCGCTGGTGGAGCCTTTAACCTGTACCTGCACCCGAAAATTGGTCACCTTGGAGCCGTCGAGAGCCTCGATCTGGAAGTCTGCCCCGTAGTCGGCCAGATCCGATTGAATTTGGAACAAGTCGCCGGAGGAGATCGCGTTCCGGAAGGCGAGGATCGCCTTCGTCTCGATACCCTGCGGTTGCCCACGATTGGGTAGATCATCAAGTCCGTTCATCGAATGCTCACGGCGGATCGATAGCGTTTTTTCTGTCAACAACGGTTACCGATGTCCCACAGCGCTGGTGGAAACCGCGATGCGAGTTCCTTCGCGATCCGGCCAGCGAGTACCGGCGATCCCGGATTGTTCTTCTTATCGTACCTTCCCCAGCGAAGGCATCCACGAACCAGACCTGCCGACTCGCCTTTCCCTGAAGCAGTTTGAAGCCCCACCGCTTCACGTACTTGTCGAGGATCAGATGCTTGAGGAGCGCATGGTCGGCGAATTCGTCGAAGTGGTCGCGGCCACCTTTTGACATGGGACGGGGAAGTGTTGAAGAAGGGAGGGATACGAACGTCATCAGTCGATCGCAAGTTTTTCCGATCGAATGTTCTCTCAACAAGCTAGGATTGCTGGTTCAGAGAGCACGCCAGATCTCTCTTGGAGCCGTAGGATACCCACCCCACCGCTCCTACTTCCTGACTGGAAGGGAGCCGGGGCTAATGAAATACCGGTGGCTCCGCAGTGGTGGGCGCACCGTCTCCCGATTGAAGTTGGTGCCAACGCGCCCAGGCCTCATGCTCATTCTCGAACCGCTCCCGGTCAACGACGCGCGGCCGGAACCACGAGACCCGCTTAATGGGTGAGCGGGCGAAGATCCATCGGTACGCACGCTCTGCCAAGATCTTCTGCATTTCGAACGTCTTGTCACGCGGTAGCACCCGCACGGCCGGTTGCTGTCTGCCGATCTGCGCGTGCATCAAGTGTTGCGGGCTGAGCGGGAAGAGGATATCGCCTCCCGATCGACCCCATCCTCCCTCGAAGTCGTAACGATCCGGTCCTGAGTAGTTCAGGCGCACGACCGGATGATCGCTCGTCAGCCACTCCGCGCTGGCATCAGGGCGAAGAATGGACCAATTCTGCCGCTGGAGCACGTTCACGGTGGACGTGAGAAGGTGGCGCATGCTCGCCAGCCACAGTTCCCTTCCGATGGTCAACTCAGCTCGGACACCCGCCTGCTCGTCACCCCCTCCACGATCAATCGTGACTTTCAGGGGCCATTTCGGGTCAGCGGCATCGTTGAGGGGCTTTGGCAGCTTTCCCCTGCGCGCTTGCCGCTCAAGCTTCTTGACAATTCGAGGAAGGTTAGCGTTGAGCAGTTCGTCCGCGTGCTGCTTCCAGCGCGGCATGCTTTCGATGTAATAAGTCGGAGTTCTGAGGTCCTGAGCGGCCGCGAAACGCGCCAACACCTCCCAATCGTCTGCAGTGAGGCTTCGGTCGGCGCGAACCCGCAGCAAGGCTTCGGCGGCGGGATCCTCGAAGTCGGTCTTCAACCACCTTTCGAACTCGTCCTCCTCGTGGCTTAGCTCGGAGGTGTACAGATCGGGTTGGTACGCGATACCCTTGATCGCGCGGCGCCTCCAGGCCGGCACACGCCGGTCGGAGACGATTACCCGGTACGCACAAATGTCGGCGTCGTTGTCGCTCCATCCCCGCAGGTAGAACTGTGGAACGTAGTGGTGATCGCGCGAAACGATCGCCGCGCTCGGTGTCATCTAGGATTCGGGAGCATTGAAAGGGCTCCGAGCGGGCCCCCCGACTCGAGGCTCGGGCTCAGGCCGGATCTCGGCATTGCGCCCCGGTCGGAAAGAGCCGCTGCTCTGAGAATAGCCGAGATTGTGGGAGCCAAAGGTCGCGCGACGATCGGTTGTGCTGGGCGAAACCCCGGTAGGAGGTAGCCATCCGACCGCCATGAAAGTTGTTTCCCTCGGGTCCCGTAGACGGAAGCTCCGACACTGTTGAGGGCTCGCACTATTCCGGGATGAGGATGATGCTCGTCGGCGGAATTGGCCGAAACGACCGCCCACGAAGGCCGAAAGCGCCGGATGAGGTCGCTGGTCAGGCTATGCCGGCTGCCATGGTGGGGGAGCTGGAGCCAGAAGAGGTTGTCCAACCCCCTTCCCCAACGAGCAACCACGTCCGCCAGCGCCGCCTGACCGGCATCCCCCGGGAACAAGAACCGGGCGCCGAGGAAGTCAAGGCGGAGCACGACGCTCGACTGATTGATAGGGCTACCGTCGTCCTCGAGGTCGATTTCCGAATCCAGCCGGTTCAGGGATCCAAGGTCGAAGTGATGGGGCACTCGCCCGACCATGCATTCCGCCCAAAACCGATTTGCCGGGCCAAGTACCAACAGGTGGGGCGCCGGCCGAAAGCCCGGCGCCGGGGTCCATACCTGTCGGCCGCGGCGCAGCTCTCGGACGACCTCGGCGCCTTCGCGAAGGCACTCGGCCCGCTCGCGGATCGCTGGCTCCCCCCTCTCCAGACGTCGGCCCAGGACACTGAAAGCGATCTGAGGATCATCCGAGAGAACCGCCTTGATCTGCACGTTCGCCGCGAGATCGAGAGCGCCGCCAACGTGGTCGCCGTCCGGATGAGTGAGGACGAGGAGGTCGATGACACCATTCGCGTAGAGCCAGCAGGCGGCAATCAGTGCGTCGGAATGATGCCGAGTTCCGCTGTCGATGAGCGTCACATGTTGACGGAAACCATCCCGGTAGATGATCAGAATGGAGTCCGCCGTCCCGACGTCCAGCACGTGAATTTCGAGCGACCTCACGATGCGACTCCGGTCGAGGGTCTAAGACTGGTGGCCGCCCAGAAGAGTGCGATCGCATAGCGCTCGGCGGCGTCCTGCACCCATCGCTCCCGGACTTCAAGAAACCAGTATGCGACGAGTACCAGGTTGACAAACGAAATGCCGACTGGCCATGGGAGGCCCGTCAACCCTCGAAGGGCAGGATGAGCGGCGGCGAGCGCGGATAGCGCGAAGCTGAGCGCCGCCGTCGCCCTGCCCAAACGCCGGATCGCCCAAGTGTTTCGCTTTCTACCGTAGGCCGTCAGCTCCGAAATGACTACCGGATAGCCGTGCCGGGTGCGCTCTCGGAGAATTGAGACCGCCTCCTCAATGATCGCGTCGGCACGTGCCGGGTCGCTGCGCTCCAGAGTCTCGTCGGGTAGCGGTCGCCCACTTACAGCCTGCGCCAGCTCTCGGATCTCGTGCGTTGTCCGCTCATCCTCTGTCGTCCGCAGGCGAAGCGTTCGTGTGGTCGGCTTGCCTCCCCATCGTCGGTACAGCTCGAGTTCGGCCGCCTTCCCCCTGTCCCGAACCACGTCCGCCAGGAAGACGAGCACGATCAACCCGGCGACAGAAATGAGTGCGGTCGCTTCAAACGTCCGGAGACCTGGCACGAGCGCCAAGGCGGCGAAGTAAGCGGGAACGAGAACGAATAGCGAAGGAGCTACCCGAGCCTTGAGGGCGTAGGAATCGAAGAGGTTCTTGATCACGGAGCGGCCGCGGGTGATGGTTCATCATGATTACACTCGACGCCTCCGGAGGTTCGGTCTTCGTTCGGTGGCAATCGGGCCGGACCCCGGCTCGGGAGTCGCTGCGTTGCCTTCTCGGCTTCCTTCGATTCGCCTCTCGATCTCTATCCGTTCGAACGTTCCGCCTCACGTGCGAATTATCCTCCCTATGGGCCACCGGGCATGCCAATCGGAGTGCAGGATTCGTATCGCGATATCGCGATACTGAACCCGGTGCCGAGAGCACTCATTCGCGCTACGCGCTCAAGAATCGAAACGCGGTGCGGCCGCCCATCACACACAGAACGCCAACGTCAATTCCGAAGTAGCTCAAGATGGAGGAGAAGAAGGTGGTAGCGTTGACGAAGGATCGAAAGAGCAAGTGATGGTGGTGGGTTGCGTGCCTCCATATTCAGCCCCCCCGCCGGGGAAGGTCCCCGGCCTCGAGTCTAGCGAAAAGATCCAACAGTCCGGTTGCCTCCCACGCACGGTTTCGCCTGGACTCGGAGAGTGGCAGGAGCACACCGGCCGTCTCGAGTTCGCCGACCGCCTGGTGAATCGCCGATTTTGCGCGCCCGGTCGCCGTAGCGGCGACCGGGGCGGTGATGATCGGGTGCGCCGGCAGCACGTCGATGATTGCCCAAGCCGCGGCGTCAGCGCGCGGGGCGCCGCTGGCGGCGAGGCGTGCCCGCCAGTCGCCCATAAGGTTGTCCACTGCCTCGATGTACGCCAAAGCCAGCCTCGCGGAGCGAGCTGCCGCGGCAGCGAAATGCTCGATCCACGGTCCGATCTCGCCCGTGCGGTAACCCGTCAGCCCCGCGACATAGCGATCCCGCTGCGAAGCCAGCACGACGCTGATGGGAGGGACGTACGCCGGGGCGAGTCCGCGCCGGCGCAGCACTGCGTGGATCAAGGCGCGGCCGGTCCTTCCGTTCCCGTCGTCGAAAGGATGGATCGTCTCGAACTGGGCGTGGACCAGAGCGGCCTGAACCAGGGGCGAGAGCGTGTCGTCATTGATGGAGGCGCAGAGATCCTCCAGCAGGTCGATGACATACTCGGCTGGCGGGGGCACGAAGTCAGCGCCGCAGGGATTGTAGTCGTTTCCGCCGATCCAGTTCTGCACCGTCCGTAGCCGACCGGCCAGTGCGGCGCCCGGCGCGGCCACCATGAGAGCCCGATGGATCGACTGGATCTCGCCCAGCGAAAAGGCCTCGGCATCCGTGGCTTCGCGGATGGCGACCTCCGTTGCATCGATGTTGGCCAGGATCTCCAGCGCCGTGGGTCCGGCCTTGCCGCCCGTCTCGAATCGAGCTTCGGCGCGCGCCAACTCGCGGACGCCGATGTTCATCCCCTCGACCTTGGAGGAAGCGATCGACTCCGTCCGGAGCAGCAGTCTCGCGAGGGGCGCCAGAGCCGGCCGGGCGATCGCATTGAGCTCACGGATGGCGTTCTCCGCCTCGGAGACTACGCCGACGATGTGCGCATCAAGCGAGAACTCCATCCCCCGGATCGGATCGGGAAGGAACGCTTCGTACTTACACGCGCGCCGATAGCGCGCCGGCGCGTAGAGTGTCGGCTTGTGCTGCCAGACCAGGGGGATGAAGCGTCCGCCCATCCTGAATCCTCAGCCGTTGTTAGTTCAGTTTAGCGATTATCCTGAACCAAGGATATCGCCTCATTCAGGTTACGGCAAGTGAGCACGGACTGGGGGTCACGGAGGAGAGTCAGGACGGCGGGGCATTTCGTCCCTTGCCGCCTCCGGTACTCCGGGACGCCGCCTAAAAGTCCGTTGAAAAATGGACCGAGATTAATGGTGCGACAGGGGTAGGGGCGTTAA
>CAZUVK010000002.1:33055-50774 GCA_964623785.1 uncultured Gemmatimonas sp. | reverse complement strand
CGGCGTTGGCGCGAAGCGCCCGACGCCAACGGACGCCCGGGCGTTCCATTCCGTTCCCGGCCGCAGCAGCACGGACAGACGTGGATTGAAGAAGTTGCCGTACTCGCTGTGCATGTCGAAGCGGCCGCTTGCCGCGATCGTCATCCAGCTAACCGGCATGATCTCGTCCTGCACGAACAGTGAAGGAATCGTGTAGGAATAGTCAAAGCCGGGGACATCGCGAGCGTCGTATCCCTCGTGCTGGAGAGCGGCGCCCAGCACCCAGGTGTGGCCTCCATTCGTCCCGGTGAGAGAGGCTTCGGAGAAGGCGGTGCTGTGAAGGTCCTTCTCGCCGACCTCGCCGAAGAGATGCTGGTGCCTCTGTCCCATTGCCGACGCGCGAAGGTTCAAGAGACGGCCACTCCTCATGAGCATCCGGCCGACAACGCCCACATCGACCCTCCGGGTTTCCAGACTCTCTCGGTAGGCCGTTCCCGCGGGCGTCGCGGAGCCGTCGAGGGTTCCGCCCTCGCGGTCCTCGACCGTTCCTCCGACAGTCACGAACAAAGAACGACCGGCCCCGTCGTCCCAGAAGAGTCGAGGTCGTACGACCGCCCGCCGGTAACCCGGCAGGTCGGCCCAGCCATCGTCGTTCACGTCGTGGCGGCTCTGTCGGTGTCCGCTGCCGATCAGCGTGTATCCCCAGCGTTCGCTCAACTCGCCGGCGGACCAGAGCACCGCGTCGGTCCCGCCCCGACTGGTCTGGTTGAGCAACAACTCGCGCTCATCGTCCGGACGGCGCGAGACGAGATTGATGACTCCGCCCAGGGCGGACGATCCATATAGCGCTGAAGCCACGCCTTTGATCACCTCGACCTGGCCCAGGTCCATCGGCGGAATCTGCAGCATGCTCAGCGCTCCGGTCTGACCGTAGAGAGGCAGGCCGTCCGAAAGGATCTGCGTGTACCGGCCTCGCAGTCCCTGAATTCTGATGTTGGCGCCTCCGAGGGAGGGGGAGGTCGTCTGGACTCGCAGGCCGCTCGTCTCGTTGAGCATCATGCTGATGTCCCCAGGAAGCATCATCATCTTCTCTTCGATCTCTTCCCTGTCCAGCACCTCGACGCGAACCGGCTCATCCTCCATGCGGCGACCGGTTCGAGTCGAAAGCACGATGATGCCCTCGATTTGAGTCGCCGCCGCTTCGAGGACCATCACGATGGTCGTGTCCATTCCCGCCCGCACGTCGAGAGTGACGCTCGGCTCCGAGTAACCGATGCGTCGGGCGAATATCGTGTGGCTTCCCGATGGCAGGCGGAGCGCAGCCGTGCCGTCGTCGCCGGTCAGGGCGCCGATCTGTCCGGAGCTGACCTGAACCCTCGAGAGCGCCTCCCCTTCGCTCTCTGTCCGGACCCGCACCGTGCCCGGTGTCTCCTGCGCCTCCGCCTCGTAAACCGGCCCGGCCAGGCCGAAAAGAAACCCAAGAAACGCTGTGGCGATGGCGCCGTAGCTTTGCTTTCTCATATCCGTCACGCTGGAGTTGAAATAGTCGCCTGCGCCGCATCGAAGCGGACGCGAGTGCATGCCGGCGCCGAAGGACGCCGGATCGGGGTTCGTGAGACGGCACTCTCGGACGAGTGCGATGCTGTCAGCGGGGAGGAGGGCGGAAAGGATCCGCCTCGAATGTGAGGAGGGAAGGGAGTACGCTCTCGAATTTCGGCGCCGGGGCAGATGGGGTCAGCGGAGTTCGATCTGCTGTAAGGGTGACGAGTTGTGCATTCGCGCAACCGCACGCGCAGAGGCAGGCGCAGTCGTGTTCGTCACCTTCATCCTCCGAAGCCGGGGCGTCGGTGGCGATCGTTTCGAGGAGATCCACCGGCTCGGAATCGGCGGTCCTCAGTTCCGGAGTACCCGCCAGAGCGATCTCGACTGACGAGACAAGAAGGCAAAGCGCGAGGAGCGCCGCCGTTACCTGACGAATTCGGAGTCGCACGATTCCTCGGCCTCGTAGCGAGTGCAACTGGATACCCCCGGCGCGACCTCCGCCAGAATCGCGTCCACTCCCGCAAGCAGCGTTTCGACCCGCGCGTCGGAAATTCGATAGTAGGCGAAGCGCCCCCGCTGCTCGCGGGCGACGAAGCCACAGTCGAGCAGGCAGCTCAAGTGGTTGGAGACATTTGGCTGCGTAAGTCCCGTCATCTCTACGATCTCCGAGACGCTACGCGTCTCCTTCCGAAGGGCCTCGAGGATTCCGAGCCGCGAAGGATCGGCGAAGCCCCGAAAGAGCTTCGCCTTGAGAGCCAGCGACTGACGTAAATCGACCAACAACATGGATGTGCCCCCGGCGAAGATCCCGATACATCATCGGATACTGATGTTTTACCCATCAGCGTGCAATGATATGTACGAGGTTTTGGGGAGTCAAGCTGGAAGCGTTGGTCCGAGGCGACCAGAGTTCGACGATCCAGGGCGCTTATGCCGTTGCCGTCAATCCGATACGATCGCGGGAAGGTATGCCCCGATTCACGAGAAACGTCGCCCCTACCTCCGCGTCCGTACCGTTCTCGACATCGTGATGTCCGTGAAAACCACGCAGTCGCGTCCCGGGCCACCCGAGCACAGGGTCTCACATCGATCGACGAAGACCTTGAGACTCCTCTCGAGCCCGCGAAGCTCGGCCAGCTTCCTCCGCACCTCGTCGAGGTGCGTTCTGGCGAGATCGCCTACCTCGGCACAGTCCCGATCCGAGCTGACGGAGAGGTCGGCCAGGAGTCGCACCTGATCGATGGAGAACCCGAAGTCGCGGCACCTGCGAATGAAGGTCAGGCGCTCGATATCGGTTTCGTCGTAGGCGCGCTGCCCGCCCGGACTGCGGCTGGCCCTGGGGATCAGCCCGATCTCTTCGTAGTACCGGATCGTCGGGGCGGGAAGGCCGGTGGCCTTTGCCAGGGCCCCGATGGTCAACGCGCGGGAGTGCATGGTCATGATTTCGGTCTCCTGTTGACCTTCAAGTTACTTGAAGGATTAGCTTTCGTCAGGTGATGGAATCGGAAGCGATGGGGAGAGGATTCTGATGAAAAGCGTCAACCGTTCGACAGGCCGCCCGGACTCCGGCGGCCTGGCCCCGACGGATGGGGTGAACTCGATCGACGAAGGGAGGAGCGCGCTGGCGATCGCCTGTACGCTCGGCATCCGGGACCTCCAGGTTCGTCTCGCGGACATTCGCGATCTGGCCTTTCGCTCGCTGCGCCGAAGCCGGAGGGAGGGATCGGTCCTGCACCTGACCTACGACCGGGAGGTGCTCGCCGAGGTCGAGAAGCTGGTGGCTCGGGAATCCGACTGCTGCGCTTTCCTTGAGTTCGACGTCGCGCGCGACGAGACGGGTGTCCATGTTACGATCACCGCGCCGGCGGCGATTGCCGATGCCGCGGACGAGTTGTTCTCCCATTTCACACCGGGACTTCTTCTCGATGGCCACGACTGAAGGGTCCGGCGCCAGAGGGTCGCGGTACTCACTTACTCAGGCGGGATATCATGTTCAAACAACGACGGGGCGTACGGCTCCTGGCAACGGCGCTCGCGCTCACCGCCCTTGGGATTCTCGGCTATCGCCTCCTCCCTGAAGGCTTGACGGCCGTGGACACCCGGCCGGCCAGCGAGCGAATCGAAGGCTTCAGCGTACGGACCCTCGCGGACGAGCGGATCTCGCTGGATGAACTCCGAGGTCAGGTCGTGCTCGTGAACTTCTGGGCCACCTGGTGCGGAAGCTGCCGCTCGGAGATGCCGGGTTTCCAGACGGTCTTCGACGAGTATCGGGATCAGGGCTTCACGATCCTGTCCCTCTCCATCGACGACGCAGCCGGCACGGTCGAATCCTTCTTCGATGAACACGGCTACAGCTTCCCCGTGGCCATGGCCACGGAGGACGCGACGCGGCGCTTCGGGGCGACGGGAGTACCGATCTCCTACCTGATCGATCAACAGGGCGAGATCCGCTGGACCGTGCATGGCGTCCTCCATGAGGCGGATCTGCGGGCCGCCGTGCAGGAACTGCTGGAGAGTCCTCAGGTCGCGGGGTGAGGCGAAACCGGGATGACGAACGAAATCGAGAAATACCAGATCTTGATCTACCTGGGAGCGGTGCTCTGCGGTCTGGCCGTGGGCACCCTCTTTCCGGAGCGTGCGGCTGTCCTGGAGACGGTTCTCTGGCCGGCGCTCGGCGTGCTTCTCTACACCACCTTCCTCCAGGTGCCGATGGCCCGAATCCGGGAAGCGGCCACGGACGGACGGTTCCTGACGGCCGCGGTGACCGGGAACTTCGTCATCGTTCCCCTGGTGGTCTGGGCTCTGCTGGGCATCCTGCCGGACGACCCCGCGGTCCGGCTGGGCGTGTTGATGGTTCTGCTGGTTCCCTGCGTAGATTGGTTCGTCTCCTTCACCCAGCTCGGAGGTGGTGACGCGGGACGAGCGATCGCCTTCTCCCCGGTCGGGCTGTTCCTCCAGATGCTGCTGCTGCCCGTCTATCTCTGGTTCTTCCTCGGGGGCGATGTCGCGCTTGGACTCGCGGGTGGCCGCATGGTGGCCGCATTCGCCGGTCTCATCCTGCTTCCGCTGGGGGTGGCCGCCCTGACTCAGAAGTGGGCGGCGAAGGATGCGAGACGAGCCGCCCGGCTCGGCGGGGCAGGCAGGCTCTCCATCGCCCTCCTGGCTCTGGTGATCCTGCTGGTCGCCGCATCTCAGGTTGACATCGTGCTGGGTGCGATGTCACTCGAATTGGTCGGAAAGCTCATGGCGGTGTTCACGCTGTTTCTCGTTGGGGGTGGGGTGATCGCGCGGATGCTCGCCCGGCTCTTCGCGCTTCCCCTGGAACGAGGACGGACGCTGGCCTTCAGCTTCGGTACGCGGAACTCGTTCGTGATCCTGCCCCTGGCGCTCGCGCTGCCGGAGGGATTCGAGTTGGCTGCGGTCGTGATCGTCTTTCAGTCACTGATCGAACTCTTCGGGATGATCGTCTACCTGTGGTGGGTCCCCGAGGTGTTGTTTCCTGGGCGCGTAAGGGAGGCGGAGTTGCCGGCGGGAGGAGCTGCCTCCTTACCGTCACCGGATACTCTGCACCGTCGCCAAGGTATCGTTGACCACAGGGCGTACGGTGACACTCGTCGGTGAGGGCACTGTGTGGAGTCACGAATCTCGACGGCTGCTCCCAAACCATCGCTCGAGGTATCGGGTGGCGCTTTCCAGATCGCGGCCAGCGCACCGGAAGGCGATGTATCCGTCGGGTCGCACGAGGTACTGTGCCGCGTCCCGCACCCCGAGCCTCGCGAACGCATCGCCCGTCTCGTCCACCAGCACGCCAGCCGCGTGGCCCTTCCGCGCGAGCATGCGCGTGACGAGGAGCGAGCCGTATCGTGCCCCGAGTTCGGCAAGCTTCGTCCGGTCCCAGGAATCCGGGTCGCCGCACAGTACCAGGTGAATGTGTGGACCCGTGAGCTCTCGCTGCAGGTACGTCGGATGCCCATCCCGGGTGAGTGACGCATCGGGCAACCGATCCCCCGCTTTCGGGCCCGCCCTTAAGCCGGGCTTTCCCTCGGATACCACGGGACTCTTTCGGTAACGGATACGGAACTCCGAGATGAATCCGAATGCGAAGTTCCGCAGGCGCGACGATCGGAGAACGCGCGGAAGGATTCGAGATACCATCTCTCGTGGGATCCACGCGGCGAGTGGGGTTGCGGACATTGCCCGGGTGAAAAGGCTGAAGATCCGATCGGTGGTTCGGAGCAAGGTTCGACCCACGGGCCATCGCTCCGCCTCGTACGACTCCAGCAATGCTTCGTTGGCCCGCCCTGTGACCACGAGCGCGAGCTTCCAGCCGAGATTCCACGCATCCTGGATTCCCGTGTTCATCCCCTGGGCACCGACCGGGCTGTGGATATGCGCGGCGTCGCCCGCGAGAAAGACGCGTCCGATGCGGTAGTTCGCCGTCTGGCGATGATGGAGGCGGAAGTGCGTGAGCCAGGTGGGATCATGCAGCCGCACCGTCGCGCCCGTCGCGGCGTCGACCGCCGATTGTAGCTCGGCGAGCGAAGCGTTGCTCGTGAGCGGTGCATCCAACGCGACAGGCGCGCCGCCCGGCGTCATGGCGATGATCCGCCAGGTGCTGGGGGAGCCGAGAGGAAAGACCATCGCAACCCCGCGTCCTCCCGGGAAGGAATGGATCGTGTCCCGCCTCAGCGGTCCGTCGGCTTCAACATCGCCGAGCAGGAAGTCCTGGAGGTATGTGCCGCCCTCAAAGGGAATTCCCGCGCCCTTCCGCACACTGCTGTGTGCGCCGTCACAGCCGACCAGGTAAGCGGTGCGAACCCTTTCCACATGACCGTCCTGATGCCGGAGCGTGCAGTCCACCCCGGTATCGCCAGCGCTGAACTCCGTCAGCTCGACGCCACGCTCCACGCGCATCCCCAGCGCGACGAGATGGTCGTCATAGATCCTTTCGGTCTCGGCCTGGGAAAGAAAGAGGATAAAGGGGAAGCGGGTGTCCGGGACTCGAAAGCCGCCGAGTTCCGCCTCCGCCACGCGATGCTCGAAGTGGATCATGAGTCGCGTGCTCGTGCGTCCGGCGGAGACAAGCTGCTCGGCGATCCCCGGGCCTTGGAGTATCTCTAGGGTGCGCGCCTGAATGGCGAGGGCGCGCGACTCGCGCGCGCGGTCGAGGAGGCGGTCAACGATTCGGAAGCTCACGCCGAAGGTCTGGAGCTGAGCGGCGAGCGTGAGGCCCGTGGGGCCGGCCCCGACGATGAGCACGTCGAGATCGGTGCCGGAATCGCCGAGGCCATCTTCGTTCGAGCGCGGCGACGAAGTCGGGATGCTCGAAGCCGGGAGCATGCCTGGTCTCCCTTCGCAGAATAAGGTGCAATGACGCGGGGATCGTGGGACACCTTATCCCGAAGGAGCAGCCGGGGCAACGCATTTCATCTCTCGATGAGCCAAGTTCGCCCGGTCCCGGATACAAGAACCCGCACAGCTTCGCGGTCGTGCTGGCCGGGCTTTAGATTCCATTCTTACGCCCTCGACGAAGCGCGTCTAGCCGCCTTTCGTGAAGGCACGAAGCGCTGGCCGTCCAGGTCGCGAGCCGAGAACAAGGGTGGACGGAAAGGAGAATGGTCCGATGAGTGATCGTGTGACCGCGAACCTGCCGAGCAGGGATCTCGAAAAGACAGCGGCATTTTATGAGACGATCGGTTTCACCGTCGGGTACAAGGGCGAGGAGTGGATGATCGTTACTCGCGGTCCTTTGGAGATCGAGTTCTTCCCTCTCGACCATGACCCAAGCAAGAGCTGCTTCAGTGCCTGCATCCGCGTGGACGAGCTTGATGAACTGTACGCGGGCTTTCAAAAGGCAGGTCTGACGGCCAATTGTTGGTCAATCCCGCGTCTGTCTTCGCCCGAGGTGCAGCATGGTCTCCGGATGTTCATACTTGTCGACCCGGATGGTAACCTTCTTCGGTGCATAGACAACCGCTGGAACACATGAGGCGGACAACATGGTCGTCATTCGTTCCGTTCGAACCGTTCGTGTGCCGGTTTCGCTCAAGATAGAGGTACAATTATGGGCGCGCCTCCCATCCCCACAGGCCTTATAACCTGCCCGCAATGCGGTGCTCGTTTCGAGCATGAAATCCCCGAACGTGCATGCCTTCACTCGGTCGATTGCGCCGCGTGTGGTCAACGGCTCGTTCCTTTGCCTGGGGACTGCTGCGTGTTCTGTTCCTACGGAAACCGCTCGTGCCAGTACCGCCGACAGACCTAGGCCGGTCGGGTGATGCTGCTGGAAGCACCGGGATCGGTACCGCCACGTGGGATTGACGATCCGGCGCACCTATGCCTCCGCCATCACTCCGATACGGTCGCGGGAAAGGTATGCCCCGATCCACGAGCCGCCTGGGGCCGGCCCGGCTGTGCGGGTAGGGTCGGCAACGACACTCGATCAGTTCCGCTATGGAGGAAGCGATGGACCCGAACCGCCGCTAGCATCGCGGTGACCGGAGCCACCCAGTAGATCCAGTGAGCGGTCCAGATCCCTCCCGCGATCGCCGGTCCAAGTGAGCGTGCCGGGTTCATCGAGGCGCCGGTGAGGGGGCCGCCCATCAGCGCGCCGAAACCCACCGTGAGCCCGATCACGATCCCCGCGAATCCCGGCGTGACCTGCTCGTCGCTGACGACCGCTAGGATGACGAGCATCAACGCAAGCGAAAGGACCCATTCGATCGCGAATGCGCTCGCGATAGAGACGGCCGGCAGTGTCGCACCCAACTCGCCGACCGGACCGAGGATCGTCCGCAGGAAGAATGAGGCGAGCACCGCGCCACCGCATTGCGCGAGGATGTAGGGTCCCGCATCTCGCGCCTGGAAGCGGCGCGCGGACCAGAGGGCGATCGTCACCGCGGGGTTGATATGCGCTCCGGAAACGCGTCCCAAAGTGTAGACCATCGCCAGTACCACGAACCCGAACGCCAGCGCCACTCCCGCATGACCGACCCTCCCTTCCGTATACGCGTCCACCATCACCGCGCCGGGGCCGATCAGCACGAGAAAGAAGGTCCCGATCCCTTCCGCGACACACCGGCGGATCAGGTCATCGTTCATCCCCGCGCCTGCCCGGTAGCCGGCGGTCGGCCTCCCGTACGCAGATACTCCGCGAAGTCGTCCCGAAGCTCGCTCCGGCGGATTCCCTCCACCGCTCTCTCCAGATCATACTCCACCCGCACGAACTCCACTTCCGGCGTTTCGCCGCCCATCTCCAGCACCACGTAGCCAGCCCGCCAGTCCCCGTCCTTGGGGCGTCCCACCGAGCCCGTATTCACGAAGTGGATGCCCTCCACCTCGCGATGCCAGGGCAGGTGAGTGTGCCCGAAGCAGATCACATCTCCCTTCGACATCCCCGCGTGTTCGGCCATCCGGAGGCAGAAGGAGTCCGGCCGGTCCTCGGTCCAGTACAGGGTGTTCAGAGTGGGCGTGCCATGCACCAGGACCACGCGCGGCCCGGGCGCGTGGCCGCCGCGCGGGCGAAGATCAATTCGGAACGGAAGACTGCCCAGGAACCGTTTGGTCTCGGGGCTGACGTGGCGGCGGGTCCACTCGTAGGAGAGGTGCGACAGTTCCTCCTGGCGCGGGTCTTCGTACCTGCACCCGCAGTGCTTGTAGTCCGTCGCCACCGTGGAGTCGTAGTTGCCCGCGATCCCCTCGATGCGGAAGGCCTTCAGCAACGAGAGGGTCTCGTTGGGCCAGGGAGCGTATCCCACCAGGTCGCCGAGGTGATAGGTCGCCGTGATTTCGCGTTGCCCGGCGATATGGGTCATCACCGCCTCGAGCGCCGGCAGGTTGGCGTGGATGTCGGAGATCAGGGCGTATCGCATCGCGATTCCATAGAGAACGGACTGGGCAATAGAATTCGAGCCGGAACCATTCAGCCCTCCAGTTTGGAGGCGGTGACTCAGGCCGCGGCCGGTTTGCGTGCCCGGACGAAGGCGCTCATGAATCGGCCCTCCACCCGCGGCGCAATCCGATCCACGTCGAGTCCTGCTCCCTCCAGGAATGCGCGCGCATCTTCCACCCGATAGATCCGGGTCGGTTCGATCTCCGGGCTCTCGAATCCGGCCTGCTCCAGCAATCGTTTGAATTCGCCTTCCTCCAGGGCTCCGGCCACGCAGCCCACCCACAGTTCCATGCTGCGCCGGACCTCGTCCGGAACCTCCCCTCGCACGACCACGTCCGAGACGGCGAACCGGCCCCCCGGCTTGAGTACGCGAAAGGCTTCCGACAGGACCCGCGGCTTGTCGCCGGAGAGATTGATGACGCAGTTGGAGATGATGACGTCCACCGAAGCGTCCGGAAGCGGAATGTGCTCGATCTCCCCCTTCAGAAACTCCACGTTCTCCACACCGGCCTGGCGCTGGTTCTCACGCGCGAGCGCCAGCATCTCGTCGGTCATGTCCAGCCCGTACGCTTTGCCGGCCGGACCCACCCGCCGCGCGGAAAGCAGCACGTCAATGCCGCCACCGCTACCCAGGTCCAGCACCGTCTCGCCTTCACGCAGATCGGCGAGCGCGGTGGGATTGCCGCATCCCAGCGAGGCCCGAACCGCCTTCTCCGGTAGTGTGGCGGTTTCGCTCTCGCCATACAGCTTCGACGTGATCGGGTCGCACGAGCCGTCGCCGGCCGTGGCACCGCAGCAGGCACTTCCCTGACCCGCCACGACTCTCAGCGCGGACTGTCCGTATTTCTCACGCACCGTATCGCGAATCGTCTTCTCGGACATCGGTAGCTCCATGGTCAACGAGTAAGCAACAAGAAATCTTGATCGATTTCCGCAAAAAAAGGGGTCCTACGAACAGCACGTACCTCCATCCTCCCACCGTCCCTCCGGCTTGAGCGCCGTCACGAACGCGGCGATGGAGTCCAGCGCATCGGGATTGAGCGAGTAGTACACCCAGCGGCCTTCCTTCCGGTCGGCGACCAGCCCCGCGGTCTTGAGCGTCTTCAGGTGAAAGGACAGCCGTGACTGCGCGGCATCCATCAGGTCCGTCAACTCGCAGACGCACCGCTCCCCGCCGGAGAGCCGGCGCACGATCTCCAGCCGGGTCTCGTCGGAGAGTGCGTGGAACCAGCCCGCCGCAAGGGCGGCGTCGGAGGGTGTCGTCGTGGCCATAGGGAAAACGTAGCAATCTTTGTTGATGTGTCAAGCGATGGCACGACGCGCCGGTCTCGACTCGCTGGAGAGGAGCGGTGCCGCTTTTCGTGCTAGCCCCGAGCCGCCCGCATACGCTCCGCCTGCTCCTTACGCAGTCCGTACGGGGTCATGCCCCGCGGCTTATACATCGCCAGCACCGAAGCGACAAGCAGCACCAACAGGGCGAGCACGGCGTGAATCACTGGAGATGCGTTCCGCACCACACCCAGATTGGCATTCGGATCTGCCGCAATATCGGCGAGGAAGCTGAACGTCGCCATGTACACCAGCAGGATGATCGTGGCGATGACGGTGATCAGGAGCTTGAACAGCACCCAATAGTGGCGGAACAAACCCCACGGTGTGCCCAATGACTGGACTATTCCGGTCAGCAGCGATGCGAAGGCCAGCGGGAGGAGGACGAACCACGCGGCCGGCTCCATCACGAGATACGTGCCACGCACCGTCTGGGCGTCTTCGCTGGTCAACCCGATGACGGCCAGAGCGAAGAAGACAAGGATCGCGCCGATCCAGCCGACCGAAGAAATGACGTGGGTGGTGAGCACAAACTTCCGCAGGGATGGCGGCATGATCATTCGCGGCCCTCACGTCGCGATCCGAGGCCGAACTCGCCAGCCGATGGAGCATATTCGTCCGTGGCAACCCCGACGGGGGCCGGGCCGACACGAACCTCGCTGGACGGCAAGTGGCGCGCAGGCCCGTGGCCATCAGGCCCGCGGGTGAGCTCGAGGACTGCGAACAGCAAGACTATGATGAGAGCAATGATTCCGAATACCTTCACCCAACGTGGCGTGGCCATGTCGCTGCGAGCATCGGTGTCTGGGGGTAGGTCAGGCATCCACGTCTCCTCTAACGAGTGCGGTGGCGATAGCCATACTCATGGGTTCAAAAGCGGATGCCGAAGAAAATCCTGTAAATGGTCTCGCTGCCTTCCAGTGTCGCGAACTCGACATCCCCACCGCCGAAGTAACGACGGACGCGAACAACTCCACCCTTCCTGAGTCCCAGCCCCGCATCGGTGCTCGAAAGGCCATGTCGTTCCGGGCCATGCTGCTGACCGTTCGCGTCAACACCTGAGCCGGAAAAGCGCAGAAGGAGCTGCGGCGTGGCGTATGGAGTAACTGTCACATTCGCTGACACCGGAAACGGATGGGCTAAAGCCACGCCAACCGGGACCGTCAGCGCCGTGGTCGCGAGCGATCCGGGCTGATCGCTGTCGGATCCCCGGAAGTACTGGAAACCGGTTATCGGGCAGAGCGACAAGGGAAGGCCAGAGACCTCGAAGGCGATCCTTCCATAGAACCTGTGGGCGTTGTTCGCTACCTTGGCGGTCGCGAGCCCATAGCCCGCGCTGATCGAAAAAGGCCCCGTAAGATTTCTTGTTATGGAAGCGCCGTAGGTGGTGGATTGATCCCTGAACTCAATGTCGGCCTGGCTACCGTACGAAGCCTGCGGGATCGGCACGCCGATGCACGCCTGGCCATGTGCCGATTCCGCCGCCCAAAACCACGCCGCGAAGACCGCCACTATGACGATGGGAATTCGCTTGCCGAAGACCAACATCTCCCCGCGACAATGACCACCAGTCGACCGCAGGCGACGGGGGTGGCCGGCCGCCTCCCCCTTCATCGCTCTCTCCGATATAGCAACTCGTAACGGATTGGCTCGGGCAGGTGATCGACGCGAATCGTCGCGATCAGCATCAACGCTTGCCCGTCCGCGCTCATGCGCAAGCGGTACTCCCACTCTTCGTCCTCAGCGACCAACGTCTGCAGGATTTCACCATCCTCCGCGAGGATGCTCGCACGCATCCGTTTGCCGTCCCCGCGGGTCCACTCCACGGGCTCCCCGCCTTTGGGCGCGCGAATCGGAGCTTCACCATCGACCGCAATTGACGTGGTGGTCTGGTCCTGCCCGATCGTGATGGAGCGGTGTGGCTGGATTGTGCGCTGGAGGTGGGCACGGGCGAATCGCCGGTGAAGGAAATTCAGATCGGCAGTCGCGGCTTCGACGGCTTCGGCGGCGTTGTTCTGGGTGGTGGCGTCCCAGACGAACGTGCCCGTCAGGTCCTGTGCTGGCGCCGCCCGAGGTCCGAGGACCAGCGCACCGGCCAAGGTCACGCCGACAGCGACCGCGACCCGCGATCCGCGGGCGATGATGCGAACTTGGGGATCTTCGCGGGCAATCCCCTGGCTTCGGGGCAGGGGCATCTAGTAAACACCGTCCATTTCAGCGTCCTCGTCGATGTCCATGAAGGGGGTGGGTCAACCACGGCGCGCCTCTCCGTCCCACCTGGTGGCCAGGATCACGCCGAAGGTTATAGATACGATATGTCTATGTCAATACACTTTGTATATATTGGGGCAGACCGTCTCGACTTCGTCATCCTGAAGCCGTACATTGGAAGCATGCCGAAGCTATGGAATGAAACGATGGAGTCGCACCGCCGGTCCGTGCGTGACGCGATCCTGCACACGACGGTGGCGCTAGTGGCCAAGCACGGACTGGCGTCGGTGACGATGTCTCAGATCGCCCAGGAGACCGGCATCGGACGGGCGACGCTATACAAGTACTTCCCGGATGTCGAGGCCATTCTGGTCGAATGGCATCAAAATCAGGTGAGCGGTCACCTCGCCCAGCTCGCGGCGGTTCGGGACCAAGCTGGCACCGCCATCGAACGCCTGGAGGACGTGCTCGAAGCCTTCGCCTTCATTTCCCACGAGCATCAGCATCACGCCGCCGAGCTCTCCGCCCTCCTCCATCGCGGCGAGCACATCGACCGTGCGCAACAGCAGCTACGGAGTTTCGTCCGAGATTTGTTGGCCGAGGGTGCCAAGTCCGGCGACATCCGGGATGATATCTCTCCCGATGAGCTTGCCAGCTATTGTCTGCACGCCCTTACCGCGGCCAGCGGCCTGCCCTCCAAGGACGCGGTGTACCGGCTCGTCGCGGTGACGCTGGCCGGGCTACGTCCTCCGCGCTGAATCTGCCGACCGGCGCCCACGTCAACGCACAGGTACTTTTCCCTACAAGCATACCGGGAAACCCTCCTTGGCAATCCCTTCTACACGACGTAAAATAGTCTTTATGAACGGACTGCTCCGAACGCTGGCTCGGAAACGGGCAGGCAGAAATATCTGGTATGACCGGGGATCTCCCAGCTTGAGCCGTGCTTCGTCCGCCACTTTGCTGATCTCGTGATCCGTCGCTTTCGTCTCCTGATCGCGCTCTTGGCGCTCCTGTCCTTCTCCGCCTCCTTCGCGGAGGCGGTGTGGGCCTCGATGTGCGGCCCGATGGAGGCTCCCGGATCCCCGGCTGGCGCGGAGGAGAGGTCCGGGATGATGTCCATGCCCGGTATGGTCATGCCGCAGCCAGTGGACGGCTCTTCCGGTCCTTCGGAAAATCCGCCGGACGCGAAAGACCCTCCCGAATGCCCGCTCATGGCGTTCGGCGCAACGGGCTGCCACGCGCTCTCGATTCCCGGATCCGGAGCTGCTTCCGCCTTCGTGGAAACTTTCCCGCTTGGCGCGGTCATCTCGCCGACGGACCGCATGCCAAACCTTCTTCTCGTTGCCTCACTCTTCCGCCCTCCGCAGGCGTAGCCAGCCCGAGCCGCTCGCCGGCTCACCCTAATCCTCGATAGACAGCTTGCGGGGGCGCTCCGCTCCCCCAGCTCGAATCCATTGTCCGCGCGACGTTCTCAACGTCCGGACGGTGCTCTGTGGCGTTTCCATCATGCGCCGAGGACCGGTCCAGGCATGTTGTTCCGGGCTCGCGTGCGGAGGGAGATCAGTGGCAGGCATGAAGACATCCATACGTTCGCCGATCCGGCAGGCGCTCATCCCGGCAGCGGTCGTTCTGCTCGCGCTCGCGCCCGTGGCCAGCGCGGCTGCGCAGGGAAGGGACTTCCCGTTCACGGAAGCAAGAGAAGGGATCGCGACGGCCCCGCTCGATTCGCTGCTGCGGGTCGCGCTCGAGCGAAATCCCTCCCTCACAGCGGCCACCCACTATGTCGCGGCCGCACGCGCCCGCATCAGCCCCGCCGGCGCGTTGCCGTCCCCAATGCTCGAGATCGGGATACAGAACCTCCCGCTCGGGCGCGAGGAAATGGATCCCCGCACAGGACCGCAACCCGGGTCGGATCCGATGACGATGCGCACGGTCGGGATCGCTCAGACGGTCCCGTTTCCGGGAAAACTCTCCCTGCAGCGGCGCGCCGCGGAGTGGGAGCTGGTGGCGGCGGAGGCGGAGCTGGAAGCGGTGCGCTGGAAGGTGCGTGAACAGGTGATGGCGAACTACGCCGAGGCGCTTCTCGTGGACCGATCTCTTGAAATCGTCGCCCACAGCCAGGTTGTGCTCAGTAGCTTGGTGCACGTCACCGAGGCTCGATACGGAACGGGCCAGGGGGAACAGCGGGACGTTCTCCAGGCTCATGTGGAGCTCACGCGGCTGGCTGAGGAGGCGGTGGCGCTCAACGAACGTCGCCTAGCCGTCCACGCACGTCTGAACTCTCTTCTCGACAGGCCGAGTGACGCCCCACTGGAGCGGCCGGAGTTGCCGGAGCGCATTACGCGGGCGGCTGTGGCCGAGACGGCGGGCCAGGTCCGCTTCTCCAGCACCGCACTCGGTGCGCGTGCGGCCGACTCCCCGCTTCCCCCGCTCCTTGAGCTCCAGGTGCAGGCCGTCCGGCTCAATCCCATGCTTCGGGCCCACGAGGCGACGATCGCCGCCCAGGCCGCTCGGGCGGAGCTCGCCCGCAAAGCGCACCTCCCGGATTTCGATCTGTCCGTGCAGTACGGCCAGCGAGCGGCCCGGCCTGACATGATCTCGCTGATGCTCTCCGTCCCGCTGCCGCTCCAGAAGTCGAGGGCACAGGACCAGGAAGCGATCGCCTCAGCCGCGGACCTTTCCGCGCTCCACGCGCAACACCAGGCGGAGGCGAACGAGCTCCGCGCCGAGGTAGCGCGAATCTACTCCGAGCTGGAGCGGGAGCGGGCACGGCTCGCTCTCTTCGTCCGATCGATTCTTCCGCAGGGCCGGGCCTCCCTGGAGTCCGTGACGGCGGGCTTCCAGGTCGGACGGGTCGACTTTATGACCCTCCTCGAGAGTCAGGCGACCCTGTTCGACTACGAAACCGAATACCACCGCGCGCTCTCCGACTTCGCGACGTTGCTCGCGCAACTGGAGAGCAGGGTGGGGAAGGAACTCCTCCCATGATCCACAAGCTGAATTCCCGGGCCGGGCGGGTCGCGGGGGCCGCAATGGTTGCTCTCCTCGCGGCGGGCCTCGTCTTCGCCCTCGCGCGGGGTAGAGGCGGTACCGGCGATCGGGCCGAAGTCACCGCAATCATGCCGGAAATGACGGGGCCCGACATGGCGGGAATGCGGATGAGTTCCGATGGCTCCGTACGGCTGACCGCGGGGCAGATCCAGCAGTTCGGCATCACCTTCGGAAGCGTCGAATATCGTACCCTCGCGAGCGAGGTCCGTACTGTTGGGCTCGTCGCCATCGACGAGACCCGGATCGCGCAGGTGGCGCCGAAGTTCGGTGGCTTCATCGAGCACCTCTACGTCGACTTCACAGGGCAGCCCGTGCGGCGCGGGCAGCCGCTGGCGGAGGTCTATTCGCCGGAGCTGTTCGCGGCACAGGAGGAGTTGCTCCTCGCGGCACGCCTGGATCACAGCCTGAATCAGAGCGCGGCGCCGGGTGTGGATGCCTCATCTTCGCGACTCCTGGACGCGGCGATCCGCCGGCTCCAGCTCTGGGACGTCGGCGAGGATCAGATCAGCGAGATCCTGCGGACCGGCCAGGTGCGCATGACGCTCACCCTCTACGCCCCTGTTTCAGGGGTGGTGATAGAGAGGCACGTGCTGCGCGGGCAGGCGGTTCAGCCCGGCCAGGCGCTCCACACCATCGCCGACCTGTCCGAAGTCTGGGTGGAGGCAGAGCTTCGCGAAACCGACGCAGGGTCCGTGCGGGAGGGATCCACCGTTGTGGTCGAGCTGTCCGCCTTACCCGGCCGGCCGATCGAGGGGCGTGTTGAGTACGTCTATCCGACGCTCCAGAGCGAAGCGCGCACACTGAAGGCGCGCATCGCAGTTCCCAATCCCGATGGCCGCATCAAGCCCGGGATGTACGCCACCGTTCGACTCACGAGCCCGGCCGGCCCGGCGCTGACCGTCCCGAGCGCCGCCGTGGTGAACACCGGTGAACGGTCGATCGTCTACGTGGACCTGGGCAGCGGCCGACTCATGCCGCTGGAGGTGGAAACCGGACGCGTCGGGGGCGACTACACCGAGATCCTCGCTGGCGTCGAGCCGGGCCAAAGGGTGGTCACTTCTGCCCAGTACCTTCTCGACTCCGAGAGCAACATGGCCGAGGTGATGAGGTCGATGATCGGCATGACCGGTTCCGGTGACATGGGCGGAATGGAGATGGAGGGGATGGAGATGGAGGGCGCCGACATGACGGGCATGCGAGTGTCGCGGCCCGGGGAGCGCTGAGCCATGCTGAAGCGAATCATCGCGTGGTCCGTCCAGCATCGGCTGCTTGTCCTGCTGGGTACTGCCGCCGTGACGCTGGCCGGTCTCTGGGCGCTGCTCCGAACTCCGGTCGACGCCATCCCCGACCTCTCGGATGTGCAGGTCATCGTAATGACCGAGTGGGCGGGACAGGCGCCCGAGTTGGTGGAGGATCAGGTCACCTATCCGCTCTCCACCGAGATGCTGAAAGTCCCCGGCACGAAGTACGTCCGCGGGATGAGCCAGTTCGGACGGTCCGCGGTCTACGTGGTGTTCGAAGACGACGTGGATCCCTACTGGGCGCGATCCCGCGTCCTGGAGTATCTGAACGGAGCGCGCGACAGACTCCCCGAGGACGCGATGCCCATGCTTGGCCCCGACGCCACCGGCGTCGGCTGGGTCATGCAGTACATCCTCGCCGATACGACTGGCGCGCTCAACCTCGCCGACCTCCGCTCGCTCCAGGACTGGG
>CAZUVK010000002.1:32775-33045 GCA_964623785.1 uncultured Gemmatimonas sp. | reverse complement strand
GGTGCGCGAGTCGAACGCGGATGTGGGCGGACGGGTTCTGGAGATGGGCGGCAGCGAGTATGTGGTGCGCGGGCGCGGCCGGTTCGAAACCCCCGAAGACATCCGCCGTGTCGCGCTCGGCGTGGGAGCGGGCGGCGTGCCCGTCACGGTGGCGGACGTCGGCCAGGTGCAGCTCGGCCCCGAGATCCGGCGCGGCATCGCCGACCTGAGCGGTCGGGGGGAGATCGTGACCGGCTGGGTGGTGATGCGCTACGGGGAGAACCCGCTCCA
>CAZUVK010000002.1:7575-32765 GCA_964623785.1 uncultured Gemmatimonas sp. | reverse complement strand
CCAGGTCATCGAGCGGGTGAAGCAGAAGATGGCCGAGCTGGGGCCAGCGCTTCCGGCCGGAGTGGCCTTCATCGAGGGATACGACCGCTCCGGCCTGATCGAGCGGGCGATCCACACACTCGTGGAGAAGCTGGTCGAGGAGTCGATCATCGTTGCGCTGGTCACGATCGTCTTCCTGCTGCACGCGCGGAGCGCGCTGGTGGCCATTCTGACGCTCCCGATCGGCATCCTGATGGCGCTCCTCGCTATGAACCTGCTGGGGATGAGCGCCAATATCATGTCGCTGGGCGGAATCGCCATAGCGATCGGCGCGATGATCGACGCGGCCATCGTCATGGTCGAGAACCTCCACAAGCACATCGAGCGAAACGAGCGCGAAGGGCGCCCGAAAGGGCATTGGGAACTCGTCGTGGAATCCGCGCAGGAGGTGGGACCGGCGCTCTTCACCTCACTGCTCATCATCACCCTGAGCTTCCTCCCGGTGTTCGCCCTCGAGGCACAGGAGGGAAGGCTCTTCAAGCCGCTGGCGTGGACCAAGACGCTCGCCATGGCGGCCGCGACGCTGCTCTCCATCACCCTGGTCCCGGTGATGATGGGTCTGTTCATCAGGGGCGCCGTCCGTCCGGAGTCGCAGAACCCGGTCAATCGCCTGCTGATTCGGATCTATAGGCCCGCGATCGACTTCGTGCTCCGGCACCGGTGGCCGGTTGTGGCATCGGCCGTGGTCGTGCTGGGGATCACGGTGCTGCCCTGGAGCCGGCTCGGGAGCGAGTTCATGCCACCGCTGAACGAGGGCGCCATCATGGACATGGCATCCATGAACCCGGGCGTGGGCGCCGCGCAGGCGAGGGAGATCCTCCAGCAGCGCGACGCGGCTATGGCCAGCATCCCGGAGGTGGAGATGGTGCTGGGGAAGATCGGCCGGGCGGAGAGCGCCACGGACATGGCTCCCATGTCGATGATCGAGTCCATCGCCATCCTGAAGCCCGAGGAAGAGTGGCGTAAGGGCGTCACCTTCGATTCGATCCAGGCGGAGATGAACGCGCGCGTGAACACCCCGGGCGTCGCCAACATGTGGTCCATGCCGATCAAGAACCGGCTCGACATGCTGGCGACGGGGATCAAGACACCGGTTGGGATCAAGATCTTCGGCCCCGACCTCGCGGTGCTGGACAGCATCGGCAGGGAGATTGAAGGGATCCTGGCGCGGGTCGAAGGCACGAACTCCGTCTTCGCCGAGAAGACCTTGGGCGGCCGGTACCTGGATCTGGACGTGGACCGAACCGCAGTCGCCCGGCACGGGATGACGGTGGACGAGGTGCAGATGGCGATGATGGCCGCCGTCGGGGGGATGTATGCGGGCGAGGTGATCGAGGGCCGCGAACGCTATAGCATCCTGGTGCGCTACCCGAGGGAGTTGCGCGACAGTCCGGCCAGGCTAGCCAGCACGCTGGTTGCGACGTCTTCGGGTGCGCAGGTGGCGCTGGGCGAGCTCGTCCGCATCGAGGTCGTGCAAGGCTCTCCGCTCATCAAGTCCGAGAACTCGTACCTGAACAACATCGTCTACGTCGATGTGCGAGGCCGCGACATCGGAAGTTACGTCGCTGAGGCACGTGAGCTCCTGCGGGATCGGCTCGACCTTCCCGCTGGGTACCGGCTGGAATGGTCGGGTCAGTTCGAGGCGATGGAGCGTGCGAACCGGAGGCTAATGTACGTGGTCCCGGTCACGCTCGCGATCATCTTCCTGCTCCTCTATTTCCAGTTCGGGAGTGTAGTGGAGAGCGCGATCGTGATGCTCTCCTTACCCTTTGCCCTGGTCGGCGGCGTGTGGCTCATGTGGCTCTTGGGCTACAACCAGAGCGTAGCTACGGCGATCGGCTTTATCGCCCTCGCCGGGGTCGCGGCCCAGACCGGCGTCATCATGTTGATCTATCTCGACCATGCATACCGGGACCGGAAGGGAAGCGGTCTGCTGCGAAGGCGTGCCGACGTGGACGCAGCGGTCCGGTACGGAGCGGTCGAACGGGTCCGGCCGAAGATGATGACCGTCACGGCAATCATCGCTGGGTTACTCCCCATCATGTGGAGCCAGGGCGCGGGAGCCGACGTCATGAAGCGCATCGCCGCGCCCATGGTGGGGGGCATGGTTAGCAGTACCGTTCTGACCCTCCTGGTTATTCCCGCCATCTACTCGCTGTGGAAGGAGTGGGAGGTGCGCCGCATGCCTGCCGCCGCGGATAGGCCAGCTGAACAGGCGCTGTCAGAGCAGGAGTTGGTGAAAGCGTGAATCCTGAAATATTCACCCGAGAGGAGGTCCAGATGAAGACCGAGACACGCATCGTGTTGGTTGCGACCGTACTATTGTTGTCCGCGTGTGCCGCCCAGGAGGAGACGGGCGACGAGGTCGCCGTGGATACCGTGGCGCAGAGTCAGATGCCAATGGGGAACATGCCGGGGACGGGTGGGATGCAGGACGACCAGGCCATGCAGCGAATGCAGGACCAGATGGAGGCGATGATGGGCGCGGGCGCGGACAGCATGGTCGCCATGATGCCCATGCACCGGCAGATGGCCGCGAACATGCTCGCGCAGATGAACCGCGAGATGGAGCAGATGAACATGGCGGGCGACGAGGCCTGGATCGCGACGGCGGACTCGGTGAGGCAGGATCTAGCGCGAATGCCCGAGCTTAGCGCCGAAGAGATGGAGGCGTTCATGCCGGCTCACCATACCCGGATGAACCGGCTCATGGAGATGCATCGTTCCATGATGGGCAACATGCGGATGTAAGATCGAATCTGGAGAGCAACTACAGTCGCTAGTTCGACCGGTTCATTTCCCGATGAACCGGTCGTGATTGAATGGCGGAGTGCCATCACTCGATGCGCACGACGCGCTCTTCCTGCCAACAGCACACTTCCTGTCCCGAACAGGCGAGATCGGTGCAGCGAAACTGGAAGCGAACTTCGCGCGTCTCCGGGCCAAAGGGACCCAGAGTGGCGTGGTATTCGCTTACGCCCGCCATGGCCCCGCCCGCCGGGACCAGAGCCTCATCGCGGGATATCCCTTCGCCTTCCATCCTCCAGCTCAGAACCCCTGGGCAGTGAGTACGGACGACCAGCCGATCACCGGCCTGAATGCGCTCGATTGGGTGCGTGAAGGTCCAGACGGACGCGCGTGGAACGATGTGACGTTCGAGGGTGAACGGCGGGTCGAGACCCGCAGCGCGGTACACCTCCCGCAAGTGGGCTCGGAACAAGGCGTCGAACTCGCCGTCGTCCCCCGATTCCTGATCGTCGCCGAACCACCAAAACCAGTCGCTTCCCTCCGCTGCGTGGAGCGCCGCGAAGGCGGCCGGCGCCTGCTCGGGCGTCATGCCGCTTCGCTCGAGCGAGGCGCGCGCGGCTCCAAGTAGCTCCCACGCTTGATTCTCTTCATCCTCGCCGATCCAGGTCCCCAGGTCGACACCGGGCGCAGAGCCGTTCTCGTCAATCCACGAGCCGGTGAAGAGGTCGTGGACCTGAGGTTGGCTCTCAGGCGGATGAGGTAGAAGCCCGCGCGCTGGGTCGCCATCCAGGTACTCGGCGAACGTCACGGTTTCGATCTCGGTTTCCTCCTCGAGCAGGCCGTACAGCGCGTGCAGGAAGGGACGAGCGTCTTCACGGTAAGCACCCCATGCGTTCTCCCCATCGAGAATCACGGTCAGAACGCGGTCCCCCTCTCCGTGGAGTTCGCGTGCGAAACGCTGTCGGATCTCCTCCAGAAACTCTCTCGCGGCATGGGTCGGATCCTCGTGCGCGTGATATCGGAAACCGATCGCGTCCGAGAGGCTGGTATCGCGGAAGAAGATGCTGACCGCCGCGCCGCCCTCTTCTGCGAGGTAAGGCTGGCAGAGCACGTCGGCATCGTCTACCCGGTAGCCCCAGCGCCCGGAGCGGGCGAGCACTCCCTGGTCGGAAGCGATCCAGCGTGCTTCCGCACGCGCGAAGAGAGGGATGACGAACTGGGCCACCGCCCCCTCCGCCGGCCACATGCCGTGCGGGTCGTGCCCGAAGCAGCGGCGATAGTGCTCGACCGCCGCGGCGAGTTGGGCCTCCGCGTCGGCCGGGTACGCGAACCGCGATGGATACCGACCGCCCGGGCGGTCTAGGGTCGCGCGGTCCGAATCCACCAGAAGCGGAAGGATCGGATGGTAGAAAGGGGTGGTGGAAATCTCGATCTGGCCCTTCTCCTGAAGAACCCGGTGCACAGGCACGATGGCGCGCAGGATCCGATATTGTTCCGCGACCATCGCTTCGATGTCGGCACCCGAGAATCCTCGTTGCTTCTCGACGAAGCGGCGTACCGACATCGTTTCGCCAGTAGCCAGTTCGACATCGTCCTCCCGAAATTCTTTGGCGAACCAGGCGAGGTTGAACCACATTTGAAGGTCCCGCACGTCTTGATCGGAGAATGGCCGCCCTTCCTGTCGCTGGACAAAGAGCTCCTTGTATCGGGGGTGAGGAAAGATCTGGTTGTGCCAGTGCGCATCGAAGAAGCGGGAGAGTAGCCACTCGCGGTCGGAGTCGGAAAGCATTTCGGCCGGCTGCAGGGTCAAATCCAGAGCCCGGTCGGTCGCACCGTTCTGAAGGTAGTCTTCGATCTGCCAGAGCAGAGCCGGCGTCAGGTTGATCGTGAGGTGCAACCGCGGGTGCTCGGCAACAAGCGCGGCCATCGAGTAGTAGTCCCGAAGTGCGTGCAGCCGGACCCAGGGCTGGCGGTAACTTCCGCCGGGAGCGGGATGCGAGGGGTCCCTGTATAGTGGCTGGTGCTGGTGCCAGAGGAGCGCGAGATAGAGACGGGGGGCTACCCGGAATTCAGCCGACGAGCGCGCAATCTCCTCTTCGGGCGAGCGCCCATGGACCGAGTAGCGGACCGTCGTGCCAACCGGGAAGGGGCCAAGCTCCGCAACCCATTCACTGTTGGCTCCATGGTTGCGCTGCCAGGCCGCCTCGATGCGTCCGGAAGTCGTGTGCCCGGGATCGATCTCGGCCTCGTAGGCGACCCAGACCGTTTGTCCCGGTTCGATCGGCCAGGTGCCGACGAAAAGCCGCACCCGTTCGCCCGGCGCGACGCGGCTCGGAGTACGCGGTGCATCGGACGTCAGATGCCAAATCTTCATACCGCCAGACCACTTGATCCGGTCTCATCCTGGCCGGCTCCGCGGAGTACGACGCCGGTCGCAGCGACAATCAGCGCCGCGCCAACGGCTTCCATGAGACCAATGCGTTCACCGAAGACCAGCATCGCCAGTCCGAGGCCAAGCACCGGAACTATGAAGAGGAGCAGCGAGAGCTGACCGACGTCATCGTGTTGCAGGAGCCAGAACCAAGCAGCGGTGGAAAACGCGGTGCCCACCAGCGCCAACAGGAGCAAGATGACGATGAACTCCGGCCGCCACGCCGTAGTAGCCACAGATTCCACACCGACAGCTGCGGCGACGAGCGGGCCGCTTCCGAGGATGAACTGCCAGCCTGCGACCGCCAGCAGCGCCTCGCCTAGTGGGAGCCTCTTCGAGATCACGCTTCCGCTTGCCGCCCCCAGCGAGGCGGTCAAAGCGAGCAGACTCCCCACCCCGACGCTTGCGCCGAATTCGCTGAAACCAGGGTACGCCATGAGCACGACGCCCGCGAGCCCTAGAACCAGCGCGACCGCCTTCGTTCGTGTTATTCGCTCCCCCAACAGTGCACCGGCCAAGGCGATCGTGATCAACGGCTGCACGTTTCCCAACACCGAAGCGATGCCTGCACCCGCGCGGCCGGGGCTCAGGAACATGCCGCCGTAGGTGATGGTGGTGGTCGTGAAGGCGAGTGCGAGGGTGCCCGGCCAAAGACCGCGCGTCGGGAGGACCGGGAGCTGACGAACGGCGGCGAGGGTGAGCAGAGCGACACCGGCGATCAACGCTCGTAATCCGCCGAAATACAGGGGCGGGGCATACGACAGTCCGATCTTGATAGCGACGTAGCACAGGGAGGCGATGAGTGTGAGTCCGAGCACGCTGAGCGCGCGGCCGCGGGCGCCGGTTAATCCCCCTGCGGGTCGTGGAACGGCGACCGGGGTGGCGCCAACTCTGCGGAGGCGTCCGAGAGCGGAATCGCGGCGTGCTCGGGTTTCGTCATCGCTCATCGACTGCTGGCCGGCTCGAACGTTCGAATTCGCGTCGCGCTTTCTCGAGCATCAGCAGGAACCCGAGTACCGGCTCTTTGGTCTGGACATGCCGCACTACCTCCCAGTGCTCACGGAGGTGGTTCTGGAGAAACTCGACTACATGCCCGAGAGGGACGAAGGTGAAGTTCCCTCCATTCCGGTCGCCGTCGAGCACCGAGCCGAAGATCACCATCCGGATATGATGCCCACCGCCGGTGGTCGTCCGCCCCGTCCGGACGAGCTCCGCCACGATCCGCATTGCTTCGGCCGGCGTGCAACAGCCGAATCGCACTAACGCGGCTCGAAGTACCGCCGGGTCGCGGGTGGACTTGTTGAACCGAGCGCGACCCTCCTCGACCTCGCCGACAAGCATATCCGCCAGTTCGCCCGGGCGGCCGAGATGCGCATCCGGCTCATGCCATTCCGCGTCCACTGTGCGTTTGCTCGAGCCGCCGACTTCGTGCCCCGCACCAGGGAATCGAAACGCGAGAATGTCGATGTCGGTGAGCGACCGGTGCCCGGCGCCCGAAGCTTCGACCACCGGGTATTCCGCCACCGTGAAGTAGCCGTTGACACGCAGATACGCCTGCACCAGAGCGACCGCCCTATCCACGAGCCTTCTCCCGATGTACGTAGGGCATGAGGGACCTACTGTACGAAGCGGTTCTTTCTACTCCCAGCCCTGATCGTGACCGCGCTGTACCTTCGGTTCCGGTGACCGTTATGGTCAAGGTGCATCAGCAGGTGGAGTAGGGCGCAGACGATGATCGGTGCGATCCAGGCTATGTTCATGAGTGCCTCTCATGGGAGTGGGGAAATGGAGCGCTCTACATGGAAGGTAGCGAGCGAATCCTGAAGAGGGAGTGAAATGAGTATGAGGGTTTTCGTTCGATATGCAGCGTCGCGCGCCGATTGATGGGGATCGTCAACGAATCTTCACGCGATCTTCATAGCCGGTTCATACCGTTGAGGTGAACTTGCAGGGCTGCTTGTACTTTCCGCCCCTCGACCAAGGAGTTCCCGCCCGCACCGGAGAGCTACGATGTCCGATACCTCTGCCTTCTCGCGACTTGACGACCCTTTCCTGGCTCAGTTCACCGCGCACCTGGCCGACGCCGCGCGCACGGAAGACGAACGGCGCGTCGCGCGCATTGCGGCCGAAGCGATGCAGTCGTTCCGGCGCTTGGCTGATCTCCGCCGCGCCGTCGCGATCTTCGGCTCAGCTCGAACCGAACCGGCCGACCGCTGGGGTCCGATAGCCAGGCGCACCGCGGAACTGCTGGCGCGCGATGGATTCACCGTGATCACCGGGGGTGGTCCGGGGCTGATGGAAGCCGCCAACGCCGGCGCGCACGCCGGCGGCGGCGGCTCGATCGGCCTGACCATTCACCTGCCGTTGTTGGGCGAGCCGGTCAACCCCCACGTCCTCGTCCCGGTCCCTTTCCACTACTTCTTTCTCCGGAAGCTCGCCTTCGTGAAGTACAGTTGCGCCTTTGTCTGCCTGCCCGGCGGCTACGGAACGCGGGACGAGGTGTTCGAGGCGCTTAACCTGAGGCGTACGCACCGGCTCGAGCCTTTCCCGGTAATCCTGCTCGGCTCGCGGTACTGGAGCGGGCTACGCGACTGGCTGCGCCAGGCCGCCGTGACCGAGGGCACGCTGAATCCGGAGGACCTCGAGCTGCTGGAGATCATGGACGAGCCGGAGAAAGTGGTCCGGCGGGTCAGCGAGTGTCACGCGGAGCTGTGCCGGGCACTGGGGATCGAGAAAGATGTCAAGCGTTGAACTTTCTACCGTATCCGCCGAGGTCAGCCAGTGCGGAATCGCTCAGCGAGCTCTCCCGCTGCACACGAACCGGTAGGTCGGTATGAGTAACCGTGGACGGATCAACGCGTGCCGGCACGATTTCGTCGCATGGCGGCCCATCAATGAAGTGGCGACCCGTTTTGCGGCTTTCGCATCGAGTTCGCGCGTGCTACGCTGAGCTGTGTAGGAACCTCGGCATCGCGCTTCACGACCCGGCTCCAGCATTACGGGATTACAGGACGCTCCAGAAGGGCGGGAAAGTACCGAGGATGCCGAGCGCGATCAGGATCAAGGCGACCAGTGCCAGGCGCCTCGACGCGACCTCGCGATCCTTCCATCGCGCGTGTAACACGATCCACGCCGCAATCCAGATGACAACCGCCAGCGTTGTACGACCAGACACGCCTCCCGCGGGGCCGTAGAGGCTTGGCGCGGAGAAGATTCCCATCTCGTTGAGCACCACCATAAGTCCGACTGCGAACGAGCCTATCCCGGCGGCCATGAAGGCTGCCCACGCGGCCCCATTCATGTACTCGGTCGCACCCTCCGGGACCGGTTTGGTCCTCTTGCTCTCTTCGATCAGCATTACAATCCCTGCTTCAAGTTTCGATCGTCCCGATTCAGTCGAGGGGGGCGAGCTTGTTGATGAATACGCCGAGCAGGGAGATGTAGGCGACGATCGCGAAACAGATTGCCAGAAGTGTCGTTCCGAAGCTGCGAAGCGCGCGGTCGGTCAGGAAGCGCCGCCGGTAGCGCCAGGCCACGAACATGACCGCTGTCGCCAGAATCGAGGCGATGAAGGGGAGGTGTTCCTTCGTCTCCATGGCGAACGTGTGGAGCCACGCGTTCGTGGGTTCAGCCAGTAGCAGTGATCGTGGATAGGCTGTGAGGTCCGTGGTTCCCGCCGGCGGAGTCGCGCGATACGGGGGGAAGATGACATAGGTCCCCACGAGGGTCGTCAGCCAGAGGAGGACCGCCACTAAGGCGGCGAGTGCCGGGATCGACTCCGAGCGATCAGAGAGAATTGCGGAACCACCGCCCGGGCGGATCAGGTACAGCCCGAAGAGCAGGGCCGCCAGCGCGAGCAACGCACCTCCGCCAAGGCCGATTCCGTGAAGCATCGTCCAGAGACTGCGTTCGGAGAATAGCAAGGGCCCTCCAAAAGAATTTCGTTCGGGTGGGTCGCGATTGGTCGTATCGACCGCGGCACCGCGAGGCGCAGCGGCGTGCGCAGAACTTTGTCTGAACCGCCCTTCCTCTCCGCAACCTATGCCCACGCAGCTGTCCGGGTGTCGGGAAACTTCCGTATCGGATGTAGGAGTGGCTTTCCTTTCGAAGGATCTTGGAAACCGAGTGGAGCGCCAACCTCCCGGTGACCTCCGCCAATCATCGGTTCAAGAAAGCTTCGACAGCCTCGCGGTACGTCCGTCCCGTTCCAACCTTCCGTCCACCTTCCAGCTCGAGGAAGTATTCTCCTTTCCCGATCCGGGATACCTTCCGGATCCTTGTGGTGTTGACGATGATGGATCTATGTACTCGAAGGAAGATGCCGGGATCTAGTGCTTCGGCGGCCCGGTTCAATGTCGTTCGCCAGGTTATGGTTTCTTTCCGCGTGTGCGCTAGAACGAGATCTTCGCTCGCCTCCAGCCAGAGCACCTCATCGGCCGGGATGAAACGGAGTTCTCCGGTCCGCTCCACGATCCTCAGCCGTTCGGACGGCCGATCGCCAGCGAGCTCCGCGAGGAGTGCCCGGATTCGGAAATCGCTTCCCTCGGGAGTCCTCCGCCGATCGGCAATCCGCTGTCGAGCGTGTCGGAGCGCATCCCGAAAGCGGGACTCGGGGAAGGGCTTCCGGAGGTAATCGAGCGCGTGGGTCTCGAAGGCGCGCTCCATGTATTCGAGATGGGCGGTGGTGAAGATCACCTCTGGCGCTCGGTTTGGGCCGAACCGCTTCAGCACGTCCAGGCCATCCAACTTGGGCATCTGGACGTCGAGGAAGACAAGATCCGGGCGGAGACGTTCGATGGCTTGGACAGCCTGAATCCCGTCATCGCACTCCGCGACGATCTCGATGTCCGCCTCCTGGTCAAGAAGCTGTCGAATGCGCTCGCGTCCCAGCGCCTCGTCGTCAACGATTAGGACTCGAATGGGTGCAGACATGTCTCGCCTCCTGCAGTCGGCTCCGTTTTAACACGCGAAACCTCCCCGGCTAGCGGCGCGCGAGAATCGCTTTCATCTGTTCGATTTCGCGTCCCTGGCCGCGGACGATATCGTCACATAGAGCGACGAGTTCGGGGTCGATGAGCGAGGCCTGTTCGCACATCAGGATCGCACCCGAGTGGTGCGGAATCATCGATCTGAGGAACTGCTCATCGCCGATGCCGGCCTGGGTACGCATCGCGCCGAAGCTGGCAAGGAAGACGAGGCTTGCTCCAAGGCCGATTGCGACATTCAGGCGCCGGGACGGGAACATCGATCGCATGGAAACAAGCATTACCAGCGCCATTGCCGTCACCATCATCAGGGTCATGTAGAGTTGGTTGAGGTTGACGTAGAAATGGTTGAACGTGGCAATCATCGTGTACATGACCAAGAACATGATGACAAAATCAACCGCCAGTTCGATCGCCAGGCTTCGGTAGTGACCACTCATGAGCGCGACTCCCGTCAAACTAACGTGTAGGATCGGATCGCGTGCCGCCCCTGATGGCGGCCGGCAACGGAGCGGACTCAGGTCCGCTAGGCTCGGAGAGGCCCGTTGCGAGCCCGCGGAAGTTCCTCAGTGTCTCCCCGCCAATTCGGAATCACTCGGTGTGCTCAGAGGCGCCGACGCCTCCATGTTATCCTCGGTCGACGCCAATGGGCTTCGCACGTCCGGAGGAGGGGTGGCCACGAGGACCGCGGTAACAGCGAGAACAGCCGCTCCAGCGGCGAGTTCGAGGGCAGCCGACCGCTTCAGAAGGGTAGTGCCCGTTTTTTCTTCAAGAGCGGGCAGTACTCTCCGCCAATTGTACGCCCCCGTGCCAAGCACGACCGAGAGAAGGCCAAGTTTGAAAAGCAGCGTCTGCCCGTAGGCGCTCTCCCAAAGTGCGTTGATGGAACCGAGGTGGAGCCAGGCTGAAAAGCCCCCCGTGAGCACGACGATCGCGGCGAAGAGCAGCGCCGTGGAAGAGAAGGCGCTGACCAACGATGCGACGGCCGCGGCACTCCGACCTTCGGCGTGTCGCAATGCCACCGGAATGCCAACAGAGACGACCAGGAGGAGGCCGCCAAGCCAACCACCGGCACCGAGGACGTGAAGACCATGCGCAAGAATAGCAGCCGGAGCCACATCCGGGTTGGAGACCGCGTGCCCGGAGAGCGCCGGGGTGAAAGCGAGGGCAACCGTGCCGATCGCAGCGAGAATCCAAGCTCCATTTCGCCCAGCGGCGAAGTGCACGGGCGCGAGCGCCTGGTCTCGGAGATCGCGCATGTCTGTCGCTCGGTCATGGTTCTCGGTCGGATAGCCAAAGCCGTGTTCCTCAGACGCACCGGAGACGGCGAGGACCGGCATCCGACCGGCCGGACCGAGCGGTCGACCGGTCGCGTGGGCTCGGCGGACAGTGATCAACCCCGCAAACACGAGTGCCAATGCGCCGAACTGCAGCAGCCATGCCCACCCCCACACAGTCCGGGCCAACAGCGTACCGATCAGCTCAGGTGTCATCTCCGTCCCATACAACGCATATGACTGGGCATACAGCCGGAGGAAGGTTGCCACCGCGAGCAGCGCCGCCATCCATAGCCCCAGCTCCGCACCTCGTCTAGTCGCAGGCCCGAGCAAACTCCGCTCGAGCGTTCCGCCCCTCCGAACCATGACAGGCAGGACCGCGAAACGGAAAGCAACCACTCCGACCACACCCAGTAGTCCGAGGAAATTCAGCCACCGCACTGCTGTATACAGGGGATCCCCCGCATCGAAGTCCGAGCTAGAGGGAAACGATGGAGCCGAGTGCAGCGGGATTGAATCTCGCTCGTTCGGCTGAATACCCGACTCGATGTCGAACGAGTATTCGCCGCGGACAGGGTGGCCGTCCGAGCTCGCTACCTGCCAGTGGATTGTGTAAGTGCCAGCCGTCAGCTCGTCCGGGATCGGCGCGATCAGTACCGTAGTCGAATCGGGATCCAAGCGGAGAGCAGCGAGCGTGATGGCACCCGATGATCCCCAGAGTTCCACACGTGCCACCGTCAGCACCACAGGTTCGCTGAACGACAGCCGAAGCTCTCGCGGGGCGATGGTGAGGCGATCGCCATCGGCGGGATTCGACGTTCGCAGCTCCAAGTGGGCGAAGCCGTCATCGGGAAGACCCAACGAAGCGCATAAGACGGCGAATACGAGAGGTAAGGCGTGCCTCAAACCTCGGCGCCCTCTGGGACGATCTACCGACCGCCTGCTCATGGCTGCTCCAGAATGACGTCCCGAACTCCGGGGTCGGACCACGCCTCGCGAAGGATCGGGTCCCCTTCAATTTTCCGCTGTACCACCGAATCCTGGACCAGCGCACGCACCAGCATGAGAAGCGGATCTCCGTGCTCGACGGTCCGAGCGCCGGCGGGCATGCCGTCCATGGTATGTGCCGGGCCAGAGCTATCCTGCGTCCCACCCGCTGGGGAATGGGCATGGTCCATAACCGGTGAAGCGCTCTGGGCGGGCGAGCTGTCCATCTGCCCGTGGTCCATCTGCTCGATATCCGCTGGCTCGTGATCCATCGGATGTTCACCCGACGTGTTCGTTGGATCCGAGCGATCAGCCTCGGCCATCGCGGCGTGATCCATCACCGGGGTCGCACCGGCTGATCCGAGCCCATCGGCGACAGCATCCAGCATTGCGTGCGTCTCGTGGTTCGGCTCCGCGGGAGGAGCGGCGGCGCTGTCGGCCACCGTCAGTATCTCCCCGTCGTCGACCTTTTGCACGCCGGAGTCCGAGCATCCGACGAGCATGAATCCGCAAACGAGACCGAACCCCAATCGGGTATACATCGCAGCTCCTCATCCCGAGGTAATAGGCCCGCACCATTTCATGGATGTTGATGCGGATCCGCAGAGGGGTCCTGGACATCCGCTGGCCGCTCCGAAGGAAGCTCCGCGATGCGTCGCTGCACCTCCGGGTCGCTCCAGATCTCGTGTAGACGTGGGTCGGCATGGATACGCGCTTGCACCTCCGGGTCGGAGAGCAGGCGGACAATGAAGTCCATCGCCCTCGCCGTCTCGCTAGGTGCTGGTCCCACCATACCCGCCGAACCGCCAAGGGGCATGGTCATATCCATTTCGGCCATCATCCGCTGGATCACGGGATCCGTCGCGATTCGTTCACGGATCACGGGGTCCGCCATCATCCGCGTGTGCATCTCGTGCATCATACGCATGTGCTCTTCCGACATCATGCCACTCCCGCCTATGGAGTCCGCTGGCATCGCGTGGCCCATAGCGGCGTGATCCATCGCCCCTGACTGGTCGGTAGTGCCATGCTGCCCACCCTGAGTTCCGGCGATCCCCGCATGATCCATCCCCGCCATCGACATCCCATACGGGACCGTGGGCTCGGGAAGTTCCGGTAGGAAACCCGCAGCCAGACCGCCCATGTTGTTCGATCCCATCATCTCGCCCATCATCTCCCACTCCTCCATCGAGATCGCGTAGGCCTCGTCATCGCGGAACATCTCCGCCGCTCTCAGGATCTCCGCTCTCTTCCGGTCCCTGGGCACTCCTTCGGACGTGAGAATGTCCGAGATGATGTCATGCATCATGTGAAGATTGTCGAAGATGATCGCCGCCTCGGGATAACGGGACGCGAAGGTGGGCGCGACCCCACTCGTCATCGGCATCAGGTGCGGCATCTTTCCAGGCGGCTCTTCCAGCATCTGCCAGAAGCGTCCTACGGTCGCATTGACTCCAGCCGCGCGACTGCTGGCGTCGGTGTTCACGAGCAACGGCTCGTAGAGCCCGACCTGGAGCCAATGGTACGCCCAAATCAACCCGTTGAATTTCGGATAGCGTCCCCGGAAGGCGAGCGAAAAGTGCTGGCCGTCCATGATGTCCATACTCTTCGGCACTGAACTGAACGCGAGGTCGGGACGACTGCGGTAATAGGCAAGCAGCTCGGCGATCGCGGCGTCCTTCTGCTCCATAGACAGTCGCTCGTCCGCTAAGACATCGTATATCTGGCGGTGCGCTAGATGCGCCCACTCGAACATCTGCTTGGCTTCCGGTACGAGCTTGGCGTATGAGATCGCGATTGCCCTCTCCTCCAGCGGCAAACGGGGCGGACGCCTGAGCAGCCGTTCCGTCAGGAACTCATACCGGTCCACCTCCAGGCGTTCCACGGGACCGTAGGGAGCGGTGTAGAGTTCCTCGTAGAGAATCGCGTGTCCGTAATCGAAAGCGTTGAACAGGCGATCCGCGCCCGCGTAGTTGTCCCTGAAGACCCAGTTGTGGGAGGCCGGTAGGTAGAACTGCTCGTATTCCTGGACCCATTGAGCGTTCGCCGGGGTTGCGGCGACGGCGATGACGAACGCCAGCGCCATCCGAGCCAGGGCACGGGTGATTTTCGGATTGCGGTTCATCGTGTTCTCCATCTCCTCAGCGGTATCGCGCTTCTTCGGGTTGAAATCTCGCCGAAACGATCGTCTCCGGCGCAACGATCGCGTTCGCTACCGGGGCAAGGGGACCAGCGGGCGAATGGCAAGGACCCGGGCTGCCCCGAAGGTGACGAACCATGCTCGGTCGTCCCCGGTCAGCCGCCGGCCAACCCCAGCGTCCAACGCGAAGTAGGGATCGAGCTGGTAGCGTGCGCCGGCCTCCACGGTCCATCGCGTTTCTTCGCCTCGGCGAAGCGGCTGCTCGACGTAGATGTCCGCAATCAGCAGCGAAGCGCGGAGCGGAAAAGCTCTGTCCACGGCGATCCCTGCCATCCACCGCGATGCATCGCCCACGTCGTCCAGAGCCTCGGGCTCGGAGCCCAACGTGTACTGCGCGTTGAGATGGATACGCGCTGGCCTGAACGTGCGGGTCGCGATCGCCGTCACCGATGGGTAGACACCATCGGGAGCCGCACTGCCCACGGGGACCAACACAGAACCGGCTAGCGCAAACGCTGGCAAACCGGCTGTCTCGATGTTCAAGTTGTAAAGTGCCGAGACGTCGATTCCGCCAACCCCGAACTCCGAATCACCGTCCTCCCGGTCGCGGAAACTGAGGGGCAGGCCAATCTCCACGTGGGTGCGGGGAAGAATCCCGTAAGCCAACTCCGGTTTGAACTCCCAGTGATAGGCTCCGCCATCGCTTCGTTCCAGCCGCAGCGGCGCGACCTGCAATTCGAAGGCATGGCGCTCCACGGGATAGGCATCCTCAATACGAACCGGACGACCTGAATCCGTGTTGTAGTAGTCGGTTTGTCCGTTGACGAGAGACGGCGTAGCCAGTAGCATCGCCGCAACTACGACGGCTTTGGCGGCCCTAGTCGGGACTGTGGGTCCCTCGTTCGAAGCCTTCCGTCCGAAAATTCCACTCATGTCCCGCCTACCCCATACGTGATCCTTTCCGTCCATCCGAAGGGGCTCCGATATCCCCGGAAACCGCCTTATACGCATCCCGGCTTTACATAGCGTAAAGAATGCCACCGCGCGAAAACTGGACCCCAAATGAAACGCGTTCATCAAATTACGTGGATTGCTGGTGAGCCTGATGAAGGCAATCTTCGGCCGCCTGATCTCGCTGATCGAAGAGGCAGAAGAGATGGCGGGCTGCCGGCACGTCGTGGCCGTCGCAGTGATCCGCGTGGTACGAAGTCGGTCCGCTCGAGGCGTGAGCCATCACGGTGCCGGAACCCATGACGAGGAAGAGCACGAACGCCGCTCCGATGGTGGAACGACGAGTGAGGTGACTGTGTGGCGCCGGCTCCTCACCGATTAGGCGCCGAACCCGCCTCTCGAAAAGTGGACGTGCGTGGAAACCGACCGCGGACTCCGGAAGCGGGTGTCGCGCGAACTTCGCCACCTCGACGAGCGCCGAAGCGAGCACAAGGGGCTGTCGGGCAGCGGCCGCGTCATCGGCGATGATTTCGACTTCGTCTGCCAGGTCATCCGCAAGCTCCCGGAGTGCGGGAAGCCAGAAGAGCATGCAGGAGAGAAAGCGGAGGAGCGAAAGGCGAAGCGGATCCCGGCGCCGCACGTGCGCGCCTTCATGCGTCAAGACGGCTACGAGCTGGGCGTGGTCGAGGCGCTCGATCGTCTCACAAGCAACATATACCGAGGGTTTCCACCAGCCGATGGTGAGGGCGGCGCCCGGAAGACCCGCCGCCGACCGCACCCTCGCCGGATCGATTCCGGCTTCCTCCGCTGCCAGCCAGAGCGGGTCGCCGGCTCGGGTTTCGGTCACCGAGAAAAGCGAGAGGCCCCTTCGTGCCAGCCTTCCGGCCCGTACCCGATCCCAAATGGCGTACAGAAGGCCACCCCAGAAGAGGACATGAAATACATCGTGCAAGGGCGTGATCAGTGCCCTTAGCGCGACCACGCAAAGGGCGACCAAATGACTGCGGCTGGCTCCCACAGTCTCACCGATCGGAAGCACATGATGGCTGAAGAGCGGGCTCAGGGCGAGAACGACGAGCGCGGCGATCCCCAAGGCGATCACTCGACGGCGCGTCCGCTCCATACTCGCGAGCCGGGAGCGCGGCGCGTTCCCTCTTTCGCTACTTCGCGTCATGTTTCCTCCCCTCGAAGGCGACGCTGCACGATGCGCTCCAGTTCCGCGAGCTGCTCCGGATCCTGTTCGGCCAGTGCATCCACGAACGAGACCGCGATAGCCGACTTCCCGAGGGACAGAATCCCCTCGACGACACGGCGAACGGCGAACGCGTTCAGCTCCGCCTCACTCATCGTCGGCTCGTAGTGCAGGAGTCCATCCCGCTTTTCCCGCGTCAGGAGACGCTTTTCGACCAGCCGGTTCATGACGGTGACCACGGTCAGGATCGCCACGTTGTGATAGGAAACCACCCGCTCGTATACTTCACGGCTTGTCGCCGGTCGACCCAAGCCCCAGGCGACTTTCATGATGCGGAGCTCCAGATCACCGAGCACTTTCGCGAGCCCTTCCGCTCCAAGGCGGACGGAGTCGTGCAGGCGCGGCTCGTCAGGTGCGATATGCGAACGAGTTGATTTCTTCGTCATGGCTTCCCGGCGATTCGATCGGACGTCCTTAGTCTGAATATACCCACGGCTTGACGCCGCGTAAAGCCGCGCCGCCCTTTTCGCGTGGACCGTGTCTCACGGCGAATATTCCGGGCGATTGACATAGGGTAGGGGGGTATACTATCTTTCCCCGCGGAGCGCGACAACACGGTGTATCTGCTTGGGAATTAGGAAGGAATAAGCCAATGAACACAGCGCAGCTATCCATCCAGGGCATGAGTTGCGGGCATTGCGTGGCTCACGTGACACAAACGCTCGCGTCCCTCCCAGGGGTCACGACAAAGTCAGTCGAGATCGGTCGGGCAGTCGTGTCTTACGAACCCGATGTTATCGACCTTGCCCGGATTGAAGGGGAACTGGCCCGAAAGGGGTATCCGGCCATCGGGCGGTAGGTGGCTAAATTGGGGTTGCTGCGTTCGGAGCGGAGTACATGGCCGCACGGACTCGTAACCGCTCACGGATGCCGCCACAGGGACCCAGCCGCCTTCACCCGGTTCGATCCGGCTGAGCATTCTGAATCCGCTCCGCGCGCTGAGAACCGGGGAACCAGATCGCAAGAGACAGAACCCCAAAGACCAGCAGTGAGAACGCGACTTTGCCCCAGTTCCATTCGATCTGAGGGGCGAGGGCAGATGCTGTCGCGGAGTGTATGAGACCAAGGATCATGGTTCCTTCTCCCGTCAGACGCATGCCTCACCTTCGGTAGCCCGAGTTGGCTTCCCAACTCAGAATACGCTTGCGTCGGGGGCTGCGTGGTGGGGAGTCGCTGGACAGCTATGTCGGGAGAAGGCTGCGTCTGGGGTATGACTTCTCCCGTACGCATTCACGTGCTATGGCCCCGTAACGGCGAAGGCTGGTGAGCACGCCACGTCAGTCGATGTCCGCATCTCACCATTGGGATGCGCCGGTCGGAGGAACTCACGCCGGCCATGGGAGGACGATTGCCACCAGGAGCGCGAGAGTGGCTAACGCGAGCATGGTGCGCCCAGGGCCGAGCGGCGCAAGTTCATTCTGCGCGGGCGGGTGCCGCAACCCCGCGACCGCCCATACGACCGCGGCCCACATCAACAGATGGGGCGCGTAAAGCAGCCCGCCGGCGACGAGGAGCCCGAGCAGCACCGCCCCAACGGTCGACGCCCTGCGCCCACCCAGAAGGGCATAGGCGATGTGACCGCCATCGAGCTGACCGACAGGAATCAGGTTGAGAGCTGTGATCAGAACGCCAAGCCACCCGGCGAACGCGATAGCGCCGAACTCCACCAGGGTGGCGGACGGATCGCCGCCCGTGAGCCGGTAGGCGGCGTAGACCAACGATGATGACCGGGGATTCATCCCGTGTCCCATCGCGGTGCTTCCGAAGGTCAATCCGTACAGGAGCGCCGCCACCGCGGCGGCCAGGCCCGCCAGGGGTCCGGCAATCGCCACATCGAAGAAAGCCGCCCGGTCACGAACACGACCGCCCATGCGGATGAATGCGCCGAACGTTCCCAGGAAGAACGGAGCGGGGATGAAATACGGCAGCGTGACCTGCACGCCACGGCGGCGAGCCACAAGATAGTGTCCCATCTCGTGAACCCCGAGAATGCCGAGGAGGGCCAGCGCGTACGGTAGCCCGATGGCCCACCGTGTCGGCTCCAGGAGGAGGTTCACGCCCTGGTGCAACGCTCCCGCCCAGGTCGTTGTCAGTAGCGTTGCAAGCAGGAGCAGTGCATTTCGCGCTGGGCGAGACCGCAGCACCGGTTCCGATGTAGCCGTCGTCGCGACGACGGCTGCCTTTCCCGGATTCCCTTCAAGCAAGCGCAGGTCGAACCCGCGTGCTCGCGCCTCGCCCGCCAGTTGGTCGAATGACCGGGCTGCAGCGGGCAAAGGACGCCCGTGGAACACCACGTCCGCTCCCGAGCTTTCGACACCCGTGATCTCCAGCAGGCCGACAACCAGATCTTCTACTTCCTCGGCGACCCAGAATCCGTTCGCTGGCGAAGTTTGCCCGGGCGGTCGGGAACTCGGCGCTGCCTCAGTACCGGGAGGCCCGCCCGCGAGAGGGTTGCCCTCGGCGTGAGACTTCGAGATGAATCCCCGCATTGATGATTCTCCGGCGGAGTGGACCATTGTCGGAACCGCGCTGCACGAGGCGTGACCGATTGGCGCGGTGGAGAAATCCGCCCTCCAATGATCTCCAGAGGCACGTGAAGTCGCGGTGAAGTCACCGTGAAGAGATCTTCATCGGACTCGAAATACCGGTATCGAGCTCGCTCCGTCGAGGGGTAAGGACTGGAGTTTGGGGGTGGCGAGGCTATTTTACGCCTTGTAGAAGAGGAGGTGACCGATCACGAGAACGGTGCGCCGCCGATTCCATTCGGCCCGGAGCGAGCCCCATGCGAATACTGGTAGTGGAGGACGATAAGAAGGTCGCGAGTTTTCTCGAACAGGGCCTGCGGGAGGACGGATACTCCGTCGACGTGACGCATGACGGTGCCGACGGCGCGATGAAGGCACACGTTTATGATTACGACCTTCTGATCTTGGACGTGATGCTTCCGGGAAAGAGCGGCTATGAGATCGTACGGGAAATCCGCGGCAGAGAAAAGCGTGTGCCCGTGCTCCTGCTCACGGCGCGGGACTCCGAGGATGACGTGGTCCGCGGCCTCGACGCCGGGGCGGATGACTATCTGACGAAGCCGTTCGGGTTCGGCGAACTGCTGGCCCGGGTGCGTGCGTTGCTCCGGCGCGGGGGCGCCCGGCGAACCGAACATTTGATCTTCCAGAACCTGGAGCTCGATCGGTTGAGACACACCGCTCATCGCGCCGGGGAACCGCTCGACCTTACCGCGAAGGAGTTCCAACTTCTCGAATACTTCATGATGCATCCCGAGGAGGTGGTGCGCCGTACGGAGCTTTTGGAAAAGGTTTGGGATCTGCACTTCGATCCGATGAGTAACGTCGTGGACGTCCATGTCGGCAACCTGCGGAGGAAGCTGCGTGGCGGGGGAGGCGACCCCCTCATCCAGACGGTGCGCGGTGTCGGGTTCATATTGCGGCGACGGGACGCTTCGTGACTCACTCCTTCCGGTTTCAGCTCGCGATTCGCTTTGCGCTTGCGATGGCGTTGGTGTGCGCCGCCATGTCCGTGCTGGCCCACGTGGCTATCCGCCAGACACTCGATCGTGAGTTGAACTCGACGCTGCTCAACATCGCTTCCTTCCAAGCGGCGTCGGTCACCAGCACCGCGGCAGGGGGAATGGCATTCCATGAATGGGATCTCACGCCGGACGAAGCAGAGTCGATTCGTGACCTTAACCGTTATGCGCAGGTTTGGCTGTCCCACGGAGAGAGTCTCCTGCGCACTCGGTACATCACGGTGGACCTTCCGCTCGATACGGTTGCGCTGCGCGAGGCTGAGCGGGGCCAGTTGGTATGGCGCGAGCAGGAATTTCAGTCTTTTCCGATTCGGTCGCTCTATTATCCGCTTGCGCGGCATGGGCCGGCCCACGCCCAACACGTTCTTTTGCAGCTCCACTCGAGGCACGCGACCGGCTACTACGAAACGTAATGTTCTTCCTCGGCGCGATCGTGCTGGTCTCCGGGTTCACGACCTTCCTCGGGAGCTGGTGGCTGGCGAGCTATGCAATCCGCCCAGTGGACGCAATTATCGATCAGGTCGAGGCCATCGGGCCGGCGGCTCATCGACACCGGATCCGCGCCTATGCCGATACGCGGGAGTACCGACGACTCGTCGACGTACTTAATAGGATGCTCCAACGGCTTGAAGAGGCGTTCGAGGCGCAACGCCGTTTTACAGCGGATGCGAGTCACGAACTCCGCTCGCCTCTGACGGCGTTGCGCGGTGAGCTGGAGCTAGCGCGGCGACGGGACCGCTCACCGGAGGAATACCGGCGGGTGATCGACAGCGGGCTTCAGGAAGTCGAGCGCCTGTGCCGTGTTTCGGATGACTTGCTCACGCTGGCCCGCTCCGATTCGGGTACCATGCAGGCGCGATTGCGGGAGGGTGACTTGGTGGAAGTCACTCGCCGGACGGCGGAGAGGCTGGCGGCGTACGCCGCATCCAAGGACATTGCGGTGCGCGTGGAAGCTCCAACGAGTCTCATGGGCTTCTTCGATCCGGATCTCATGGCCCGAGTCGTGTGGAATCTCGCGGAAAACGCCGTCAAGTTCACGCCGCGGGGAGGTCGGGTTGAGGTGCGCCTAGCCGCCGACCGGGACGATGTCCACCTCGATGTCCTCGATACCGGCCCGGGGATCCCGCCTGGACAGCTCGACCGACTCTTCGAGCGATTCTATCGTGGGGATCCTTCGCGAACTCCGTCCGGCGACGCCGCCGGCGCCGGACTGGGGCTTTCGATCGTCCATGCGATCGTCGAACTTCATGATGGGCGTATTACGGCCGCGAATCGGAAGGGCGGAGGAGCTGAGTTCCGTGTCGTGCTGCCCCGCTACCGTGGAGTGTCGGTGGGATAGGCTTCGATGAGAACCGCCACCCAGGGAGGGTTCGATACGAAGAGCGATCACGCCCATCGGTCCCGACGACCCCCCGGACTCGCGCTATGCGACCGTAACGCGTTCGTCCAGGTAGACATCCTGAATCGCGTTGAGGAGATCGACGCCCTCCTTCATCGGCCGCTGGAACGCCTTGCGACCCGAGATCAGGCCCATCCCTCCGCCTCGCTTATTGATGAGTGCCGTTCGCACCGCTTCCTGCAGATCGTTCTTTCCCGACGCGCCACCGGAGTTGATAAGGCCGACCCGGCCCATATAGCAGTTGGCGACCTGATAACGCACCAGGTCGATCGGGTGATCCGAGGTCAGGTCCTTGTAGACCCGCGAGTGCGTTTTGCCGAAGTCTTCCAGCGCCTGGTAGCCGCCGTTGTTCGTCGGCAGCTTCTGCTTGATGAGGTCGGCTTCGATGGTGACCCCCAGGTGGTTAGCCTGCCCCGTCAGGTCCGCGCTCGTATGGTAGTCCACTTCCCGCTCGAATGCCTCGTTTCTCAGGTAACACCAGAGGATGGCGGCCATACCCAACTGGTGGGCACGCTTGAACGCATCACTCGTCTCCTGGAGTTGGCGGCGTGACTCCGCAGATCCGAAATAGATCGTGGCGCCAATGCCGACCGCGCCCATCTCGAACGCCTGGTCGACCTGGCCGAAGTACACCTGGTCATAGGAGTTTGGGTAGCTGAGCAGTTCGTTGTGGTTCAGCTTGACGATGAAAGGAATCCGATGTGCATAGCGGCGTGCGACCGAGCCCAGGACACCGAGACTCGACGCGACCGCATTGCATCCGCCCTCGATGGCGAGACGAACGATCTCCTCGGGATCGAAGTACGTCGGATTGGGAGCGAAACTGGCGCCCGCCGAGTGCTCGATACCCTGGTCGACTGGAAGGATGGAAAGATACCCGGTACCGGCGAGACGCCCGTGGCCGAGGATCGACCCGAGATTCCGCAGGACCGGGATCGGCCTGTCACTCGGGACGAAAACTCGATTGAGGAAGTCGGATCCAGGAAGATTCAGCTTCTCCTTCGGAATGGTCCGGCATTCGTGGGATAGCAGGCTTTCGGCCTCGTCTCCGAGAAGTTGTTCGATTGAGTGGATCATCGGCTGCAATCCTTGGAGTGAGGGACGGAAACCGCGAAGGTGATCGGTCCGTGTCCGCCGGACAGCACTTCCCCGCGCGAGCTTGATACCTCAGGTGGTACGTCGTTGCGGCGCCTTCCGCTCCTAGCTCGGCAACCCGGGTCGCGCCACGATCTCACGCCAGATCCCCTCGCCACGCACACTCGAAAGCTCCAATCCAGCCGAGCGCAAGTTGTCCTCCGTGCGGCGGTTGATCGCCGGTCCGAAAAGCCGACGGGTGAGCGGAGTGAGGAGGTCGAACAGCGCTCCGAACACCCGATTGCGTGGCCGGACGTGCTCCAGGAGGAGTACACGCCCCTCGGACTTCACGACTCGCTTTACTTCCCGCAATCCCCGTACGGGATCCGCCACGGAGCAGAATACGCAAGTTGCGGTAACGGTATCGAAGGTGGCATCCGCGAAGGGAAGTGCCTCGACATCCGCAAGCTCCAGTTGTACCTCGCGCCCCATTTCGGCGGCGCGTTGGCGCGCCCGGGCCAGCATTTCCCCGGAGATGTCGATCGCCGTCAGCTCGACACCCGCCGGGTAGTGTTCCAGATTCCGTCCCGTTCCGATCCCGACCTCCAGCACGCGCCCCGTCGCCCCGCTCAGAACTCGGCGGCGGCGCTCGCGACCACCCATCCTATCCATCGCCGTCTCGTATAGATCGTAGACCCGCGAGACCCGATCGTACACGCGGGCGACGGAGGAAACCGGCATGGGCGCACCTTTCGTCTGATTGCTTCTCACCTCGTCGCCGGAAACGCGGACGTTCACGCGCCCTGGCAACGAGCGACTTCGCTTCACGGCAGCGAGAGCAACGCATTCTCGCCGCCGAAAGGGTTTGGACAACGGTTCACACTTTCCTCGTTGTACCACTCTCCTTCGTTTACAAGATAGCGGAATTGGTATTCGCCCGGGCCGAGATCCACCGCGGCGCGCCAACGAGTCTTGGTCTTCTTCATCGGGTGCCGTGAGGCTTCCCAGCCGTTGAAATCGCCGACGACACACGCACGTTCCACCTCTATTCCTTCCGGAAGGACGAACACCACCCGGTGCGTGCCGTTCTGTTTCTTCGTGATTTCAATCATGATTCTCCAGTCGTTCGGGTTGTCCGAAAGGTGCGCACGCGGACCCATCGGGCGAGTGCCACGGCGGTCGCCCGACCGATCGTCAAGTCTCCGCCGAGGACCGGGCTGCCTTCCCCTCCAACCATGTTTCCATCCCGTCCCCTCGACAGATTTCGCGGCAACGGCTGCGCTGTTTCTTGCGTCGCCGACGGGGGGCCGTTTGCCCAACGCGGCGGCATGCCCGATCGCATCCTGGCGCAAGCGTCGTGAATCTGTCGTGAAACTGATGTGAAGGTTTCTTCAGCCGACCCCAAACCTGGCGCGAGATCCGAGCCTCGCCTCCCAGAGACGGGACAATAGCCTTTCGCGGCGAGGCTCCCATCAGGCCGCCGCGTTTGTGCGGCATGGAGCCATCCCTCCGGCGGCCAAAGCGACAACGGAACATGAACGGACCTTCATCCGCGCTTCACGAGCATTTCATTCCCGTACTCACATAGTGTGTCTCTCTCGTGCATCGGCAGACCGCGACACCATACGGACCATGAAGATCGCCGTGCTGACCAGCGGTGGAGATGCGCCAGGCATGAACGCCGCGGTGCGAGCCGTGGTCCGGACGGCACTGGGCCGCGGCTGGGAAGTGGTGGGGATACGGCACGGCTTCGCCGGGCTGATCGCAGGGGATCTCATCCCGCTTGGACCGCGTGATGTCGGTGGGATCATTCAGCAGGGAGGCACCATCCTGGGCAGTGCTCGCTCACCCGAGTTCAAGACCCGAGACGGGCAGAATACGGCGGCGAGGCGGTTGAACGAACACGGTGTCGAGGGACTGGTGGTCATCGGCGGAAACGGTTCACAGACCGGTGCGCACGCGCTCTCGGCGAGAGGCTTCCCTGTGGTCGGGATCGCTTCCACGATCGACAACGACCTGTACGGCGCGGATATCACGCTGGGAGTGGACACCGCGCTGAACGTTGCGCTGGAGGCGATCGACCGGTTGAAGATCACGGCCTCGTCTCACCAGCGCGCCTTCGTCGTCGAGGTGATGGGCCGGGACAGTGGCTATCTGGCGCTAATGTCCGGCCTGGCGGGCGGGGCCGAGATCGTCATCATCCCCGAGGTTGAAACCGATCCAGAGTGGGTGGTACGCGAGGTTCAGAGCACCTACGGCCGGGGGAAGAGCCACGCGCTGATCGTGGCGGCCGAAGGTGCTCGCTACAATGCCGCCGGGTTGGCGGACTATGTCGCGGAGAGGGGCGCGGACCTTGGCTTCGA
>CAZUVK010000002.1:0-7565 GCA_964623785.1 uncultured Gemmatimonas sp. | reverse complement strand
GTTCGACCGCCTCCTTGGTACACGGCTCGGGGCGGCGGCGACCGAGCGGCTCGCCGTCGGCCGGCACGGAGTGTTGGTAGGGCTGCAAAGCGGAGAGATCGTGGCTACGCCTCTCGCGGAAGTAGCCGGCCGGAAGAAGACGTTCGATACGGAGCTGCTCGAGCTCGCCCGCGTGCTGGCGATCTAGGCAAACCACCGAAAGGAAGGACGCGATGGAGAATGGCATAGCCCGGGTGGCCGTGAACGGCTACGGCGTGATCGGCAAGCGCGTCGCCGACGCGGTGACGCTGCAGGATGACATGGAGCTGATCGGTGTAGCCGACGTGGTCTCGGACTACCGCATCCGCCTGGCGGTGGAGCGCGGCTACGCAATCTATGCGGCCACGGACGAGGCGGGGGACGCCATGGAGGCGGCAGGCGTCCCCGTTGCCGGCGGTCTCAACGACTTGTTGGAGCGGGTGGATGTGGTGGTCGACTGCACTCCCAAGAAGGTGGGTGCGCAGAACCGGCCGCGGTACGAGGCCGCCGGAGTGAAGTCGATCTGGCAGGGCGGGGAGAAACACGAGGTGGCCGGCTACTCGTTCGTTGCGCAGGTCAACTATCGGGGTGCGTTGGGCAAAAACTCCGCCCGTGTCGTCTCGTGCAACACGACCGCCCTCAGTCGAATCTCGCATGCGCTGCACCGTCACGGATGGGTAAAGCGGGTTCGGGCAGTGCTTTTCCGGCGGGCTACGGATCCGTGGGAATCACATCTGAACGGAATGATCAATACCGTTATTCCGGAGATCACGGTACCGAGCCATCAGGGTCCCGATGCGCGCACGGTGATCCCGGATCTCGACATCACGACGATGGCCGCCGCCGGACCGTACAACCTCAGCCATATCCACTTCGCGATGGTCGAGACCACGAGGCCGGTAAGCGTGGACGAACTGCGCGACGCGCTCTGGGACGCACCGCGCATCGCGTTCGTGCGGGCGGACGAGGGGTTGGTGGCACTCAACTCGGTGATCGAGCTGATGCGCGACCTGGACCGCCCGCGCGACGACATGTGGGAGGTTGCGGTTTGGGAGGACGCGCTCGCAGCGGACGAGCGCGAGGTTTACCTCACGTTCCAGGTGCACAACGAGGCGATCGTGGTGCCCGAGACCATCGACTGCATCCGCGCATTGACCGAACTCGAGACCGATCCCCAGACATCGATTCGGAAGACGGACGCTGCGCTCGGGATCACAAAGACGTTCCTTCCGTCGACGACTCGAAAGATCCCACACCTCGCGGGTGTGGATGTCGAGCACCCGCAAATCGAGGCCCTGCGCGCACGGCGAGCGGAATTTCGGGAGGTTGGGTTCAAGGGATCCGAGGAACCGACCGACCCGGAACCGACACGCCACCAGCGTCGCCGACCTCAAGGCGGCAATGCGGGGGCGCAATAGACCGCTGACTTCGGGCATGTTTTCCTCAGTGGCTCGCCTGAGGGACGGGAGCGACGAGCGTCACCGGAGCGCGTGATCCGAGGCGGTGCATCCCGAGCCCGCCAGGGAATGGGCGGAGTCTGCACCGACCTTTCGTCAGCGCTGCCAGAGGATATGCGGAGCTTCGAGAGGTATACTTGCCTCGGGGTGGTGGGGGATCAGCCGGGGGGTGTAATTGCTCGCCGGCCGAACGGCCGGTGCGCTCGCGACGTACTCGTATCCGCCGTGCTTTCCTTCCAGAGCCCGCCCTCGCGTCATGACGCGGACGAACGGCTCTTCCTCCTCGAGCGGCTCCGCAAAGAGCTCGACTCGGATAGCTTCCCGATCCAACCCGCCATGCAGGAGTTCGACGGCGAAGTGATGTTCGCTTTGCCGTGTCTCCACGCGGAGCGCCCCGAAACGGGCGTCGGTCCAGCGGGCGGCGATTTGACGTTGCCAGGCCAGCAGGCGATCGGCCTGTGCAGCGCCGTTCGCGGCTCGGGCGCGATATGCCTCCGCCGCCGGAAGGTAATAGCGTTCGGTATACTCGCGAACCACCCGGTTGGTCGAGAACCGCGATGTCAACGTGCTCATGCTGGCGCGCATCCGAGCCGTCCACGCCGTGGGGACGCCGGTTGAATCACGTATGTAGAAAGCGGGCACGATCTCTTGTTCCAACACCGCGTAGAGATCGCGCGACTCGGCGGCGTCCCAGCCGGGATCGTCCGAGTGCTCCTCGCCATCGCCGATCACCCACCCGTACTCGGGCTTGAACGCCTCCGCCCACCACCCATCCAACGCCGACAAGTTCAGGCCTCCGTTGACGAGGACTTTCATACCACTTGTTCCGCTGGCCTCCCAAGGCCGCCGGGGCGTGTTGATCCAGAGATCGACGCCCTGTACCAGATGTTCGGCGAGGAGTAGGTCGTAATCGGGAATGAAGACGACACGACCCTCGAGATCAGGAAGGCGGCTGAACCGCACCCACTCCGCAATCATCGCCTGACCTATCGCGTCGGCCGGGTGGGCCTTGCCGGCGATGACTAGCTGGATTGGACGGTCGGATGCCGAGAAAAGGCGGCGCAGGCGAGCGGGATCGCGGAGGAGGAGAGTCGGGCGTTTATAGGTCGCGAAACGTCGCGCGAAGCCGAGGGTGAGGGCCTCCGGATCGAGGACATGACGTGCCCGATCCACCTGCTGCGGCGGGGCGCCCGCGGCAGAGAGCTCGCGCGGCAAACGCTCGCGGATGTATGTGACGAGCGCCTCTCGGTTCGCATTTCGGAGTGCCCACAGCTCCGAATCGGGAACGCGCGTGAGTTCCTCGCCTGGCGCTTCCCTGGCACCGCTCCAACACCCGTGGCCGCACAGACGGGTCCAGAGGGCGTCCGTCGAGGGCGAGTCCCAGCTTGGGACGTGGACGCCGTTCGTTACGGATCCGACAGGCACCTCGCACTCCGGCCACCGGGGGAAGAGCGTTCGGAAGAGCCGCCTGCTCACTGTGCGATGGAGTAGGCTCACCCCGTTGATTGCCCTGCTACCCCGCGCGGCGACGTAGGCCATGTTAAAGGGCTCGCCGGGGTCCTCGCGGTTCTCGCGCCCCAGAGCGAGTAGCTCGCCTGGTGAGATCCCCAACTCTTCCTTTGCGTAGCCAGCGAGGTAGCGCTCGACGAGCGCCGGGGCGAAGCGATCGAAACCGGCCGGCACCGCGGTATGGGTGGTGAAGACGTTCCCGGCGCGGGTTGCCACCAAAGCTGCCTCGAAGGAACACCCGGTGTCGGCGGCAAAGCACCGCGCTCGCTCGAGCACCGCCAGGGCCGCATGTCCTTCGTTGAGGTGGCAGACTTCGGGCTCCACGCCAAGCGCGCGCAACAGGCGCCACCCACCAATGCCGAGCGCGACCTCCTGCTGCAGGCGTAACTCCGCCCCCCCGCCGTAGAGTTCCCCGGTAATGGCCCGAGCGGTCGGCGGATTTGCCGGATCGTTGCTGTCGAGCAGGTACAAGGTACGCCTGTCTACCTGCACCTGCCACGCTCGCAACCGGACCGGAGGACCCGGCAGCGGGAGTTCGACGCGCACCCATTCACCCTCCAGATCGCGTACCGGCATGATCGGCAACTGCCCTGGATCGTTGTACGGGAAGTGCGCCTCCTGATTACCGTCAGGCCCGATAACCTGGCGAAAGTACCCCCGCTGATACAGCAGGCCGATGCCGATCACGGGGACATCGAGATCGCACGCCGCCTTGAGCTGGTCGCCGGCCACGTTGCCGAGTCCGCCCGAGTAGATGGGGAGCGCCTCGCTCAGAGCGAATTCCATGCTGAAATAGCCGATGTGGCTCAAGGGCGCATCGGGATACTTCCGTCGGAACCACGCCGTGTCCGCCAGGTGACGGTGCCGGTGTTCCATGAGCCGCTCGATGCGCTGCGCGTTTTCCGGCTGGGCGAGAAACGCTTCGAGCTTCGCCCTCGAGACCGTCTGCAGCACCACCCAGGGGTTGTGCGTGGCCGCCCAGAGTTCGGGATCCAACAGCGCCCAAATCTCGGCGCTCCGGTGGTTCCAGGCCCAGTGCAGATTCAGCGCGAGGTCCGTGAGACGCTCCAACTCCGGCCGCCCTGGGGATCCGTCGGTGCATTTCACGGTTGTCTTCCTTCCTGCCGGATGTTCGGATGATGGAGTGCCCGTTCTCGCGGGGCGAGGCGCAGCGAACGCCTCAAGAAGAGAGCTCGAAGTGCCAAAGGTCGAACAAGTTGGGGGTAGGTCCATGAAATGACCGTGAAGGGTCCATGAAGATCTCCTGAAAATCACCTCCGGGGAGCCGACGGTCTCAGTCCGAGCGCCGACGGGCGGCGCTGCTGAAGTTCGGGGATTTTGAAGCAATCTTCATCGTGACCTCACCCTCGCTTAATGGCGAGAGTCATATGATCCAATAGCAGGCCTCGGCGACCTGCCGCGAAGGGTCGCTCGAATCCGTCTCCCCAGCCTGATCGGAGGTCACAATGTCGGGCGGCTATCATGATGCAGGGCGAGGTCGGATGAGCCGCGCCAACATCGCGCTGGTCGGTTTTCTCGCCATCGCTTTCTTTTTTCTCGTATCGGAGCACCGCGCACACGCATTGAGTTATCTGCCCCTAGTCGTGCTCCTGCTCTGTCCGCTGCTCCATCTGTTCATGCACCGAGGGCATCGCGGGCACCTTGAGGAAACCGACCTCGGAAGCGGCACCGCCGGGCGAACGAACCACTCCCATCCCTCTCGTGAGGGGGAACGACGATGAACGCTCAGATTCCCGCGTATGGTCTGTGGCTTCTGGTAGCGGTCAACTCCGCGGTCTTCATCATCTTCGCGTTCAGCTTCGCGAAGCCGCAGAGTCGGAGGGACTGGCGCTCGTTGGGCGCTTTCTCCGCATTCGTGGTGGCGCTGTTCGCGGAGATGTACGGTTTCCCATTGACGATCTATCTCCTGGCGGGATGGCTGCAGTCGAGATACCCAGGGATGGATCCGTTCTCGCACGATGCGGGACACCTCTGGCAGACAGTCTTCGGATGGGGCGGCGATCCGCATATGAACCCGCTTCATCTACTGAGCTATGTTTTCATTTTCGGGGGCTTCCTGGCGCTCTCCGCCGCCTGGCGGGTGCTGCATACCGCGCAGCGGTCCCACACACTCGCCAACACCGGACCATACGGATGGGTACGGCACCCACAGTACATGGCTTTCATCGCGATCCTGTTCGGCTTCCTGCTACAATGGCCAACGCTGCTCACGCTGCTGATGTTCCCCGTGCTGGTGGTGATGTATGTACGCCTGGCACGACGCGAAGAGCGGGAGGTTCGGGCCGAGTTCGGCAGCGAGTACGACCGCTACGCCGCTCGGGTTCCAGCGTTCATTCCTCGCCGGTCGCGTTCCGAACCGGTCGTCCCATCGCCCCCACCGGAGAGGGTATCCCCATGAGAGACACAGCCACTACGACAATCGAGGATCGCACGTTGGAGATTGCTGGCATGACCTGCGGCTCGTGCCAGCGCCACGTGGAAGATGCGCTAGCGGCCGTACCCGGAGTTCGAGAAGCCGCCGTGGACCTCGCCCGAGGCACTGCTCACGTTCGCTTCGATCCGTCCGCGGCATCGCTGGGCGCCCTCACCGAGGCGGTCCGGCGCGCCGGCTACGGAGTCGGAATGCCGACGCACCGCATTCCTCGGCGGGAGGGCGGCGGTGGCTGCGGCTGTGGTTGCGGCTGAGGTTCCCGGTGCCGCCGATTCTGAGTGTCCCGAGCCACGGCGTAGAAGACATCGCGCCGCCCAGGGCGCACTGAATGCGGTTGCCGCCGACATCTACGCGCCAGCGTTTGACCGAAGCGACATGAGGGCATTCGTCTTGCCCGCCGCTGTGATCGAACTCTGAACTCGAAAGGATCCCATGGACGGTTTCGTGACCAACATCGAGCGCGATACGATCGAGAACGACGACTTCCGCCGCGTCGTGTACACAGGCCCGAACATTCAGCTCGTCCTGATGACCCTACAGCCCGGCGAAGAGATCGGGCTGGAAACGCACACAGAGCATGACCAGTTCATCCGGGTCGAACGGGGGACGGGAATGGTGGTGATCGATGGCCGAGAGCACGGCGTCGAGGATGGCAGCGCGGCAGTGATCCCCGCCGGCGCCGCACACAATGTCATCAACACCTCCGGCAGCGATCCGCTCCGTCTTTACACGCTGTATGCTCCGCCGGAACATGCCGACGGGACGGTGCAGCCCACGAAGAGGGAAGCCGAAGAGGCGGAAACGCGCTGAGGAGTCAGAAACGGGAGATTGCGATCACGCGCCTCCTTCGGCTCCACCCGACGCGGCGATCCTACGGACGATGACGGCGATTGACCTGTGATGCCTCTGCTTCGGATCGACCGATGCGGTTGCGGAGGGAGTTCTCGTTTTGGCGTCAATCGCCCTCCTGTTCCTCGATGCGTCGGCGGATCAGCTTCTCCAGATCCGCCAACCGACCGGGGTCATGGTCCGCAAGCACATCGATGAACGACGCGGCGACCGCTTCCGGCGCCAGGGAGAGGACTCCCTCGACGATGTGACGGGAAATTCGATTGAGGAACTCATCCAGGCTCAGGCACGCTTCGTAATGCAGGATCTCGTCAAGTTTGCTTCGCCGAAGCAATCCTTTCGCGACGAGTCTGTTCAGAACCGTGATCACCGTGTGCAGGGCGACGGGATGCTTCTCGATCACCAGCGCGTGAATCGTGCGTGCGGTCGACGGTGCCGCAAGCTCCCAAACCGTAGTCATTACCCGCGCCTCTAGGTCTCCCAGCACCTTCGCGAGCCCTTCGGCCGAAAGTCGAATGGTATCCTGCAGGCGGGGCGCCGAGGAAGGGTCGATCCCGTATTCGGAGTCCCGAGCCATGTTTGATTCCCTGACGTTCACGAGAAGGATACGAAAACCTACCGTATATACCACGGTTTCCACGGAAGGATACCAGTCGTAGATTATTTTAGGCGGAGTAAAATCCCCTGGCGGTCGGAGAGCCCCCTCTGGTCGCTTGGCTTCAATACATCCGGCGAGGTCCGCCGCACTCACACCCGAGTACCGGAGTCGATTCGTATGAAAGAAGGGAGCACGCCCCCCCACGGCCACGAGGGGCATCACCCCGCTCACCACCGGTCGGACAAGGAGCCGCCGGTGAGACCTAGCCATCCTGAGCACTCGGAAGGGGATCCACCGACTCACGCGCTCCGCGAAACGACCGACGCCCCGTCACACACTGCTCACCGAGCGAGCGGCGCGGAGCGCGATAGAGCCGTCGCGGATCGAGGCAATGGACATCCCGGTCATACGGCGCATGACGACCATGACGGCCACGACAGGCATGCCGGCCACAGCGTGGCGATGTTTCGGGACCGCTTCTGGATCGCGCTTGCCCTCAGCGTCCCGACATTGATCTGGTCCCATGAGGTCCAGAGTTGGCTGGGCTATACGGCACCTGCCTTCTCCGGATCTCAGTACATTCCGGCCTTGTTCGGTACAGCCGTCTACTTCTATGGCGGTTGGGTCTTCCTCCAGGGGGCGATTCGCGAGCTTACGAAGCGTCTGCCTGGGATGATGACGC
>CAZUVK010000001.1:40982-52206 GCA_964623785.1 uncultured Gemmatimonas sp. | reverse complement strand
GCGCACGGTTCACATGCGTGAGGTCATAGGTTCGAGTCCTATATCGACCACTGCGATACTTCTATGTTGTAGTGCCCCATCGTCTTAGACGGTGGGGCACTGTGGTTCAAGGTATGGAAGGGTTCAGGTTGTTTCGGGCTGTAAGGGACGTTGAATCAATCGCTTATGTGATTTGAAGGGTATGGAAACGCCCTTCCTGGCGCCATTTTCGATCCGGTTATCCCGAACCGGGCGTCCTTTCAGTCGGTGTTAGCGACTTGGTTTCGCTGGTCTCTCCAGCGGCGAGTACGATCGGTCGCGTCCATTCCGGGATTTCGCTAGGCGTCAGGCGCTTGACGATCCTCCCACTCTCCATACGAAGAACGTGTTTCGGCTCGACCTCACCCGTCTCGCGATTGGGCGGGGCGGAGTTATCGAAGACCGAAGGGCTCGCCAGTCTTGGAAGGTGACGGATGAGGTTCATCCGGCTGGCGTCGTAACGTTCTCGGATCTTTGTCGAGGCGCCCCCCCCAAGCCGTTTGAGCCGAAGATGCCGCCGGCTATTGTGCCCACAATGCTCATCAGTGGGGTCGCGTTCCGGTACTGTGCCGGCCGACGACGGATTGGTCGTGGGGGGAGACCCCGACGAGCACATCTGGACATAAACCTGAGCGGGTCTTCTTTTCTGTCCAGATGTACCCCCCCCTTTTTTTATGTCCAGATGGTCCTATGGAGTTCCTTCGCGCCGATGCGAATTTGAGTGATCTCTGACCAGCCAGTACGGTCGAAGTTGACCACCCGTTTCGGCTCAATCTGACCACTCACTTCGGATCGACCTGACCACCTGTTTCCATTGGATCTGACCAGTCGCGGTTGGAGCGGAGCGACGCTGGTGTGGTCAGGCGGGTGACGGGTCGGATTCCATTCCCACCAGCCGCATTCTCATCGAGCCTCCATTCAGGGTCCGCTTGTGGGGCGCCATGCACGAGCCGATCGAGGATGGCATCGGCGAGTGTAGCGTTTCCCATGTATTCATGCTAGCCAGTGCTCGATGGGAGTTGGCTGGTGATGAGGGTGGGCCTTCGCGCGGTAGCGGTCCTCCAGGATCTTGATCGGATCACGGCGCTAGGCGTCCCCCGAGAGAGCCGGCCCCCAAGTCATTGAGTATCAGGAGTTTCGCCACGGAAACACTGGAGAATCGGTTCGGCGCGCGCGAAACGGCGGGGCACCTTAACGGGCGACGGGGAGCTTCCGTTTCCCTTTCCGCGAACCCATATGGCACGAGATTGCCAAAGAATTTCGGATTCGGCGGCTATACGGCACGAGTTGGCCATATCGTCCGCGTTCAGGTATTATATGGCACGAGTTAGCCGATTCACCCCTTCAGAGGCAATCGGGTATGCCGCGCGTATCCAATGCAATTGTCGAGGAGCAGCTCACCGAAGTCGAGGCCCTGGTGGCAGAGCATGCCGCCGGAATCGGTCGCGCGGCCCTTCAGGCAGAGTACGAACGCCGCCACGGCGGCAAGATCTCAAGCCGCACGCTGTTACGGCGGATCGAGTTGCTGGTCAAGCAGGGGCGGATTGAAGCAGAGGGTGAGACCAATCGCCGGATCTACCGGCTGAATCCGAATGGCCTGGTCGGGAGAGCGGCTATGGCCGCCGCCACGCCTCCCGAGACAGAGGTGCGAGAAGGGAAGATTTCGCCGGAGGAAGGCTACATTCCGCTCTCCCGCCAGGCGGCCGAAGTCTTTGCAATGATCCGGCTCCCGCTCGTCGAACGCGAGCCGACCACCTATCACCGCCGCTTTCTGGAATCCTATATCCCGGGGCGCACATGGTACCTCCCGCAGACTGTCCGGGAACGGCTGCGCGAGATGGGGCGTAACCCGGATGGCGACCGACCGGCCGGAACGTACGCAAGGGAAATTCTCGGACGCCTGCTCATCGATCTCGCTTGGGCATCGAGCCGCTTGGAGGGAAACACCTACTCCCGCCTTGACACGCAGAACCTGCTTGAGTTCGGTCAGCGTGCCGAAGGAAAGGATGCGGCTGAGGCACAGATGATTCTGAATCACAAGAGCGCCATCGAGATTCTGGTCGCGGAATCTGGAGACCTCACGTTCGACCGCCGTTCCTTGCTGACCTTGCATGCGATGCTTTCGGAGAACTTGCTCGGCGACGCCGGAGACGAAGGGCGTCTTCGCACGCGTATGGTAAACATCACGGGCACGACTTACACGCCCATCGCTATCCCGCAGGTGATCGAGGAATGCTTCGACAGCATTCTGGAAAAAACGAAAGCCATAGCCGATCCGTTCGAGCAGGCGTTCTTCGTAATGGTGCACATCCCATATCTTCAGCCCTTCACGGACGTCAACAAGCGAACCTCCCGGCTCGCGGCGAACATTCCGCTGATCGCCGGCAATCTGTGCCCGCTCTCGTTTGTCGACGTTCCGGAGCGCGCCTATGTCGACGCAACACTGGCGGTGTACGAGTTCAGGCGCATCGAGCTACTGCGCGACTTGTTCGAGTGGGCCTACGAACGGTCTTGTAAGCAGTTCAGAGTCACACGTGCCGCGATGGGTCAGCCTGATCCCGTGCGGTTGTGGTACAGGAACGAACTGGCCGAAGTGGTCCGCGAAATGGTTCTTGAACGAGAGGCGCCCCGAATCGAATCGCTGAAGGTTCGGGGAGCGGAGCACGGGGTGCCGCTCGCCGGCCTGGAGGACTTCGCACAACGGGCGCTCGACCTTCTTATGAACTTGCACGAGGGTTCAGTCGGCCGATATCGGATTCGCCCAGACGAGTTCCACGCCTGGAGATCGCGCTATGCGCCGGATGACGTTGGAAGCGTCACCTGAGGGTTTGTCCAACGGCTTGTTGGACGATTGACGAATCAGGGCGAGTCTCAGCGAATGACCGAAAGATACCCCCGACCTATGGACACACGGGTATGGAAGGGGTGGGCAGGAATTGGACATGAACCGCCGATCCATCATCGGAAGCGACGGAGTAAGTCTTTATTAGAGAACGATTTCCCGTGTTCACCGGGGATCACCGGGAATCGCAGGCCGGTCCTATATCGACCATAGCGATCAAGTAAAAATGCGGGTCTTCCATTCCGAGTGTCAACTTCGGAGGAAGACCCGCATTTAATTCTTCCGCACCAACTTGCGCTAGAGCCGGGAGTCGGCGTTCACCTGACCGTGCGCTTCGCCAGCCGCGGGGACCAGCGACTTCCGCCCTACTGGCCCGCCCACCCCCTCAACTCCTCGGCGGCGCGGGAAGCAATCGCGCCCCCAGCGCGCGAAGCGTTTCGATCCCCTCGACATCCCGCGGCAACATCGACAGCACCACTTTCGGCACCCCGGAAAACCCGTCCTCGATCCGCGAGAGGAAGTCCGCCTCCTGTTCTCGGCGAAGCTCCAGGAACTCGCCCAGCGGCTCTTCTGGAAGGACGCGATTGACGACCAGACCGAGGATCGGTACGCCGGAACCGCGAAGGGACTCAGCCGCCTTGAGGCTCTCCAGTATCGGGAGTCGTTCGGGGATCATCACCAGGATGAATCCCGTCGTGGCAGGGTCGAGCATGACGCGCCTGGCCTGGTACAACCTGCGTCGCCGATTGAGAAGTACGGCGCGGACGCGGCGGGATCGTTCGTCCTCCTGTTCGCTCACGGGATCGAGAAACTGGAGGTCGTCTCCCACGCCCGGGCGCGGTCCCAGCGTCTTGATCGCAGCGTTCCAGGACTCGGAGCGATCGCGATGCCGGAGGAGCCCGTCGGTCCAGGCGGCCATGATCTCGGGCAAGGCAAGAAGCCGAAGTGTGTGCCCTGTTGGGGCCGTGTCAAAGATGACGCGATCATAGCCGGAGTCGTCGATCATGAGATCGCCAACGCGCTGGAGCATCGCCGCCTCGACCGTGCCCGGGGCGAGTCTGGCCAGTTCGAGCTGGCGCTCGAACTCCGGAAAGAGTGCGGGGTTCGCGAACTCACGCATGTTCGACGCGACCTCGGCGAGGTACTTCTCGACTTCCGCGTCGGGATTGATCTCCAGCCCGTGAAGATTGGGCGCGAGTTCTGTCACCCGATCTCCGATGGGGAGATCCCAGAGATCGCCGAGCGAGTGGGCGGGGTCTGTGGAGACGATAAGGCAGCGCTCGCCGAATTCCGCGAGCCGGATCGCGAGGGCGGAGGCGGTGGTCGTTTTTCCGACTCCGCCCTTGCCACCCACGAAGAGCACTTTCTGACGTCCCGGGTTCAGGCCGGAGTCAGCAGCAGCGGAACCCTTCGAGCGGCGATTTTTCCATGCCCATCCGAACATGCCACTCATGGAACCGGTCGTAGAGGATGGGTTGGAGTTCCAGCGTGTAGTAGCTGGCGGGATTCGGCACGCCCATCATCTCGGAGAAAATCAGGAGCATGAAGAGGTCGTCCTCGTCGCGCTTGGCACGAGCCACGACTCCCCGATGCGGAGCCACGTAGAACTCTCGCATCAGGGAGCCGAAGGTCCGGAGGAAATTCCGGAGGCGAATCACGGGCGATTTCGGAGACCGGGGTTCACACGCCCGCGGCCTCCTCCTCGGCGCTGGTGGTGGCGCCTGGGTCGACGGGCGGCCCTTCACCCCGCTGGGCTCGCTTGAGTGCGCCTACCGCCTCCAGAGCGACCATGATCGTCGCGCCCAGGATCAGGAGGTCCATGAAGAAGAGGAAGTAGCCGGTTCCAGTACCGAGATTCCAGAAATCGCGCGCCTGGAGTACCAGGGCGCCGACGGCCATCACCAGCACGAAGCTCAGCGGAATGAGCGTGTAGATGATCGGCCGGCGGAGGCGCAGCAGGATGACGCTCAGGACCAGAAGTGTCAGCGACGCGAGCAGCTGATTCGTCGTTCCGAACAGCGGCCAGATGATCATGCCGCCCGAACCCCCGCCACCCGCGCCGAACGCGAGGACCAGGCACGAGCCGATCGCGATGAAGGTGGCGGCCACACGGCCCTTGAGCAATTCGATGCCGTAGATCTCTCCCCACTCCTGCACGATGTACCGCTGAAGTCGGACACCGGTATCCATTGTGGTGGCGGCGAAGAGCACCGCCATGACGGCGAGAAGCGTCGTCGAGAAGGCTACGGGCAGTCCCAGCGCGTCATGTACGATCGTCGCGCCGCCGTTGATGAAGGCGTTCATTCCGTTCGCCGTGAAGCTGCTGTAATACGCCTCCCAGTCACCGAGCGACGCAAACCCGGCCGTGCACGCGATGATCGCCGCGAGAGCGAGCGTGCCTTCGCCAACCGACCCGAGATATCCGACGAAGCGGACATCCGTCTCCTTGTTCAGCTGCTTCGACGTCGTGCCGGATGCGACGAGCCCGTGAAACCCCGAAAGCGCGCCACAGGCGACCGTGACGAAGAGTAGCGGAACGAGCGGCGGCGCGCCGGCGGCGGCGGCTTCGGCGCCGTACCAGGCGGGTGCGACGATGGTCGGGTTGCCGACCAGCACGGCGGCGTACACCACCACCAGCGCGACGACCAGCTGCATCCCGTTGATGTAGTCGCGAGGCTGCAGGAGGAGCCAGACGGGAAGGATCGACGCGATCGCCGCGTACGCGAAGAGGATGAGGATCCACACCACGCCGGGCGACATTCCGGCGACCGCGTCAGGCAAGGAGATCGGAATGAACTGGCCGTACCACATCGACGCATAGAGCAGAACGATTCCGATAAGCGTCGGCCAGAGGAGCGGTACCCCCTTTCGGTAGACCATGTAGCCGATGATCGCCGCGATCGGCATCACGATCCAGGAGGGGAATACGCTGGAGGGCTGGCTGATGAACAGATTGGCGATGACGACCGCGAAGACCGCGTTGACCATCAACAGCAGCAGAAAGATGACGATCATGAAGATGCTGCGCGCCCGCTTCCCGACCACCGTCTCCGTCAGCGCCCCGATCGACTTCGCCTTGTTCCGTTGGCTCGCCCAGAGCGCGCCGGCGTCATGGACGCCCGCGAAGAAGACCGTGCCGAGTACGACCCAGAGAAACGCGGGCAACCAACCCCAGATCACCGCGATCGCGGGACCCACGATCGGGGCGGCGCCGGCCACCGACGTGAAGTGGTGACCCCATAGCACGTACTTGTTGGTCGGTACATAATCGACCCCGTCCTCGAACTCGTGAGCCGGTGTGACGAAGTTCGGGTCGAGTTTGAAGACCTTTTCACCGATGTAACGCGAATAGAATTGATACCCGGTGATGAAGCCGAGCAGGCCGATTACAGCGAGCACGATCGCGCTCATCCGCGACATCCTCCTTTCGGCGCACGAGTTCGTTCGTAGCGGAACAAGCGCGCGGGTCTTTGTGAAAAAGCCGAGAAATCGGAAAGGGACGACAGGTACAACCTTCGAAGGTTACCACGCGGGCGAACAATCAAGGCGGATCGGGAGCGATGCGTCGTCGGCATTCCGGGCACGCCATCCAGACGACCCCGGGTCACCGTGCCCCACATCCCTCGCCAACCGCGCGAGCACCACGGACTTGCGAGACTGGATACCTCGGCAAGGTATGGGAATGTGACAAAGCATGTCAAGGGATTGGAGATTCACCCGTCGCCGCGCCGTCCACTTCGGCCCGGAGGGGCCTCAGGAACTCCGAGACCGCCGCGGCGATGCCGCGGGCCGCGCGGTCCTGTGAATCGACGATGATCCGGCGATCCGATGGGCTCGTGAGGAACCCGGTCTCCAGAATCACTCCGACCGTCATCGGGTGGAGAGCGTGCTCGTAGCGGCGATAGTTGAAGGCGTAGTACCCCGTCATGCGCCGCGTGACCGTCGGATAGTGGCGGAGCCCCGTGGCCTCGCCATAGCTCCGTTCCAGGAGCCCGACGAACTCGGCCGCCCGCCCCGTCTGATCGCGCCGGGGCGCGGCCGCGCGATACCCCGAAATCGACGTGTTGTTGTTGCCATCCGCGTGGATGGCAACGAAGAGGTCGGCCAGATAGCCGGGCGGAACGGTCGTGGGCAGGATCTCTACCTCGAAGCCCTCCGCTGTCAGGATATCGGCCGCGAGCGTCGCGATCTCGAGGTTGACCTGCCACTCGGCTTTCCCACCGCCCCGAGTTCCGTTCGTCCTCAGGCCGGCCTGCTCATCGGGGGCTTCGGCGGCCTTCCAGTGCCCCGCCTGGAGCGCGACGCGAACGGGGCCGTCGGGACGAACCCAGCGTTCCGGGAAAGCCACGTCCGCCGAACCCGAAACCGGAGAGTCGTCCGCGGACGGGCTCGCGAACTGGATAGTATCCTGCATCGTGCTCGCGGCCGAGGTAGCCTCGCGGTCCTGAAAGCTGAACGCCGCTGTCCCCGCGATGAAGAGCGCTGTGGCAATCAGTGAAGCAGCTTTCATGTGTTCCGTGCGGGAATCGTTTGGAAGGACACCACCGGTCGCGCGAGTGCGCGTGTGGTGCGTGGAACCCGACCGACGGAGCCCGTCCCGGCCAGGGCGGAGTCACCGGCTCCGTCGGGAACACGAGCCGACCGAAACGCAAGCATCATTCTCGGCTACTCGGCCAAATGGATGACGCAACGAATATACTTTGCACGGCTGACTCATCAAGGAATCCGACCCGTGCCTCCGCGCGGGTCCGTGTTCACACAACCTGAACCGCACGGCATATGATCAACCAGGCCACTCCCATCGTACTCATGCACGCGTTCCCCTTGAACTCGACCATGTGGGAACCGCAGCGGTCGGTCCTCGAGGGCAGGCGGGTGATCGCCCCCGATTTTCCCGGCTTCGGCGGGCTTCCGGCGGACGCGACCTCGCTGGACGACTTTGCGGACCATGTCCTGGCCGAGCTTCGGGCTACCGGGGCCACGAAGGCCGTCTTCGTCGGCCTTTCAATGGGTGGCTATGTAGCCTTCCGGATCCTTGCGCGGTCCCCCGATTCAATCGCGGCGCTCGTGCTCGCGGATACCCGCGGCGGGGCGGATACCGAGGCGGCGGCGCAACGACGAACAGACCAGGCCGGGCGTGTTCGTCGAGAGGGTGTCGCGTGGCTCGCGGACGAACTCGTGGAGTCACTGCTGGCCGAATCGACTCGCCGCGAACGCCCGGATGTCGTGGACGCCGTGAGGGCCATGATCCTCGCCGCCGATCCGGAGGGCGTGGCGCGCGCGCTGATCGCGATGCGGGACCGTCCTGACTCCACGCCGCTTCTCGCCGATGTCAGCGTACCGGTTCTGGCGCTCGTGGGCGAACACGATGAACCCACTCCGCCCGCCGAGAGCAGTCGCATCGCCGGATCGGTTCAGGATGGGCGATTCGTCGTGATACCGAACGCAGGACACATCTCGAACCTGGAAGCATCCTCCGCGTTCAACGAGGAACTGAACAGATTCCTCACGGAACTGGAGTCCTGACGACCCGCGTGGGTGGGGCCACGGCAAGAGGCCCCACCGCGCCGCCTACGACTCCTTCGAGCGCCGGCCGACCACCCGCCGAATTCCCCCCGCGGAGATCCCGCCGACGAGCGCAAGTACCCCGATCCAGGCCGGGATCCCCGCCAGCCGCCGGCTTTCCGTGCGATCGTCAATCGAAGCGGCAACCGGCTCCCCTCTAAGCACGATATCGGCGCAGCTATAATAAAGGTCGTCGTTGTCGTTCGGGCCGCCGTTGGCACCGCCAAATCCATTCCCCTGCTTGTCATACATGACCTGGATCAGCTGCAATGTGCAGTTCTCGCATTCGATTCGGGGGAAGGTGATCTCGACCTCCTGCTCCGCGGCCTCGGCATCCTCGATACCGTCGATCATGACGTGGAGGCGTTCCGAATCGATGTCGTCGATCGCCTGCGGATCCTCGAACGTGTCGCCGTCGGGGTTGAACGCAATCCGGTAGTGGCTCGGGTGGTTGATCGTCTCGCGGATGCGGACCCGGATCGTCTCGCCCGGGCGGAACACGTTGATGAACTCGGTCCGGCCCTCGATCGGACACGATCCGATCTTCTGGGGCGAGCGCGCGACGCAGTCCGGGCCGACGCGGGAAACCGGGAAGTCCATGCAGACGTGAGCCGCGGCGGGCGTGGGCGTGACTGGCGTAAGGAGAACGGCGACGACGGTGGCCAGGCCGGCCATCCCAAGGCGGAGTTTCACGATGGTTCCTTTCGCTTGAACGGTTCGGCCGCATGGGGTCACGACGGCCGGTCTCTCACTCATCCACGCCGGTAGGAGCGGCCGGAATCGCAAGCCCTACGACATTGACATGCCCATCCACGATCTCGCGAACATGCAACGGTACGTCACCGACGATGACCATCGCGCCCAGCCGCAATTCGCCATTGAGTCGATCCTGGATCACCTGGTCGAGCGTCATGTGGGCGTCGACGTCGAGATCGATCCCGTAGAAGTCCCGCAGATCCTCGATGGTCGTGCTACCGATCAATGGGAACTCAATGAGTGTCGGGAGTCCCGTCTGATGCACCGCGTTCCGACTGAAGACCCGATCGACCAGGGGCCTCGTCTCCGGACGAAGGACGACGAATACGTGGTCGCCCGGAAGGATACGAGTCGAGCCTCGGGGCGGGATCAGGTCCGTGCCCCGCGAAATCATGGCGATGACCACGCCTTCGGGCAGTGACATTTTGCTCAGCCGCCGGTTCGCGACACGCGATTCCTCTGAAACCATGTATTCGACGATGTCCGCGTTGACATCGTGGAGCGACGTGATTTCGAGGGTTGCCGGTGCCGTGGGCTCCGGCGGGACCTCCAGGCCCAGCTTTCGCGCGACGAAGGAAACGGTCGATCCCTGAAGCACCGCCGAAACCAGGACCGTGAAGAATACTACGTTAAACACCAGTGGGCCGTTGGGCAGGCCAAACATGAGCGGGTACGTCGCGAGGACGATCGGTACCGCGCCCTTCAGACCGACCCACGAAATGAGCACGATCTCACGAAAGGAGAAGTGGAACGGAATCAGGAATGGAACCACGGCGAGCGGGCGCGCGACGAAGATCAGGATCGCGGTCAGCGCGAGCCCGGGTCCCGCCACATCAACGATGGCGCTGGGCGACGAGAGGAGGCCAAGGACCACGAACATGGTGAGCTGTCCACCCCAGGCGGCGGCGTCGTGGAATACGAACGTGCCTCGCTGGAAGACCAGTCGGGAGTTGCCGATCACGACGCCCGCGATGTAGATCGCCAGGAATCCACTTCCACCCATGAGCGCAGCCAGGCCGAACGCCAGCATTCCGAAGGCGCCGGTGAGGATCGGATAGAAACCGGCCGCTTCCAGATTGATCCGGTTGATCGCCCAGACCGCCCCTGCCCCCACGCCTAGGCCCACCACCGTCCCGACACCCATCTGCATGAAGAAGAGCTGGACCAGGCCGAGTCCCGGCTCCACCTCTCCCTGGATGATCTCGATCAGCGCGACCGTCAGGAAGATCGCCATCGGATCGTTGGACCCGCTCTCGATCTCGAGCGTCGCGGAGAGTCGCTCCTTGAGATGAACGCCAGCGGTGCGCAGGAGGGAGAAGACCGCGGCCGCATCCGTCGATCCCGCGATGCTGCCGATCAGAAGGCCTTCCAGTGGCGAGATGTCCAGCAACAGGTAGGCGGCGTATCCGGTCACACCCGCCGTGGCCACGACTCCGACGGTCGCAAGGAGCAGGGAAGGTTTCCAGGCAAGCCGGAAACCGCTCAGAGGGCTTCGAAGTCCGCCGTCGAAGAGAATGACCGCGAGCGCCAGAGAGCCGATTGCGTGTGCCTGCGTGTAGTTCTCGAAGACGATTCCGCCGAACCCTTCAGATCCCGCGAGCATTCCGAGCAAGAGGAATAGCACGAGGACCGGCAACCCGAGGCGCGACGAGAACTTGCTCGATACGATGCCGAGGATCAGCAGGATTCCCGCGATCAGAATCAGGCGGTCAATGAGGAACAAGGCGCTTTCGAGCGAGATTCGAACCCGGCCGGCGGCGGAAGCAGATCCCGAAGGTGTCGGTCGAGGTGTGGGACGATGGGGCTGTACGATGCCTGACGCGGCAGGCATTTGTCAAACTTTCAGGGATGGAGCGATCCGTTGTGATCTTGAGCGGCGGTAGGCGGGAGACGAACGGACCGAGTGAGAATGGAGAGCTTTTCCGTCGGACGGAGGTCCAGGAAGTCAGAGGCCGAGCCGACGGGGGACGGCGGACGGGTCGTCGCGACCCATCCGCCGCCATTCTCACACGGTGCTCCGACTAGGGCGTCGTAAGCGCGGTC
>CAZUVK010000001.1:25977-40972 GCA_964623785.1 uncultured Gemmatimonas sp. | reverse complement strand
TTCTTCGACAGGACCAGGTACCACTCGCGGATCGAGGCGGCCAGCACCAGAAACACCACCGCGAGGAAGAACACCGCCAGGCCGGCGTCCAGGCGATCGTTGAAGATCATCTGCCTTGCTGCCGCTTCCGTGGCGACTCGGGCCGGGAGCTCGCCACGCGCGAGAATCTCCTCGAAGCTGCGCGCATGCGATAGGAAGCCGAGCCGCGGGTCCGACGCCCAGACCTTCTGGTACACGGCGGCCGTCGTTACGATGATCAGCCATGCCAGAGGGATAAGTGTGGTCCACGCATACTTCTGCTTGCCCATCTTGATCAGGATGGTGGTGCCCACGCAGAGCGCGACCGCCGCCAGCAACTGGTTCGAGATGCCGAAGAGCGGCCAGAGCGAGTTGATGCCGCCGAGCGGATCCACCACGCCCTGGTAGAGGAAGTAACCCCAACCGGCGACGACCAGCCCGCTGGAGAGCACGATGCTCGGATACCACGATGTCCGGCCGAGCGGCTCCCAGACGTGGCCGAGCAGTTCCTGAAGCATGAACCGGCCGACGCGCGTGCCGGCGTCGATCGTCGTGAGGATGAAGAGCGCCTCGAACATGATGGCGAAGTGGTACCAGACCGCGATACCGGTCCCACCGAAAACACTCGAGAAGATCTGCGCCATGCCGACGGCGAGCGAGGGTGCCCCGCCGGTCCGCGCCAACAGTGTTTCTTCGCCCATGGCCTCGGCCAGCGCGGTCATCTGCTCAGGAGTGACCGTGAATCCCCAGCTCGTGATCGTCTGGGTCGCGGCTGCCAGCGTTTCGCCAACGGCGCCGGCCGGCGCATTGATCGCGAAGTACACACCCGGCTCCAGGATCGTCGCGGCGATCAGGGCCATGACGCCAACGAAGCTCTCCGCGAGCATCGACCCGTAGCCAATCATCTGCGTGTCGGATTCCCTGCGCACCATCTTGGGTGTCGTGCCCGACGATACCAGTGCGTGAAAGCCACTGACGGCGCCGCACGCGATGGTGATGAACACGAAGGGGAAGAGCTTGCCGGAGAACACGGGTCCCGTGCCGTCGATGAACTGGGTCATCGCCGGCATGTGAATCTCCGGGAGCGTAAACAGAATCGCGATGGCCAGCGCGCCGATCGTTCCGATCTTGAGGAACGTCGAGAGGTAGTCGCGGGGCGAAAGCAGAATCCACACGGGAAGAACCGACGCCACGAATCCGTACCCGACGAGGAGCCAGACCAGCGTTGTGCCCTCGGCAACGAAGTAGGGTGCCAGCGTCGGCGAATCCGCGACCCAGCCACCGGCCACGACCGCGAACAGCACCAGGACGATGCCGATGAGCGATGCCTCCATCACCTGACCGGGCCGGAACTTGTGCATCCACCAGCCCATCAGCAGCGCGATCGGAATCGTGCAGGCGATGGTGAACAGGCCCCAGGCGCTTTCACGAAGCGCGTTGACGACGATGAGCGCGAGCACCGCCAGCAGGATGATCATGATCGCGAGCACCGCGACCATCGCGGTGAAGCCCGCAACCGTGTTGATCTCCTCGCGGGCCATCTGCCCGAGCGACTTCCCGTCGCGACGGACCGAGGCGAAGAGGATGATGAAGTCCTGCACCGAGCCGGCGAGGACGACGCCGATGATCAACCAGAGCGTGCCGGGAAGATAGCCGAACTGCGCGGCGAGTACCGGGCCGACGAGCGGGCCCGCGCCGGCGATCGCGGCGAAGTGATGCCCGAAGAGGACCCACTTGTTGGTCGGAACGTAGTCTACCTCGTTCTCGAGTCGTTCAGCCGGCGTGGCGCGCGTGTCGTCCACCGCGAATACCGTATGGGCCAGGAACTTCGAGTAGAACCGGTAGGCGACCGCGTATGTACAGAACGCCGCGATGACGAGCCACGCGGCGTTGATGGTTTCCCCCCGATGCAGGGCCAGGAACCCGAAGGCACCGGCGCCCGTGGCGGCGACCGCCGCCCAAAGCAGCATTGAAAGCAGGTTGCGACCCCACTTCCCGTCGTCCGACGGTCCACCGGATCCGGCTCCGCGGGCAGCTCCGCCAGGTCCCGAGGAGCCCGGTGTGACGACGGGGCCGCCGGGGCCCGCGCGCAGGACAAGGGTGTCACCCGCGACCCGGGGTTGACCGAAGATCGCGCGGGCACTGTCGTAGACCTTGCCGATCAGCATTCTCATCTGATGTCGCTCTGGTAGTGCCGTTATGAATAACGGGACGAGGTCGGATGCCGAGGTCCCGCTTGGGGTCGGCAGAATGACGTACAGGAAATGGCGCGGGGAATGAACCCCTTGGCTTCGCTCATTCTCGTTGGCGGGCCAGACCAGAACGAGGCTTGCTGACCTTTCCAACGAGACAAGTTACCCGTCACGGAGCACCACACTCGTACACGTCGCGGTGATTTTCGCTGATTCGGCGGCGTAGCGGTCCCGGCGGTGTGTGTTGCGGTATCGCAGCGTGGACGGTGAAGCTACTGTCGTTCCCGCAAAAATCAAGTCCCCTGTGTATATGACGGGGCCTGGCGAGGTGTCAGTCGCGGATTCTCTTGCGGCGACTTCGGGCGCTTCGCGCCTGGACGCAAGGTCGGACGTGGACGCGCGAGCGGGCGGAGAGATTGGGTCGATTCGCGCGAATGGGTTGACGAACGTCGCGCGCTCACCGAATTTTGCGTATCGCTGGGGGGGCAGCTTCGCGTCGCGCGTTCTCGTGAGGATGCTAAGGTTGCGATGGTCGTCCCGCGAACAGCCCTCCCACCGCGATTTCGGGTACCGCCACCAGGTGGAAAGCAGCCGCAAACGTCCTTTCCGTTAGCCCCGAGGCCGATGACAAAAAACTCGTTCGTGACGAAGCCCGTTTACCTCCATCTCAGTCGCCGCGAGAGCCAGATCATGGACGTCATCTATCACCTCGCGGAAGCGAGTGTGGCGGACGTCGTGGCGAGGATGCCGGACAATCCGGGCTACAACACGGTGCGCAACACGATGGCGATACTGGAGCGGAAGGGATTTCTCCGACATCGCCAGGACGGGTTGCGCTACCTCTACGGACCCTCCGTGCCCGTGCAGACGGCGCAGTGCTCGGCCGTCACCCATCTGCTGGACACGTTCTTCAACGGTTCGCTTCCCGACGCGGTTCAGGCGATGCTCGGCACACCCGATCGGCGGCTGAGCCATCGGGATCTCGATGAAATCGCGGAGCTGATCGACGAAGCGCGAAAGCGCGTGGAATAACGACATGCAGGAAGTACTCGTTGAGGCAATTGTACCTGGCGCCGCCGTCATCCTGCTGATCAAGGCGACGGTGGTTCTCGCGCTCGCGTGGCTGGTCGCGAACGTGGCGCAGCGGGTATCCGCGGCCGTCCGGCACGGGATCTGGGCGCTCTCTCTCGTATCGATCCTCGCGCTTCCGCTTGCCAACCAACTGCTGCCGCCGGTCAGAGTTGACCTGCCGGCGCCGTTCCGCCTGGCGGTTATCGAGGAGCCCGTCATGACGGTTCTGGCGACCCCGACGCAGCCGGCGCAGCTTCCGGACCGGGGCGGGATTTCGGCCGTTGGTGCCACGGAGGCGGGGCAGCGAGCCGTCCCCGCACCGATCGAGCCGCCGCGCTTCACCGTCGACTGGGCCATGGTACTGCTTGGCCTCTGGGTCGCCGGTGCACTCGCGAGGCTATTCTGGCTTTCGACCGTCCTCGTCCGCCCACGGCGGCTTGCCTGGCGGACGGCCCGGCCAGTCGGGGCTCCATGCGCCCGGCTGGCGAACGAGCTGGCCACGGAGATCGGGATCCGCCGGCCCGTTCGCGTCTTCGAAGGCTCCTATTTCTCGATGCCGCTGGCCTGGGGTGTGTTCCGACCGGTGATCATCGTTCCGACGGGCGCAGACAGGTGGCCGGCGGAGCGGCTCCGCGTCGTCCTCCTTCATGAACTGGCTCACATCCGCCGCTGGGACTATGTCACGTCGGTCTTGAGCGAGGTGGCGTGCGCGGTGTACTGGCCCCTTCCGCTCGTCTGGTTCGCGCGGCGCCGGCTGCAGGCCGAGCAGGAACAGGCGTGCGACGACAGGGTGCTCTCCATTGGCACCTCCCCGCTCGTGTATGCCGACCATCTGCTCGCGATCGCGAGGGCCTTCTATGGGCGGCGATCCGACCTGGGCCTGACCGTCACGATGGCGCGTGAGGTGAGCCTCAAGCACAGGGTTCGGGCGATCCTCGACGACCAGACGGATCGCCGTCCACTCCGGTCATGGGAGGGCGTAACGGCCGCCGCGATTCTGGTCGCCGCCACGATCCCTGTAGCGGCGCTTCACGCCGCGTCGGAGGACGACGGAATCGGGTCCGCGGATGAGCCCGTCGATTCCGCGGGCCAGCCTCGGCCCCGCCTCGATTCGGTGAACGGTCCGGCATCGCTCTGGCTCGAGGCGGAGTGGGGTTCCATCGCGGGAGATGGCGTCGTCAGCGCGGAACTCGATGCCTCTGATGCGGCCTACCTCACGCTTCGCAGTCGATCGGGGGAGCCGACACGAGCCAGTTACAGATTTCAGGTCGCCAATGCGGGTGAGTACCGGATCTGGGCGCGTGTCCGACGGGCGGGTACGGAGCACACCCGGCTTCTCGCGGCGATTGGGGCCGACCCGGGGGTCGAAACGCCGATCGACTGGGGCCCCCAGAATATGGGCGGTGGCTGGCGATGGGTATCGATCGGGGGCGAGGCGCTGAACGGTGGGGCCGAGGGTACCGTGTCGCTCCGCGAGGGTGGGAATACCCTGTCCATACGTCCGATCCACGGCGACCTCCGCATCGATCGGATCGTCATCAGCGACGACCCGTTGTACGTGCCGACCGGGCGGGGCGCCGTCAACCCGGCGATTCAGCCCGTGTATCATCTGGTCGAGGCGGAAACGGGCGCGCTCGTTGGAGCCGTCGGTGCGCCGCGTGGCGCCACGGCTTCCGCGGACGGATATCTGCTCTTCGAGGCGCCACGGCGAGGTGAGCGGGCCGGACGGGTTGACTATACGGTCGATATTCGTCAGGCCGGCCGATACATCGTTTGGGGTCGCATCACAGATCCGACCGACCAGCGGGCCTCGATGTGGGTGCAGGTCAACGAGGGCCCGATCATCACATGGGATGGTCCCGCTGTCGCCTGGCGCTGGGAGTGGGATCCGGTGAGCGGCCGCGGGGCGGACGCAGCGGCTGTCGATCCGATGGTCTTTGACCTCAAGGCCGGTCGCAATACCCTCGCGTTCCAGGCACGCACGCCCGGTGTCCGACTCGATGCCTTGCTGGTCACGAATGACCTCGCGCATCGCCCTCTCGGCCTGTGGCCCGCCTCGGTTCCCGCGGCGCCGGTCCATATCTGGCTCGAGGCGGAAGCGGGAGGGCCCACGACGCCGTTCGCCGTGGAGTCCGACCTGGACGCAAGCGGCGGACGAGCCGTGAGCGTCAGCAATCGGGTGACAGGCGAGCCGGGCGAAGGCGGTACCCTTCGGTTTCGGGTATCCGCGCCCGAGGCCGGGATCTATTCGCTCTGGGGTCGGACGTTCGCGGTCGCTGATGGAGGAAACTCGCTCTACGTCCGCGTCGATGGCGGGGAGTGGATACTCTGGGACCGGATCCCCGATCGAGGCAGCTGGATCTGGTATCCGGTTCGCGACGCCGGCAATGGGGGGCAGTTGGCCAACCTCCGGCTCGGTCCCGGGGAGCATGTGATTGAAGTGGCCGGGCGTGAGCCGGGCATCAAGCTGGACAGGCTGCTGCTCACGAACGACCCGCTGATCGGGAGCGCCGCAATCGAGGCGATGGGGTTGGCGAATCGGCAGAGCGCACGCTGACGCGATTCGAACGGTCCCATCCCGAGGTCCGCTATTGAAGAAGGGGTGCGCCGGGGTGTCCGTCCGCTCCAACTCTCTCGTGCGCGAGCTGTTGGGCGAAGTGTGCGGCAAGGGCCCCCGCGAGTTCGATCGCGGGGGCTTTGGATTGCGCGGCACCCGCGTCGATCTCGATGCCATCTCCACGGATCAGGATTCGCCCGCCCCGGATCGTGGCGAGCGCATGATGGGGGTGGAGACCGGACCGCCCGTCTCCCTCGACCTCGAAGACAGCAGGCAACCTCCCGGTGGCGCGGACCGCCTCGATGAGTGCCTGGTTCGTGGCCGGAACCACCACGGCCCCCCCTTCCGGTACGCAATCCACGAGCACGGTCACGAGCTGGCGGGCGCTCGCTTCATCCCGGTAGCGGTTCGGAACATCCATGGGCCGGGCATCGAGAATCACCGCGAGCCGCGAGCCGAGGTAGGGGAGGCCCGCGTAGAGCAGATCGGAAGGCGCGACGTCAACGATCGCCGAAGCGCGCGCGACCCCTCGGCCGACCATCTCCTCCGCGATCGCCGAGCGTTCCGGCCCGCCGATGACACCACACAGAACCTCGCGTTCGATGGAGATCAGGGGCGGCGACGCGCTGGCGACGCGGTCCAACTCGGCGATCGCGTGTTCGGCGGTTGAAAGCTCGCCCGCAAAGGCGTCCTGCACGAGTTCGACAGCGAGCGTCGCGGCCCTGGCGCCCACGCCAGGGTGGGTGTGCGCGAAGACGACCGTGTATTCGCCAGGCCTATCGCCGCCCCGCGCCCTTCCGAAGCCGACTTTGTGCCCGATGCTCGCCTGAAGTTCGAGACAGACGTGTTCGAGGATGTGAGGCGCATAAGTCCCGCGACGTAGGCGCTCGAGAAATCCGCCATGTTCGCCGACGCTGCAACGGTGCTCGACCAGCCCGGGTAGCGCCGTCCACAGGGCCGCGGTCAGGCCGGGGATGTCCGCCGAGGAGATCTCGTCGAATGCGCCGACGGTGAGATCCAGTCGCGTGACCGGTTGGCGAGACCAGTAGTTCGGCCCGTGAATCGAGCGCACCGAGAGGAGCCTGATCTCGTCGGCGGGGGAAGGGAGTCGCATTCGCAATCAGACCGTCGCCATGCCGACATCCGTCGTCTGCACGGCTTCGAGAACGGCCCTGACATCTTCAGCCATGATGATTACTAGGTCGCCGCCCGAAAGGTTGACCAATGCTTCCTGGACGGCTTCGACCTCGTCGGGCACCGAGGATATCTGAGCCGAATCCATCCCTGCATCGAGCATGCCTTCGGTGAGGAGGCGGGTCATCTCACCGGGCGGCCGCTTCCGCAGGTCGCTGTCCTCCTTGATGATCGCGCGGTCGAGGGTGGCGACCAGACGCCCGGCTGCTCGGATGTCGTCATCGCGTCGGTCGCCAGGGAGGCTGAGGACGACGGTCCGACGCTGCGCCGGGATCTGACGCGCGAGTTCAACCAGCCCGGAGATCGCCGAGACGTTGTGCGCGTAGTCGACCAGTACGCGCCCTTCCCGTACGCGCAGGAAGTTCAGGCGCCCCGGCGTCATCGCGGGGGAGGGGAAGAAGGAGAGAAGCCCCGCCCGGATGGTATCGTAACGAACTCCCTGCACATACGCGGTCGCGATCGCGGCGAGAATGTTCTCCTCCTGGAATCGGGCCGCGCCGCCGAGCATCAGCGGTACGTCGCGGACGCCGACGATCGGAATCCGTAGCCGGCCTCGACGGACCGTGAAGGTATCTTCCTCGATCCGTACCCCGATTCCGCCGCTGGCCAGGTGCTCCTCGAAGCTTCCGTTCATTCCGGGCGGCCGAGTGGAGAAGAGCACCACGTCGCCGGTCGTGCGGGCCCGCATGCCATACACGAGTGGATCATCGGCGTTGAGCACCGCATGGCCTTCGCGTTTCACCACCGCGGGCACGACGCTCTTCACCTCGGCGAGCTGTTCGAGCGTATTGATTCCGCCGAGTCCGAGATGGTCCGCGCTCACGTTCAACACGACACCGACGTCGACCTCGTCGAAGCCGAGGCCGGCGCGGATGATCCCGCCCCTCGCCGTCTCCAGCACCGCGACATCGACGGTAGGGTTGGAGAGCACGATGTTGGCGGAGAACGGGCCGGTCATGTCGCCTTCCATCACCAGGCGATCCTGCAGGTACACACCGTCCGTGGTAGTGAAACCGACGGTCCTGCCGGTCTGCCGGAAGACGTGCGCGATGAGGCGGGTGGTCGTGGTCTTCCCGTTGGTGCCGGTGACCGCGATGACGGGGATCGTGGCCGGCGCGCCTGGGGGATAGAGCATGTCGAGGATCGGGCCGCCGACGTCCCGGGGAGACCCCTCACTCGGGTGCGTGTGCATCCGCAAACCGGGCGATGCATTCACCTCGACGATCACCGCCCCATTCTCGCGGAACGGGACCGAGATGTCGTTGGTGAGCACATCGATGCCGGCGATGTCGAGGCCGACGATTCCGGCGGCCATCTGGCAGGCGGTCACATTGTCGGGATGGATCTGATCGGTCCGATCCACGGACGTGCCGCCCGTCGACAGGTTCGCGGTGGCCCGGAGCATGACGCACTCGCCCCGTGGCGGGACGCTGTTCAGCGCATGCCCTGTCGTGGCCAGGAACTCGCCCGTGAGTTCGTCCAGCGGCAACTGGGTGAGCACCTTGGAGTGTCCTCTCCCCCGCAGGGGGTTGGCGTTGGCGGCCTCGATCAGCGCCCGGACGGTGGAGGTACCGTCGCCGACCACGTGTGCGGGGACGCGTTCCGCGACGGCCACGACCCTCCCGTCGACGACCAGGACACGATGGTCGCGCCCCTCGACGAAGCGCTCGACCACGACGCGGTCGCCATACTCCCGCACGATTGGCCAGGCGCGCGCCACGTGGTTCGAGTCGTCGAGTCGCCCGGATATCCCCCTCCCGTGATTCGCGTCGAGCGGTTTCAGGAGCACGGGGTAGCCGATCTCCTCGGCGAGCGCAATCGCCTGCTCGAGCCGAGTGGCCGTATATCCCATCGGCACGGGCAGCCCGACACTCTCGAGCACTCGACGCGTATCGTCCTTGTCCTGCGCGATCTCCACCGCGATCGCGCTCGTGAAGTCCGACATCGCCGCCTGAATGCGCCGAAGGTTCCGCCCGAGTCCGAGACGCACGAGCATACGCGAGTTGAGGCGCCGGACGGGAATCCCTCGTCGCCGGGCTTCCTCCACGATCGCCGCCGTGGACGGGCCCAGGCGGACTTCCTCTCGCAGGTCGGCGAGACGCTCCACCGATTCGGCCAGGTCGAACTCGAGGCCGGTGAGACAGGATTTCAGGAGCCGGGCCGATTCGCGCACCGACTCCAACCCGACCTCTTCCTCTTCGTATGCGACGATCAACCACCAGACGCCCGGATCACCGGAGGCCACGATGCGGCCGAAGCTCACGTCCGAGCCCGCGAGGTTCTGCAACTCGAGGGCAAGGTGCTCGAGGATGTGGGGCAGGTGAGTCCCCTCCCTGAGTCGCTCGACGAACCCGCCGGATGTGCCTCGGGAACAAGGGTGCTCATGGAGCGTGGGCATCAATCCGACGAGGATGTCCGCGAAATCGGGAATCTCCGCCGAGTCCAGATCTTCGAGCGTTCCCAGGGACAGGTCGCACGCGATCACCGGTGCAAGCCGCCAGAAGTTGGGCCCTCGAACGGCGCGCAGGCGGCTGATCCGGAGCTGTTCCGCGTCGATTCGCGGAAGGAGTGCGGATGGACCGTCCAATCTCTGTTGCATCGAGAAGAAATCAGCGACCTTCGGAGGTCGTATCGTTCGGTTCGTGTGTCCGGTCCGGGGTACCGCGGCCGCGACCGTTCATTGGTTTTCGGGCTCCTTCGTCGCGCTCCGCGCAGTCAATCCTGCGGTTGAAGCGGCCGGGATCGCGGGCCAGCGGGCGCGGTTCATCACGAGCAAGCTCTTCCCGCGGCTCGTCGTTCGGATGGGCCATCTGTGGTACTAGTTACATCGAAGGTGTTGCGCGTCGGGCGAAATCCCGGAGCGGTCCCGACGCGGTCGCAAAGCGAAGCGCATTTCGCATACCAGTGAAGTGATCCTTCCGCACGGGGTCCCCGCGACGATGGCCCTCCGGTCGGAGTGGTCCGGAGGAGCGGCGGAGGCCCATGGCCTACGATGCCGAAGCGGATCTGCTCTATATCGGCGTGGGGAACGGGTCGCCGTGGAGCCGCGACCTGCGAAGCCCCGGCGGCGGTGACAACCTCTTCCTCTCCTCGATCGTGGCCCTGCGCCCCGACGACGGAGAGTTCGTCTGGCACTATCAGACGACGCCGGGCGATGACTGGGATTTCACCGCCACGCAGAACCTGATCCTCGCCGACCTGGTGATTGCCGGGCAGCCGCGGAAAGTAATCATGCAGGCGCCCAAGAATGGCTTCTTCTACGTCGTGGACAGGCTCACTGGGGAGATGCTCACTGCCGGGCAGTTCGCGGACTACGTGACATGGGCCACGGGGATCGACGCGGAGTCGGGCCGTCCCGTGGAGACGCCCGAGGCGCGGTACGGAACGTCCGGAGGGGCCGCCATCGCGCCCTCGCCGCGGGGAGCCCACAATTTCGAGCCGATGTCGTATCACCCGGGTACTGGCCTTGTCTACATCCCGGGCCAGAACAACGTCAGGTACTACACGGTCGCCACGGTGTTCGAGCCTGAGCCCGGTCGGTTCAATCTGGGGACGGGGCCGGCCACGGGCGGGGGCGGGACGAACGCGCTTCCCGACGGCGTCTCACCGGGCTTCCTCATCGGGTGGGACCCGGTCCGGCAGGAGCGGCGGTGGACGATCGAGTTTCCGCGCGCATCGCACGCCGGGACGCTCGCGACGGGCGGCAACCTCGTCTTCGGCGGGAACGTCGATCGGTTCTTCGCCCTTCATGCCGAAACCGGCGACCTTCTCTGGGAAACACAAGTGCCGGAGGGCCTCGCGACGCCAATGACCTTCGAACTCGACGGTCGGCAGTATGTCACGATCCTGGCGGGTGCGGCGGCCGGCGCGGGCAAGGTGCTCACTTACACGCTGGACTGAACCCGGTCGCCGCTTCGCGACTCAGAAATCGAGGCTTCTTGAGATTTGAGAAGGTATCGTGCCGGGCGGCAGCGATCGGTGCGGTGCATAAAGGGAGGGGGATCGGGGTCTCCGCGCGAATGGCGCGGCCCCGCATCCCCCTCTCTTCATCACCCCTCCACTTCGCCCTTCAATCTCACGGGTTGAGCCAGAAGTTCACCTTGATGAGGAAGATGTTGTCCGGCTTGAGGTCGAAGAGTGCGCGGGCGTCGTTGCGCAGATCGAAGTTGCCGACCGGGCTTCCGCCGAACTCGTCGAGGTTGCCCGTCAGGCGATCCGAACGCGACTGCTGCCAGACGAGGAAGACCGTGCTGCCCGGCCTCCACTCCCACCGGAGGACGGCGTTCCCAAGTAGCGACCGGACGTTGAAATCCGCGTCGCGTACGCGGAACTCAGCTGCGGGACCGGCGCCGTCCGGGTCGATCAGATACCGCCCGTCGCTCTGCTTTTCCATCGTGCCGGCATCCACGCCATACCGATGGAAATCGAAGGTCCTTGGCGCGGCGAACTCCATCAGCGTACCATAGTCGCCGCTGGAAATGAGCGGTTCGGCGTAGAGTTCGAGGGACAGGTTCGGCGTGAACGTCGCGTTGAAACGCGTCGACAGCGACACCGTCGTCTGATTCAGCTCCGCGAAGATGAAACGTTGGTTGTACGTGTCCGAGGCGAATTCGTCAGTGATCGCGGTCACGTACTGGGCCGCCGTACGCGACTGGCGGAACTGCGGGCCGAGCGACAACTCGTAGATTCCGCGGAATCGCGCGGAGATCGACCCGTTGATGCTGCGCTGCCACCCACCGCCGTCGTCGGTGCCGAAGTTGACTCCGGTTCGGAGTTGCAACACCCGCCGGCTATCACTGTTGAGATTGATCCCGCCGGAGTAGCCGGCCGGGGTGCGCACGTTCGGCCCGCCGCGCGTGAAGCGGTCATCCCAGGATGCGAACTGCCGCGACATCCTCACGTTGAACCCATGAAAGCTCAGCAACTGGCCGTCGACATCGCCCGAGAGCTGAAGCTGCTGCGGCTCTCCAGCGAAGTTCCACGTCGCGGACGGTGAGACGCCGAAGCCCCATCGCCGCAGATACTGGCCCGGACGAGTCTGGTCGTAGTTGAGGTTCGAGGTGAAGCCGATACGGTCGGCGTTGGACTGGAAACCGATGTCGTTCACCTCGAAACCCGGCGAGGTCGCGGTCAGCGCCGCATTCCCCCGCCAATCTCCGGCGCCTTTCTGAATGGACACGCGCCCGAACACGCCCGCCAAGGAAGTCGCGCCAGGGTCATAGTTCAGATGGTCTGCATCAGGCCGGTGCAGGTACCGCGCGGACGAGCGCTGGGCGAGGTTGATCGCCGACGCCTCACCCGTGATGTAACTGGGGGCGAGTGATCCCGAGAGGGTCCAGGTACGGTTCGCGAAGTCACGACGACCGTCTATGCCGACCGCATACGCCGCCGAGCGCAGGCGCCCACGCAGCGTCTCGTCGGAAAGATTCCGGTTCACCGCGGTCGCGATGATGCCGTAGGAGCTGCCGGTATCGTTGGCATCCTTGCGAATCCGCCCGGCGAAGTAGTTGGTGAACGGTTCGACGATCGCGCTTTCGCGAAGCCCATCCCCGTCCACGAACGTCGCGGAGGCCTCCCTGGTGACGGCGTTGAGGAGCGCGACCGACCAACCGCCAACCGTCTTGCCCGTGAGCTTCGTCGCGCCAAGGATCGTGGAGGCCTGGGGAATGTCGGAGTACGCGGCCGAGGATGGCACGGAACCCTGTGGAGCGCGGCCGATCCTGCGTGAGTACAGCAGCTGCGAGCCCCCGCCTCCGCCGAACTGGAAGATCTCGGCACCTTCGATGAAGAACGGTCGCTTCTCATCGAAGCGGGTCTCGAAGGCGGACAGGTTGATGACGGCGGGGTCGAGTTCGACCTGACCGAAGTCCGGATTCACCGTCGCGTCCAGCGTCATGTTGGGCGTGATGCGGTACTTCAGGTCGACACCGGCGTTCCCGAAGTAGTCCGACCCGCTCCGGAACGGGTTGTCGAAGCCCGCGCTCGCGGAGCGTGCGATCTCCGTGTACTCCGCGCGACCGCCGACGTACGGAAGAACCTCCAGGCGTTTCCCCTGGACAATGCCCTCGATGCCGACGAGGTGACCGAAGCGGGGCATTCCGCCACGCTCGCTACGCGGAGTGAAGGCCCAGACCGTATCCTCGCCGTGCCTGCGGATCTTACGCTCGACCTGAAGACCCCACACCTGCTCGTGTTCGTCGCTGTAGCGCAGCTGGCTGAAGGGGATTCTCATCTCGACGAACCACCCTTCGGGCGTGATCGAGCTATCGACGTCCCAGATGGGATCCCACGACGTATCCCCGAAACCGCCCCCACCGCCAGGGCCGCCACCGCCGCCGCGGTCGGTCATGATCTCTTCGCGCTTCATCGCGGCGGGGCTCGTCGCGAATCGGTAGCCCGTGCTGTGGTCGTGGTAGCTATCAAAGATCACGACGAAGAAATCCGCGTCGGGCACGCCGGCGTCGCGTCGCGCGAGCCGGCTGAGGACCTGGCCGCGGTCCCAGAGCCAGGCACCCACATATACGTTTTCGTCGTCGTACAGAAAACGGATCTCGGTTCGTTCCGTGACAGGGGCACCCTCGTCCGGTACCGTCTGGCGGAAGTCCGAGATCGCGGGCGCGGTCATCCAGATGCCTTCATCGAGCCGGCCGTCGATGGAGATCGGAACGTTGATCCGTACGGCCGTCGCGACGGGGGCCTCACGTGAATGGGCGCTCTCGGCGCCAACGCTCTCGGTAGGTACGACGACGCGGGGCGCGGCGCGTGGTATCTCTCCTTCGCCCGCCTCCTGCGCGGCCACGGCCGGTACCGCACCCAGGAGCCATAGCGCCGCGCACGCGCGTACGGCGGTTCTTCGGACGGATATGCCAATCATCAACGGATCGATTCTGGGGCAGGACGTGGGGTCTCTCCACCGAGGACCCACCAGCCGTCTTACCGATTGACTACAAGGATCGTTGGCCTGAAATCGCACCTTGAATCGCCTGGCGCGGAGGGGTCCCGATCCACCCGGATTCCGGGTACGCGACCGCCGTCATACTTGACCCTACGGATGTGTGGCAATCGAATTCCGCCTGGAGTGGAAACCCGGTCCCGTGGCCTCTCGCGGATCCGCGGATTCGGATTCCCGGCTCCGCCGCGGCGGTCGTCATCGGACGCCCGGTTGCCGCCAATTGCCGCCGGTTTCCCGAACCCGCGCCACCTGAGCGAATCGAGTGCCGTGCGTCCCCGCGGAAGATCGCGGACGTGGCCGCGTACCCCGCGGCAGGTACGGATGGTCCCTCCATGATGATGATCGTCGATGGTCGGCCGGGCGGATGGGCATCGACCATGCCCGCGACCTTGCCGTGGATTCCGGTGTCACCGGAGTTCGACCCTCGGTCCAGCGTCCTATCGCCAGCGCCGCGGTGGGGATTAAGTTGTATCGGCGAAAGCGTCCGAAGAACGGCCAATCGGGATCGTGAGAGCGATGAGAGACGAACGTTTCAGCGTGGGGTTGGTTCAGCTCGCCGTCGGCACCGACAAGGCGGCGACACTGGACGCGCACGAGGCCGCGATCCGTGAGGCCGCGGGTCGCGGGGCACAGGTGATCTGCCTGCAGGAGCTCTTCGACGCTCCGTATTTCTGCAAGATCACGGATGCGGAGCGATTCGACCTGGCGGAGCCGATCCCGGGGCCCACCGTGGAGCGAATGCAGAGGCTCGCGGGTGAACTGGCGGTCGTCATCGTCGTTCCGATCTTCGAGCGGCGCGCGGCGGGGCTATACCACAACTCCGCGGCGGTCATCGACGCCGACGGGTCGTTGCTTGGCGTATATCGGAAAATGCACATTCCGGATGACCCACTCTATCACGAGAAGTATTACTTCACGCCGGGCGAGATCCATCAGGATGGCGCGGACGCCGGCCCTCGGGCGGGGTTTCGGACGTTCGATACCAGGTATGGCCGGATCGGCGTGCTGATC
>CAZUVK010000001.1:14361-25967 GCA_964623785.1 uncultured Gemmatimonas sp. | reverse complement strand
CTGATCTGCTGGGACCAGTGGTATCCGGAGGCCGCGCGGATCACCGCGTTGATGGGTGCCCGGATCCTCTTCTACCCGACCGCGATCGGGTGGCACCCGGCCGAACGGGACGAGTGGGGCGCGGCGCAGGCGGATGCCTGGCGGACGATCCAGCGCTCCCATGCGATCGCGAACGGTGTCTATGTCGCGGCGGTGAACAGGGTCGGTCTTGAGCCTGAACCCGGTACGGACGGGATCGAATTCTTCGGTCACTCGTTCCTGGCCGACCCATTCGGCCGGATCGTCGTGGAGGCGGGCACGGGTCCGGAGATCCTGGTCGCCGAATGTGATCCGGCTCAGATCGAGTACACCCGGCGCAACTGGCCATTCCTCAGGGATCGTCGGATCGACGCGTACGCCCCAATCCTCAAGCGATACCTGGCGTGAGCGGCGTGGTCCGGCGATGGCCGGCGGAATGGGAGCTGCATGCCGCGACCTGGATCGCGTGGCCGCATGAGCGCTCCGACTGGCCTGGCAAGTTCGAGACGATCCCATGGGTGTACGCGGAAATCGTCCGCGCGCTGCACCGGTTCGAACCCGTGAACATCCTCTGTCCCGACGAGGAAAGGATCGAGGCGGCTCGCGAGGTGTTGCTCGCGCACGGCGTGGATCTCTCGCGGTGCGCATTCTTTCCGGTCCCGACCGATCGAGCCTGGGTCCGTGATTCAGGCCCCACCGGCGTTCACGCACCGGATGGATTTGAGTGGGTGCGTTGGGGGTTCAACGCCTGGGCGAAGTATCCCAACCACCAGTGCGACGAGCGGGTCGGTGCCGCCATCCCGGCGATTACCGGGGATCGAGTGGTCGAGGCAGTCCGGCCCGACGGCGCGGGCCCGTTGGTGCTGGAGGGTGGTGGTATCGAGGGGAACGGACGTGGGCTCATGCTCGTCACCGAGGAGTGGCTTCTCTCGGATGAGCAGGTGCGGAATCCGGGCCTGACCCGGGACGACTACGAGGCCGCGTTCCGCCAATACCTTGGGACCGCCCGCACGATCTGGCTCGGGGAGGGAGCCGTCGGGGACGACACGCACGGCCACATCGACGACATCGCGCGGTTTGTGGATGCAAGGACCATCGTCGTCGCGCACGAGCCCGACCCGGAAGATGAGAACCATCGCCGTTCAGCGGACAACCTCCGCCGGCTGGATCGGGCGTCGGCGTCCATCGCTGGCGGGCTCAGAGTGGTCACGCTTCCGTTCCCGCGGCCCGTCGTGATGGAAGGGGAACGGCTCCCCGCGAGCTACGCCAACTTCTACATCGCGACGGGCGTCGTTCTGGTGCCGACTTTCAACGATCCAATGGACAGGGTGGCGCTGAACGCGATTGCGGAACTATTCCCCGATCGGGAGGTCGTCGGCATTCATGCGGTCGACCTGGTCTGGGGCCTCGGGACCCTCCACTGCCTGACGCAGCAGCAGCCTGCCCACCCCGCCGGCTCGCGAGGTGTGCCGCGGCCTGGATTGGAGCGTTGACGGGCAGGAGGGAGTCAGATGCCGCTGGGATTCCACCCCTCAACTCGCCGAACATGTCGAACGAACGCCGATATCGGGACGATGAAGTCGCCGCCATATTCAAGTCCGCGGCGACGAATCCGGGAACCGAGCGACGCACGATCACCGGAGAACGGGGGCTCACGCTACCCGAGTTGACGGCGATCGGCCGCGAGGTCGGAATTGCGCCGGATCGCATCGAGCAAGCGGCCGCGGCGCTGGATCGGCGCGGTGTCGCGGCCAGAAAGGGGACGTTCCTGGGGATGACCGTGGCCGTCGGGCGAACCGCGGCACTCCCACGGGCGCCAACCGATAGGGAATGGGGAATCCTGGTGTCCGAGCTGCGGGAGACATTTGGCGCGCGCGGCACCGAGCGGTCAGGAGGCGAAGTCCGGCAGTGGGCGAACGGGAACCTCCATGCGTTCGTCGAGCCAACGGACGCCGGCCATCGACTCCGCATGGGCACGCGGAAGGGTGACGCGGGGATCTTCAATATGTTCGGGATCGCCGCGGTGCTGATCGGGCTCGGAAACATCACGGGTTTGCTCACCACGCTCAGCGGGGCCATTCCGTCTGGAGCGACGATGATCGCGGCGGGGGCGGTGATCCTGGCGGGAAACGCCGTTCGACTCGCGCGCTGGTCCGGCACCAGGGAGGACCAGATGGAGAGAATCGCGGAGCGCGCCAGCGGGTTGCTCGAACCCGTGTCCGATCCCGAGAGCCCTCACCCGCCAGGCTGACCCGTCTCCCCGACGCTCACGACTGTTGACGACGCTCCCGGGCGACCGTGGGCGGCGCGTCCGGCGGAGGAGGCGCCGGCGGAAGTCCCAGATGCGCGCGCGCGGCGTTGAGCGCGTCGTCGAGGTTGCCGAAGATGGAGTCCTCGCCGAGGGCGTCGAGCAGGTGCGAACGGCCGAGCGCCATCAGGGGTTGGGCGTGGATATCAGAGAGCATGACCTTCACGCCGTCGCCGCGGCTGCGCTGCACGAGTTCGCGAAGTGCGTGCAGCCCGCTGGAATCGATTGCGGGTACGTTGCGCATGCGGATGATCAACACCTTTCGGTTCGCCCGCGCGCTCGAGACCTGTTCGCGGAAGCTCGCCGCGGCCCCGAAGAAGAAGGGCCCATTGATCTCGTAGACCTCGACCCCGTCGGGCACGGCACGACGGCGGACGGCGTTGGGATCGGTGACGTACGGGTCTGATTCCGGTTCAGAGAGTTCGCGCGTGATCGCGTGGATGTCGGTGACCTCGGCCATCCGGCGCATGAAGAGGAAGGCGGCGAGCACCATGCCGACCTCGAGCGCGACGACCAGGTCGACCGCGACAGTCAGGCCAAAGGTCGCGAGGAGCACCGCAAGGTCGCTTCGAGGGGCGGAAAACTCGGCGACGAATCGACGCCACTCGCTCATGTGGTACGCGACCATGATGAGGATGGCCGCCAGGGTGGCGAATGGAATGTACGCCGCGTAACGCCCGGCGAAGAGCGTGATGACCAGGAGCGTGAGCGCGTGAACGATGCCGGCGACCGGCGTCCGCCCGCCATTTCGAACATTGGTGGCGGTCCGGGCGATCGCGCCGGTCGCCGGGATCCCCCCGAAGAGCGGGGTTATCGTATTGGCGACCCCCTGCGCCACCAGCTCCATGTTCGAGCGATGCTTGCCACCGATCATCCCGTCCGCGACGACGGCGGAGAGCAGGGACTCGATGGCCGCGAGGATCGCGATCGCGAACGCGGGCCCGATCAGGTCGACGACCATTGCCGTGTTGACGGACGGGAGCGTCGGCTTCGGTAGCGACGAGGTGATCTCGCCATATCGACTGCCGATCGTCTCCACCTGCAGGTCGAGGAGGAGAGCGAGCAGCGTGCCCACCAGGAGCGCCACGAACGGTCCCGGGATTCGTTGGCTCACGCGCGGCCAGACGATCAGGATCGCGAGCGAGAGCGTCCCGATGCCGACCGCCGCGGGATTGAACGTGTTCAGGTCCTGAACGTAGACGCGCCACTGATCGAAAACCTGAGGTGGCACATCTCCCATCTCCAGCCCTAGGAGGTCCTTGATCTGGCTGGAGAAGATGATCAACGCGATCCCGCTCGTGAACCCGGTCACGACGGGGTAGGGGATGAATTTGATCGCTCCGCCAAAGCGGGCGAGCCCGAGGCCGATCAGGAGCAACCCCGCCATCACCGTCGCCACGATCAACCCGTCGATTCCGTACTGCTGGACAATCCCGTAGACGATGACGACGAACGCCCCGGTCGGGCCGCCGATCTGAACGCGGCTGCCCCCGAGGACCGAGATGATGAATCCAGCGATGATCGCCGTGTAGAGGCCGCGATCGGGCGTCACGCCGCTTGCGATCGCGAAGGCGATGGAGAGAGGAAGAGCGACGACTCCGACGATCATCCCCGCCGTGAGGTCGGAGATGAATTGATCTCGGGTATATCCCTGCAGGGTGGAGTAAAGCTTGGGAACCAGCAACGCAGTACCAGTCTAAACGAGCCGCGACCGCCGAGACTACCTCGCTCGAACGGAATGTTCGGAGCGCCGCCGCGTGCATGACGATAGCGAAGGCGGTCGGGATGTCAACTTCGCCCTTCGCTCTTCACCGACATCCCGGCGTTGCGGACGACTATTTGCGTATCGAGGAGTTGCCCGTCGCGATGTTGCGCGGGTGAAAGGAGCAGTACCATGTCCACGTTCCACGACGTCTCTACGATTGTCTGCAGCAGAGTTCCGCAACTCGTTCACGACATCGACAAGTTCTCGCTTATCGAGCCGTGGTCGCGCCTGGCGAATGAGGCCAGAACCAACTCATTGCCCGAGGTCGCGGAATATGCGTGCGCGCTGGCATTGCGGGGGGGAAGAGATCACCGTCGGTGCGAGAGACTCCTCGAGAGCGCGGCCCATCATGGGTTCACGCGACGCCGCCAGGAACTCCCCGAGTCGATCATCTTCGACGAGATCGCCTTCGTTCGTGAGGCGATCTGGGGCGACATTCAGACGCGGTTCGGTCGTGAGAACCGGGTCACGGCCGAGATCATCCTGCGAATCGACATGGCTCTGACACTTGCGTCGCAGGCGTCGCTCCGCGGCTATTTCCGCGCCGAGTTCGAAGAGCGGGGAATCTGGCCGCGAGCCCTCGCGGAGCTGGAGGCCGCGTGGCACCCGCCCCGCCTTCCGGGCGAGAAGGCAAGGAACCGGATGAAGAGGCGACTGCTCCTCGTCCGTGCCCGCCCGAAGCGGAGATTCGAGGGGCGAGAGCACCACGCCTAGTGCCCAGGTACCGGCCCCGGCCGGGAGGCATCGGGCTCCATTTCACGAGGTCATCAGGCGGTGATGGCCTCGTGATACTGGCGAGTGTTGTCCAGGACGGCTCCCGCGCCCTTCACGACAGTCATCGACGGAGATGCGTCCGTGCGAACGGGAAGCTGGGTTTCCTGTGCGATCAGACGCTCGAGGCCCCGGAGCTGAACGCCGCCTCCGGTCAGGACGAGCCCGTCATCGACGATGTCCGCCGCGAGTTCGGGAGGCGTGATCTCGAGCGCGCCGCGCACCGCGGCGGTGATCGCCTGCACGGGCTCCCTGAGGCATTCCCGTATCTCGAGCGAGTTCACCATGGCCGTGCGAGGGACGCCCGAGACGAGGTCCCGGCCCTTCACCGGCATCGACAGTGATTCCTGTTCGACGTAGGCGCTCCCGATCCGCAGCTTGACCAGCTCGGCCGTGGTCTCACCGATGAGCAGATTGTGGGTACGCCGAATGAATGACGCGATCAGGTCGTCGAGGTCCTGGCCGGCGACGCGGATGGAGACGTGCGCCACGAGGCCCGATAGCGCGATCACGCCAATCTCCGTTGTCCCGCCACCCACGTTGACCACCATGCTGGCGCGTGGTGTGTCCACGGGAAGGCCGCCGCCGTTGGAGCCGGCCTTCCGCTCGGGCAGCATCTGGACATATCCCGCGCCAGCGGCGAGCGCGCCCGCGCGCACCGCGCGCCTCTCCATTTCGGTTATCCCCGACGGGGTCGTGATCAGTACGGTGGGCCGCCAGCGGAGCCGGCGCTTCGGTCGCACGCGATCGAGGAAGTGCCGGAGCATGATGTCGACCGCATCCACGTCCGCGATCGCGCCGCCCTTCATCGGTCGGACGGCGATCACCCCGTCAGGTGTTCGTCCCAACATCTGTCTGGCCTCCAGCCCGACCGCCAATACCTTCCCCGTTCCCCGTTCCATCGCCACGACCGATGGTTCGTCGAGCACGATCCCTTCGCCACGGACGTGAATCAGGGTGTTCGTCGTGCCGAGATCGATCGCTATGTCCGCCATTTACCTCCTGAAACCGTGAAGCCGACCCCGCCCGCGGCGTCGGGTCGCCACCGCATTCGAACTGTTGAGAGTTGTGCTTGTGCTGATAAACGAAAGGACGGTCCCCCACGCCTCAGGGGACCATCCCGTCCATCCGGCGGAAGAAGCGAAGTCCGCCGGCTAGTTCGACTCGGCGGCCGGGGAGATCGCCGCGGCGGTGCCCGCGGGAGTCTCGATGACGAACACCACGCGGCGGTTCAGCTCGGCGCCATACGCATTACCAGCCGCGTTGGGGACCACGGGCCGATCCGAGCCGTACCCAACGGCACGAAGCTGTGTCGCCGGGAGGCCGCGCTCGACCAGCGCCTCACGGACCGCCTGCGCGCGACGCTGCGCCAGCTGACGGTTGTACTCCGCCGGACCGGCAGGATCCGTGAAGCCCTCAACCGTGATCATCGCGTCCGGATAGTGCCGCTGGATCAGCTGGCTGAACCGGTCCAGGACCTGCTCCGCTTCCGGCCGAACCGCCGACTGGTCGAACGCGAAGTGCACCGGAACCGAAAGCTGCATCCCCTGCTCGAGCTCCGTCAGCTTCGCGCCGAAATCGGTGTCCATCGCGAGGAGGTCCGACCGAAGCTGATCCACGTTGGTCGCCATCCGCTGCATGTCCATGCCGATCCGGTCTACATCGGCTGCGACCTGGCGATCGCCCGCGATTCTCTCCGCCCGCTCGGCCTCCAGCGCGGCTCTGTGCGTCTCGAGCCCGCGCTCCAACTGCCCGCGGGTCGCGCAACCGCCAGCGATAAGGACTGCGCCTAACGCGGCGAATGTGATTCCTCGACGGCCCTGGCTCATGCTGTGGCTCCCTGAGTTTTCGGTTTGATTGACATCTCGTTCGCTCGCGGCGGCGAGACGAACCTCTCCGTTTTCCCCAAAAAGCAACACTGGTGCCGTGTTCAGGATTTGTCTATAAGTGTCGCATTAACAACATCTTAAGTGTCTATTGGACAGATAGGAGCGGAGTGCCGTGACGCACAATTTCGGGGAAATCCGCCCCATGGAGCGCGTGGGGCAGGGAAAATTTCCCTTCCGACTTGCCGAAGTCCGACGGACTCGGAGATGCGAAGCGCCACGGCGGGATGACGGAACATGGCGGCGGGCGCTCGCCGGGTTTCGGCGATTGGCGACCGTCGTCCGGCACCGAGAGGAACCGGTGGGGTAGAGAGCATCGATTCTCGCGAACACTGGAGGCCGATGCAGCACACAGTCCGAATACTGATCGTCGACGATGAACCGGCGCTTCGCGAGGTTCTTTCGCGCCGGCTGGAATACTGGGGATTCTCATGTTGCGAAGCGGCCGATGTGGGTGAGGCGGAGGCGCAGCTCGAGGCGTTCGAGCCCGACCTGGTGTTATCGGATGTCGTCATGCCCGGTGCATCGGGACTGCAATTGCTTCGCAGACTGAAAGCGGGGAAGCGTCGGCGCCTGCCCGTCGTCCTGATGACGGCGCACGGCACCGTCGACGCGGCGGTGGATGCAATGAAGGAGGGTGCCGAAGACTTCCTCATCAAACCGGTCGATGATGAGAAGCTGCGGGTGGTGATCGACGGAGTGGTGGCGGACCTGGAGTTGAGTCGGGAAGCCCGCAAGCTGGACGCCGCGCTCGAGGCGGCGGACCCGGCCGAAGGGCTGGTCGGGAATAGCGAAACCATGCTCGAACTGAAGCGCCTGATCGCGCTGGTGGCCGCAAGCGACGCCTCCGTGCTGGTGAGTGGAGAGAGTGGAACGGGCAAGGAGGTGGTGGCGAGGGCGATCCACTCGATGAGCCACCGACGGCAGGGGCCTTTCGTGCCGATCAACGCCGCCGCGATTCCCGAGGCGCTGATCGAGAGCGAACTCTTCGGGCACGAGAAAGGTGCCTTCACGGGCGCGATCCGGTCGCGGCCAGGTTGCTTCGAACTGGCGACAGGGGGTACGCTGTTCCTCGACGAGCTCGCCGAAATGCCGATGCCGCTCCAGCCGAAGCTGCTGCGTATCCTGGAGGACGGTAGCGTTCGACGGTTGGGCGGCAGCACGGAGATCCCGTTTGACGTTCGGGTCATCGCGGCAACCAACCGCGATCCGGCCGGCGCGATCCGGGAAGGGCACCTGAGGGAGGACCTTTTCTACCGCCTCAACGTCTTCGAGATCGTCGCCCCCCCGTTGCGTGAAAGGCGAGACGACCTTCCCCTTCTGTGCCATGCGTTCCTCCGGGAGTTCAATCAGAAACACCGGACCGAAGTGGAGGGTCTCCGCGAATCCACGATCGAGTGCCTGCAGCGGTACAACTGGCGCGGAAACGTGCGCGAGCTCCGGAACCTGATGGAGCGCGCCGTGATCGTCGCCCGCAGCCGGTGGCTGGAACCGTCTCACTTCCCCGCGTATATCCGCGGAGCAGAACCGGTGGATGAGGCAATCCTCGTCGTACCGATCGGGACGCCGGCGGCCGAGGCCGAGCGTCAGCTGATCCTGAAGACGCTCGAGCATGTCGGGCAGAACAAGGCAGAGGCCGCGCGGACCCTTGGGCTGGACGTGAAAACAATCCGCAACAAGCTGAAGGGCATCGGGATCAGCGCCAGCAAGGAGTGATCCCGCGCCCGCTTCAGCGCACGACGTTTGAATGACTGATCACCACCAGGGAAGGAGTCGATTCATGCGGATCGCATGCCGTGTGAAGGTCGGCCTGGCGCTACTGGCCGGCATCATTGGTATCGCGGATGACCTCGCCGCCCAACGGACGGTCGTTGTGTACGAAGAACCTCGACATCGAGTCGTGGTCAACAAGGGTGACTACAAGTTGCTTGACGTACAGATCATTCCGGGCGACACCACGCTGGACCACACGCACGACTCGCCAATCCTCTACACCTACATCAGCCTCGGGAATGGTTCGGTTGGTGGTCGGGTAACGGCGAATACCGAGTACTCGGCGGAGGAGCCGTACACCCACCGCGTGTCGAACAGCGGGGAGGGTCTCTTCCGCATCATCGCGCTGGCGTCCTATGGGGCGGGGAAGCAGGGAAACCCTGATCCGCCCACGGGTTTTCCCACCGAGCCGAGCCTGGAGAACCAGTGGTTCCGCTCGTACCGGCTCGAGTTGGCGCCGGGGCAGACGACCGACACGCTGAGACACCAGAACAACGCGGTGATCGTCCAGGTGACGCCTGGCCGGGTTGAGGTGTCCAAGGAAAACGGGTTCGGCGCCGAACTGGCGGGTGAGGGCGACTGGACGTGGCGGGATCCGGGCTCCCCCTATACGATCCGCAACGCGGGAACCGCGCCTGTGTCGGTGGTCGTGAATGAACCGCGGTGATGGCGGTCTTCGGGGCGGCCGCGGGCTCGACTGATTGCGCGGACGTCCGGATCATCACGTGAAGAGGGAGAGGGCCCCACCGGCAGTCCGGCGAGGCCCTCTCTCATTGGGGCAGGTCCCGAGCCCGTATCAGAACAGTTGAATCGACAATCGATCGCGCGGGTCGTTGCTGACCCGGCTCACCGCCAGCTCCCGATCGGGGAAGACACTCGAAACGGCATCCCTGGCCACCGGCGAAAACTCTTCGAATGCGGCCTCGGTATTCGGCGCGCGCAGGCGGTCATTGGATTCGATCCTGATCCGGGACCGATCGAACCGGAGCTTACCCGTGAGTCGGGGATCCTGCTCCAACTTGTCCGCCACCAGGAGCGTCTGTCGCAGCGTCTCCGCGATGGCGGCTTCACTGTCGCCCGGGAACCGCGTCCGCCGCTGCGCCAGCAGCCCGAACCGGCCGTCCGAGCGGTCGAGGGCGAACGAAGTCTCGTAGGTGACAAGCATGATCCCGGGGCTATCCGGAGCGTGAGCATAATCGGCGACGTCGATCATGACCAGCCCAAGTGAGTCCTCGCGAAACCACTCGTGGAAGATCGGCATGAAGGTGGCGGCGTCGCCCGCGATCCCTTCCGGTTCGGGTGCGTAGATCTTGACGCACACCCTGTACAGGTCCTTCATCGTTGTCGTACTCATGGGATCACCGCCACACCCGGACGGGCGCTCGCCGCCGGCTGCGTCTGCAGAAGCCGGCTGTAGCACGCGTGCGCGGCCTCGATGAAGACCTGCGACTCCTCGACGCGCCGCCGCGCTTCGTCGCGGTCGCGGACAGCGCCGCCCGCCTGGTGGGTCGAGATGAAGTACTGGGCCTCGCTCGCGCCGATATAACGCTCGAAGAACAGCTCGGTTTCCAGGAACTCGCGCTGGAACCGGGAAAACACGGTCTGCGGGTCGGGGCTCACGTCAGGGTCGTTGATCTTCAACAGGCCCTGTGCGGCATCGACCATTGCCTCGTAAGCCAGGTTCGCGGCCTCGCGGAACCGTTCATCGCCCGTGGCCGCGGACTCGTCGAGAATGACGGACGCGTCGAAAGCCTTGCTCTCGGCGGTCGCGAGACTGAACTGAGTCAGCGTGACGATCTCGCCCGCGCACTCACCAACGCCGATGTCGCCGATCGAATACTCCCGGGCGTCGTGCCAGTCCACATAGAAGCTGGGATCTTCATCGTGACCCGGCACGCTCAGCAGGTCCTGAAGCTGCTCCTTGATCGCCTTCTTGCCGACCCGGAGCACCCAGCCCCGGAACGTTTCTTCGTCCTCGCGCTGCGCGGTGTACAGTTCGAGCAATCGATCCGCGACCTCCGGAGCGCGCTTCGAAGGAACGGCGCCGACCGCGAGCCCGTAGTTGCCCGCGTTGTCCTCGAGCGCGCCACCGAGCATCAGCTGGAAGTGCGGCACCTTGTACGCGCCCACGTTCCGGCTGGACCCGTAGAAGCCGATGTCGCCGATGTGATGCAGCCCGCAGGAGTTCGGGCACCCGCTGACGTTGACTTTCACATTCTTGACCACCGGATCGAACTGAAGCTCACGGGCCTCGAAACGCTCCCGCAATTCGGCGCTCAGACCACGTGAACTGGAGATTCCCAGCTTGCATGTGTCGGTGCCGGGGCAACTCGTCACATCCGAGATCGTGCCCGCGCCCGAAAGCGCGAGCTTCGCGTCGTACAGGTCCTTGTGCAACGCGACCAGGTCGTGTTGATGGACCCAGCGGATGAAGAAGTTCTGTTCCACCGTCGTACGGATTGAATCGCCCGTATACCGACGGACGATATCCGCCAGGATTCGCGTCTGCCGCGAGGTGATGTCACCCAGAGGAAGGTTGATCGAAGCGCTGACGAACCCTTCCTGGCGCTGCTCGTAGACGTTGGTGCGGGCCCAATCCGCGAACCCGGGCGCGGGTGGCGTCTCGCCATCCGTAACGGGGGCTGGGTGGGCCTCGGTCCTCGTCTCGTGCGCGGCGGCGAGCCAGTCGGTCCACCTGGGATCGGGCTCGACGACCTTGAGTTCCTCGTCGACGAGACGGCGGAACTCCTCGATGCCGAGTTGAGCGATGAGGAACTTGATGCGCGCCTTGTTGCGGTTGCGCTTCTCGCCCAGCCGCGCGTAAACACGCGAAATGGCCTGGGACACGGGCATCATCTGCTCTTCGGGCATGAACTCGTAGAGTTCCTTCGCCACATGCGGGACCGGGCCCAGCCCGCCACCGACCACGACGCGGAACCCGCGCACCGTCCTGCCGTCCACCTCGCGCTCCTCGGCGATGAACCCGAGATCGTGCATCATCGCGCGCGCGCAGCCGTCGTGGGCGCACCCGGAATAGGAGATCTTGAACTTCCGCCCGAAGTCCTGGACGTCGCGGTGGCCGAGC
>CAZUVK010000001.1:2003-14351 GCA_964623785.1 uncultured Gemmatimonas sp. | reverse complement strand
GCGGCGCCGATCCCGGCGACCACCGACACCGGGGTCGAGATGACGAGGCCGCATGGGCAGGACACGATCAGGAGGACGAGCGCCCGGTAGAACCAGGTCTCGGCGTCGGCATAAGGCCCGACGTCGAACACTTCGTCCCGGCAGATGCCCGCCTTGGGGCAGCCGGTGACGTTCCGAACCGAGTTGCCGCATGCCTCCCGGGTGGTGATGCCCACCGCCGCGAGGCGACGGTGCATGTCGGGCGTGTCCTCGATGTCGATGAAGTGCAGCTGGATGTCCTGCCGGGTCGTGATATGAAGCACGCCGTTCGAGTACTCCTCCGCGCAATCGGCGAGGACCTCGAGCTGCTCGGCGGTGACCCGGCCGTATGGAATCTTGATGCGTTGCATCCCCGGGGCGTCGAACTCCGTGTCCGGGCCCTTCGTCAGGCCGCGCCGGGGGAAGGGGATCTCGCGGGTCTCGATCCCGTCGTAGCGCTTGCCGTTGTCGTAACGCTGGCCGTACGCGCCACGCCGCAACCGCAACTCCGCGAAAACCTTTTCCTCCAGCTTGCCCTGCTTGCGCAACTGCATCTGGTTCTCGAACTGATCGATCTCCTCACCCCTGGCGGGTGGGATTCGATCGCCCAGAACCTCTTTCCAGGTGGGCGTTCCGTCGCTCATGAAGGTGTCCTTCGAGTATTCAGCGGGGCCGTTCTGTTCCGCCTATTGGTTATGGGATATTCGCATGAGCATACGGCAACCCTGGCGGACCGTCAAGGAATCGGTGGGTTCTCGGACGATGCGCAAGTAGAGGCGACCGCGTTCGTTCCGGGCTGTTCCGGCGGTCGATCTGGCGGTTGTCCCGCCTGCCTTGACCTCGCTCATCCGAAGCGGACGGGGATGGCCGACATCTGCTCCGGACGCGCGAGACCCCGACCGGTGAAGATCCGGTCGGGTATCGGTGGAAACCTCCGCGATCCGCGCGACGGTTCGCGCGCGAGACCGCGGCGACTACATCCCGGCGGTCGCCGGCATCGACGTGAGGAGGCTCCCCGCTTCGGAGAAGAACCGGTGGACCGTATCCGTCTGGGCCGAGAGCGGCTGCGTGGAGCTCACCGCGTCGGCGGTCGAGTTCAGCTGCGCGACCGCACTGGCGGAGGTTGTGCCCTGAACCGACTCGAACGCGCTGGCGAGTGAATCGAACGCCTCATGCGTGAGTTCGGACTGTGTGTTCGGGTCCTGCGTCGTGGTCATCTGACTCGCGGCGGCCCGGGCGCTATCGATCTGCGGCTTGATCGTCGACAGCTGACTGGAACTGACCGAACCCTCCAGCGCCGAACTCAGCAGTCCAATACAGTTGGACGTGTACTGCGCCTCCGGCATCGTCGAGCCTGTCTGGGGCTGGGCGCATGCCTGCTGGTACTGCTGGACCGCGGGAGGAGTTGCGGGCGCCACCGGTTCCACCGGGGTCGTCGGCGCCGCGGTTTCCGTGGCCGGCGCATCGACCATGGATACGTTTTCCGTGTCGGATCCGCGCAGCAACCAGAAGAGGAGGAGGCCCAGAGCGGCAACTCCGAGGATCGCCCAAAGCAATCCGTGTGAACTTCTTTTCTCGATATCGATGTCCGCCATCGTTCACTCCCGCGATAAGATTCCCGCCGTCGGCCAACGCCTCACTCCAGGCTTTGCAACATCTGCTCCGTTGGAGCGAAGTCGGCGTCACTTCACGAGTTCCGGCCTGACCCACAGGTGGCGCCGCCGCGGTTCAGAGACGTCCGGAGATGGCCGATATTCGGGTGATCATCCCACGGTTTTCCGTGCTTCGATCTGGAAATGGGTGGCACATTGGCGACAGCACCGATCACGATACTCTTGCTGGTATCCGCCCTCGCCGGGCTTGGGGCGATTTACTCTACGCTTGCTGGCCGGGCCACCCGGCGACGTGAGCGCGATACGGAGGCGGCGACCCTGCGTCGCAGCGAAGCTCGCTTCCGCTCGTTGGTACTTGGCTCTTCCGATGTGATTCTCATCGTCGACGCCGATTCGACCGTCCGATTCGCGAGCCCGGCGATCGAGCGGGTCTTCGGCTATGAATCGGAGGCCGTTCTCGGGAGCAGACTCTTCGATCTGGTCCACCCCAACGACCAGCCGGACGCAGCGGTGTACCTCGACCGATTCCGGGAAGGCGCCGACGATGGGCAGGCGCAGACAGCCGTGTGGCGAGTCCAGCACGCGGAAGGGTCGTGGAGGCATATGGAGAGCACGGTCTCGATCCTGGCCGACGACTCCGACGCGGGGACGATCGTCCTCAACAGTCGCGACATCACCGACCGTGTTACCCTGGAGGCGAGGCTCGTCCATCAGGCGTTCCACGACGCGCTGACGGGACTGGCGAACCGCGCGCTCTTTCGGGATCGGGTCGAACTGGCCCTCGCGCACGAACTCCGCAACCAGACCGGCGTCGCCGTCATCTTCCTTGACCTCGACGAGTTCAAGACGGTCAACGACAGTCTCGGCCACGACATGGGGGATCGGCTCCTTTGCGCGGTGGCCGCGAGACTCCTCAACGCCACACGAGGATGCGACACCGTCGCGCGGCTCGGTGGTGACGAGTTCGCGGTGCTGGTGGACAACGTCCGTGGAATCGAGGACGTCCTCGTGGTGGTCGAACGCATCCTCGGCACGTTCCGCCGACCGTTCGGACTCGGCGGGCGCGAGGTGCGCGTCGGCACCAGCATCGGCGTCGCGCGGGTGGGCAACGGGGAGGGGGCGGAGGAGCTTCTGCGCAACGCCGATCTGGCCATGTATCAGGCCAAGCGTGGCGGCCGGGGAGGGTACGAGATTTTCGCGCCGGAGATGCACACCGAGATCCTCGACCGGCTGGAGCTCGAGGCGGACCTTCGCCATGCGATCGAGACCATTGCGAGCGATCAGCATGAATTCGGGCTCGTCTACCAGCCAATCGTGGAGCTGGAATCCGAGCGCGTGATCGGCGTAGAGGCGCTTGCGCGATGGAATCACCCCGTCCGTGGCCTGATTCCACCTGGCGTCTTCATCCCCCTGGCAGAGCAGACAGGACTCATCGTTCCTCTCGGCACCTGGATCCTCCAGGAAGCGTGCCGCGAAGTCGCGTCGTGGGGCGATCGGAATCCGGCGACCGAGGCGTTCTCGATTCAAGGTCAGCTTCACGGCGAACGGCCAGTCGTTACCGTGAACCTCTCCGGCTTCCAGCTCCAGGAGCCCGGGTTCATCGCTGAGGTCGCCGAAACCCTCACGATTACCGGACTCGATCCGGAACGACTCGTCCTCGAAATCACGGAAAGCGTGATCATGCGGGACACCGACTCTGTGGTCACCACACTCGCCGCTCTGCGCGAACTCGGCGTGCGCCTCGCCATCGACGACTTCGGAACGGGCTATTCCAGTCTCAGTTACCTCCAGAAGTTCCCGGTCGACATCCTGAAGATCGACAAGACCTTCATCGACGGCGTCGCCGAGGGTGGCCAGGGCGCGGCGCTTACCCGGATCATCATCGCGCTCGGCGACATGCTCTCGCTGAGGATGGTCGCGGAAGGCGTCGAGCAATCCGATCAGTGCGTGCACCTTCGGGCGCTCGGCTGCGGATACGGCCAGGGATACCATTTCGCGAAGCCGCTCCCACCGGAGGCCGCGGAGGACTTCGTTCAGGGCGCGGGGCTTCAGCACACGGCGGAGGATGGATAGTCTCCGGTCTGTTCTTCCCGCCACCCGAAGAATGTCCCTCCCTCGGATCGCTCCGTGTTCCTGGAGATGAACCACACCAGGAAACCCACGATCACGATGATGAACAGGAAGGCGACCCCGATCGCCGCGCGCCGGCGGGCGGCACTCGCCGGCGGAGGTGGATCATCGCTTCCACTTGCCAGCGGATCCCCTTCCTGACCTTCCTTCGGATCCTCCCAGGGGTCCGGTCTCGCTCCGATCGGGGGCATCGCTCCCACCCTTCGTTTCCCCACGTCATCCGGTCGTCGCCCCTCCACGAGGCCACGCGTGCGGGCGCCGTCGGCCGTGGGCCGCATCGGATGACCCCAGCGCCCGCGCTTCCGACCCGCGAACCGCATGCCGACCCTTGTTCAGAAGATATTGAAATGATATCATATGGCTATCAGTTATCATTGACCGTCTTTGCCGACGCGAGGAGCGCTCGTCATGATTCGAGAGATTCCGTTCAGACCGGTATCCGGCTGGCTTCCCCTGTTCCTGCTGGCATCGATCATCCTGTTCGGCGGTCCGGGGCTGATCGTCGCCGGAGGGACGGGGGTCGGTCCGTCGGCGTTGGTTCCCCTGGGGATTGTGGCGCTGATCGCAAGTGTGGTGTGCATGTTCGGTTTCATGGCGGTCGCGCCGAACGATGCGCGGGTGCTGCTGCTGTTCGGTGAGTACAGGGGTTCGGTGAAGGAGTCCGGGTTCTACTGGGTGAACCCGTTCTTCTCGAAGAAGAAGGTTTCGCTGCGGGTGCGGAACTTCGAGACGGGTGGAGAGCGGATTGAGGAGCACAAGGATGCGGCGGGGCACGTCGTCAAGCCGCAGGGCAGGTCCACGGGCCGGCCCTCCAAGGTGAATGATCGGGACGGGAACCCGGTCGACATCTCGGCGGTGGTCGTCTGGCGGGTGATCGAGACGGCGGAGGCATTGCTCGAGGTGGACGACTACGAGGACTATGTGGCGATCCAGAGCGAGTCGGCGTTGCGGAAGCTGGCGAGCCGGCATCCGTACGACAGCGAGGATCATGAGATGTCATTGCGGGGAAACACGGACGAGGTCTGCGATCAACTCCGTGAAGACATCCAGGCGCGTCTGGACAGGGCGGGTGTGCAGGTCATCGAGGCGCGGATCAGCCACCTGGCGTATTCGCCGGAGATCGCCGCGGCGATGCTACAGCGGCAGCAGGCGCACGCCGTGGTTGCCGCGCGGGCGAAGATCGTGGACGGCGCGGTGGGGATGGTCGAGATGGCGCTCGAGCGGCTGGAGCGCGAAGGCATCGTCGAACTCGACGGCGAGCGGCGCGCGGCAATGGTTTCCAACCTTCTCGTGGTTCTGTGTAGTGATCGGCACACCCAGCCGGTCGTCAACGCGGGGAGTCTGTATCAGTAGGGCGCGGGTTCGCCCCGCGCTCCGGGGGAGGTGAACCCAGGTGGCCAGGAAAGACTCCTTCCTGCTGCGGACTGACCCGGCCGTGCTCGACGCGCTCCGGCGATGGGCAAGTGATGACCTGCGCAGCGTAAACGGGCAGATCGAGTTTATATTGAGGCGGGCCCTGAGGGATGCGGGCCGGCTGAAACCGGGTACGGAGGGCGGGAAGGCTGACGAATGAACCCATACCGATTCTCGCGGTCGCCGGACGCCCGCGGCATTTGCCGTCGAATCTCGTCGTGGGGCGCGGGATTCCTCATGGCGGCGACCACGACGATTGCGGCCGGCGTCGCGCCCGTCGCTGCCTCCGCGCAATCGCCAGCGTTCGATTCGGGAGGTTTCGCCGTACTGGTTGGCCCGTCGGACACGCTGGCGGTGGAGACCTACACGCGGCGCGCGGACGGCGTGAGCGGTGAAATGATTGGCCCGACACTCGGGCGAATCGTGTACGATGTCGCCATCCATCCCGATGGGATGATGGGCGATCTGACGATCGAGTTCTGGTCGCCGGGGGCCGATACGGGCGGAGATCCGAACCAGGCCGCGACGATCGAGATCGAGGGGGATACGGTGGTGGTCAGAATCACGACCCCGCCGGGGATCCAGGCGCAGCGGATACCTACGCTGACCGGGGCGTTCCCCTACATCAACCCATCCTTCCTGCAAATCGAGCAGATGGTTCGACGCGCTCGGTTGATGGGTGGGGAGCTGGCCGAGTTTCCAATACTCCTCGCACTCGGTCAGGAGACGGTGAACGCGACCATCGTCGGCGCGAGTTCGGATTCCGTGACGATCACGATCGGATCGGAGATCCATGCGGTCGTAGACGCCGATGGTCGATTGCAGTCCGCGGCGCTCCCGTACCAGGGAATGACGATCGTCAGGACGGAGTGAGGTTCGTCGGGTGAGCGGCCGGGCCTCGGGAGCGGTCGGAACCCATTCAGGGCGCGAGAGTGAGCGCGCCCGACGGGTGATTCCGCCAGGCGCGCGAAAGGCCGGTAATCCGGTTCGGGTTCGAGGAAGCCTATTCCACGATTTCGAACTTCTGAACCCGGTGCCCGGTCTGCACTTCGGTCGTGAAGAGGTTTCCGCGTGAGTCGACCACGAGATCGTGCAGCCAGTCGAACTGTCCGGGTGCACGGCCTCCACGTCCAAAGTAGTGAACCACCTCGAGCGTGGAGCGGTCCAGGATCCAGATCACGTTGTTCGTGCCATCGGGAACGTAGAGCCACTGCTGTTCCGGATCGCGCGAGAGGCCGAAGTACCAGGTCGATCCAGGTCCCAGCGTTTCCGGCCGGATGAACGACTCGCGTACGTACGTCCCGTCTTTCTGGAACACCTGGATTCGATTGCTCGGCCGATCGGATACATAGACGAGGCCATCGTTGGCGATGATCAGTCCGTGGACCGGCGTGCGCCAGCTACGGCTCGGCGCCGCGCCCGGATCGTACGGCCCGGGGTTCTCGTCCGTCGGCGGCTCGCCATAGGCCCCCCAACTCCGCTTGAACTCGCCCGTCTCGGCGTCGAAGACGACAATCCGCCGGTTCTGGTACCCGTCCGCCACGTACAACTCGTTGGTCGCGGGATCGACGAGCAAGGTCGCCGGACCCCCTAGATTGTTCGTATCGGCGCTGCCGGTGTTCTGGCCGGCACGGCCAATCTGCATGATGAACTCGCCGTCCTTGGTAAACTTGAGGACGAAGTGATCGTCAGGACCGTTTCCGGCCAGCCAGACGTTGTCGTTATAGTCGACGTGAATGCCGTGCATGCTGGTCGGCCAGTCGTGGGTGTCAGACGGCCCACCCCAGGCGCGAACGACGTTCCCCGCCGGATCGAACTCGATGACCGGCGGAGCGGGCACGCAGCACATCGCGATGGGCGGGTCCGCCGCCGCGCCGGCGTTGACGTCCTGCACGGTCGATTGGCGGTGAACGATCCAGATGTGGTCGTCATCCGTGTCGACGGAGAGGCCCGCGACCTGCCCGAGGATCCAGTTCTCGGGAAGGGGTTGCGGCCAGAACGGATCGACGCGGAACTGCGGTACGCCTTCCGGCCCGCCCGAGAGCGGCGCCTGCGAAGCACTCGCGACGTCGGCCGATCCGCTCGCGCTTTCGCAGCCGCCGAGTATCAGGACGCCAAGGGCCACCACCGTGACTGTGGCCATCCTCATGATCGATTCCGACTTCATCGCACTCCTTTCGGTGATTGGTTCGGAAGTCCACCGAGTCGATAAGGACATGGTTCGACGGTGGCATGATGGACCGCGGCAGGTGGGCCGGACGCTGATAACTGTCGGCTGTCCGGAGAATACGCTGGAGACCACCGGTCAGGCAAGGACAACGTTGTCAGTCCGGAAAGTCGGGACCAGGTGGCCGGTATCGTTTCGTGGCCTTCAGCATCCGGCAAGCGTTATACTGATGGGGGACCAGGAGGGACTGCCGCTTACGCGCGGCGAGCCAGCACCTGCGGGCCGTGCTCCGGGCGGAACGGCTGGGGCTGCCGCTCACGCGCGGCGAGCCAATGGGATCGAAAGGAGATGCATGAAAGATTTCCCCTCATATGTCTCGCTCGGGATCGCCCTGGCCGTGCTGGGCGCATGCGGGTCCGCTGGCGCCGGGATCCCGTCGGCCGAGGCGGTCGAAGGGGCGAGGACGGCCGCGGCGCGATATCATGACGTCTCGCTCGCCCTGGCCGACGGGTACGTCCGGGATCCGCTGAACACGTGCGAGACGCCGGCCCACCGCGGCCAGCCGGCCGAGCTGGGTGACATGGGGATTCACTACCTGCACCCCGCGCTGCTCGGCGTTGGCCCTGACCAGACCCGGTTCGACGCGTCCGGTGTGAACGTGGACTTCGAAAGGCCGGGGATCCTGATCTACGAGCCGCATCCGGATGACGAGCTGGTCCTCGTGGGCGTCGCGAACATCGTATCGGCCGCGGCCTGGGAGTCGGAAGGGAATCGCCGGCCCCCTTCGTTCGGTGGTGCGGAGTTCACCTATATGGCGGACGACCCGGCACAGCTCGTCGCGGCGCACTACGACATGCACCTCTGGCTCTTCCGCGACAATCCAGGCGGCATTGCGGCGCAGTACAATCCCGCGGTCTCATGCAGGCATCATGTCAATGAGATGCCAATGATGCACCCGATGGGCGACGCCGTGGAGAATGACGAGCACGAAGAGCACACTCCCTGACTGGCCGGGAGTCTGATCGGGCCGGCCGATCAGATTGTAGAGCGCGGTCGCGATTCAGCGGACGCCCCGAGTACCGTTCCCGAGCCCTTCGGCCGGCAACTCGATCACGTTGACGGTCCTCGTGCCCGACGTGGTGTTGGCGACCGGCCGTCCCGCGTGGTGGTAGATGGAAAGGCGCGCCGCGTCCCGCACGAGGTCGAGTTCCTCCACTTCGACCCGATGGACGGGGAGCCCCGTCCGTGCGCGCAGGTCCCGGATCAACTCGTCCCGCGCGGCGACGTGCACCAGGTCGATCCGGTCATACATCACTTCCTGCCGATACTCCCGCCGAACCAGGATTCCTGACTCCAGGAGCTGGGTGAAGAGCACGATGACGGCGCCAATCGCGACCAGGCCAAGCGGACCCGCATTGCTCACGGCCATGATCAGCCCGAGCGCGATTCCAAGGAACAGGTAGGTCATATCCGTCGTCGAGATCCCCTCGGTGCGATATCGCAGCATCGAGAAGACGGCGAACAACCCGAACGCCGCGCCGAGCGTCATCTCGACGCTATTCAGCACAAAAGCGATCAGAAAGATGACCAGGTTGAACGAGAAGAAGGTCAGGAAGAGATCCGTCCGTCGGTACGCGCGGTAGTAGACCACGCGCACGAGTAGAAAGATGGCGGCCAGGTCGATAACCAGACGGACCGGAAGTCCATTCCCGAGGTCGATGAGCGAGTCGGCGTTCATGGGGATGTTGCCTGATATGGTTGGAGCTTTCGAAGGTCCTCGCTGAACCGATTTCGTTGCAGCCCAGGCTCGAGGGCGGCGAGGCAGACACAGTACTTGCTCAGATTCACCTCGCGGATGTTCCGGCTCCGAAGCTCCCGTACGAATGAGGACCTCGCCACCCGCAACTGCTTGACTTCCGCGATCACCGCGTCGGGATAGTGCGCCACGGCCACGCCCCGGGTGGCGCGGAGTCCGAGGTCGAATGTCACCCTCTCCAGGGGAGTCGACCCCACGAGCGTGATTCGCGTGTAATCGACCGCGATGCTGAGGCCGAGGCTCTCCGGCGGAACGGAGTACGGGAGGGCGAGCGACCGGATATCGGCGAGGCCATCCCCCTCATCGATCGATTCGGCCGGCACGGGGACTCGCGCTTTGACGGTTCGGCTCTGACTGTTCGTCTCCTTCACTTCCAGAAACGCAGTCCGTGTTTCGAGGTAGTCCCGGCGCCGAACCTTCCGTCGCGGCAGCCGATCCGTGCGGTGGTTATGGTAGAATGTCAAACCGCGAGTGTCATAGTATGTCGTCCGGTATCGCGACAAGCGGCGTCCGGAAATCTCCAGAATCCGGTAGACCGGGCGGACTGCGTTCAGGATTTCCGGGAGCAGGTCGATCGGGAACAGGTACTTGGAATCGACCCGGCTGGCGGAAGACGTGGCGCTGGCCGTCTCCAGGTCGACAGGCACGAGGGTCAGGGCGCTCGTTTCGACGGCGGCCCACGCCCTCGATCCCGTCAGGGCGTCTCGTCCCCGGGCCTCGACCGAGGCTTTGCCTGCCCGGCGCGAATCGAGGATCATCGGAGCAGGAACGCGTTTCGCCGCTCGACGAAATCGCGCAGCCGCGAGACTTCACTCGCGAAGGCGTCGGTCGAATAGAGCTTGCGGGTGTCCGAGGCAACCGCTTCGTCGATCAGGTCCTGGTACTGGGAAACGAGCGGTCCTATCGTGTTCCAGTTCAACCATCTGGTGGCGATATCCTCGACATATTCGAGATACTGCTCACGCAGCTCGGGAACGGCGAGGAGTCTGGAGCGAAGTGGTTTGGACCGGTCGTTCAGCCCGACTAGCGGGTCGAGGTTCACATTCCCGCTCACACCCAGCGCCTCGTTCATGTCGTGGGGCAGGATGTGGAATCGCCCGGCCTCGTCCTGGTAGAGGTTGTAGTCGCTTGCGCGAGTCCAGTAGCCATCGCTGTTCACGAGAGCCATTTCGATCGCGAGGAATCGGAGCGCGCCGTCGATGTTGAGGATCGGGTCGAGCGCGGTCACCAGGCGGTCGGACGGGGTCTCGTTCAACACCCGCGTCAGCTCGATGAGGTCGGCCCAATACTCCGGTCTGTCGCTCGATCGAATCTCGAACAGCCGGCGGTAGGGGGCCGGATCCGGGCCAAGGTACTCGAGGCCCGCGGATCCATTGGGGCTCCCGGGGGCCTTCCATCGAATACCATCGTTCTCGTTGAAGAAGTCGTTGAGGAAGTCCTTGTTGAACTGCTGAGCATTCTGGTAGACACCCCAATACTCGCCGTTGATCACCACCTTGACGAAGTTCACCGCCGGCGCGGGGAGGTAGTCACGCGCGATCGCCGAATAGAGTGCCGTGCGAACGAACGTCGGATCGTTCATCACATTCAGGAGGTTCAGCGTACGGTATCCGCCGATCCGCTGATCGTCGTCGACGAAATCGATCGACAGGTTGAGCGATCGCTTGGAACCCTCGGGGACCATGCGGAAGGAGGACGCGCCCCGGAACCCGATACCCACGTCGGGATAGCGTCGCCCATCGACGGTGACGACCGCGGGCACTTCGACGTCCGTATTGAAGAACGTCGCCATCTCACGTTCCCATCCCTCGTCCTCGAACTCGATGAAGATCGTGCGAAGAACGCCGATGTCGTAGAGGTGCTCGGCCTCGTAGCGGGTGACATCGGCCAAGCCAACGCGCGGCCCGGGCGTTCCGCGGGAGATTCCGCGCGCACCGCCCGGTCCGGGAATCCCGGCCAGGGGTCTCCGTCCGCGTCCTCCGGCGGCGGGTCCGGACTCATCCAGCCATCGGCGCGCGGCGGCGCGTTCGCCCGCATCGAGCCGCTCATCGCCGTCGGTATCGAACCGATCAACGATCTCGAGCTCGGGCTCCACACCGCCAGCGAGCCCGCCGGGGCCGCGCTGGGCGGCAGCCCCCGCCGGGGCCCACACCATCCACCCGAGCGACACGACCGCCGCCACCGCGACGATCCGGGCATGGTGTGAACAACGCGCATTCGCTGGACTCAACGCCTCGATCCGCGCCTGTAGCATGATGCGTCTCCAGAGATGGGTTGGTATGCGCATGTGTCCGTTCCGCGATGGGGAGGTTTGCACCGACCATACCCGTGAAAATCGGCCACGGGCCACGGGTTCCCCTTCCCGGATGCCGCGAAACGCTGCGGAATCCGCAGGCGACCGTTGCGGAATCCGCAGGCTCGGGGCATCCGAATATCCCCGATCGCCGGGAATCGCGAAACGATCCGCGTGGAACGTCCGATGCCACTGCCAGTCGCCGCGACGAAACGAAGGTCGTATAGTGTCGAGATGACACGCCACGACGCGCGGGCACCAATGATCAGCGACCAATCCGAATGGTAAGGCAGGGCGGCGACGCGGGGAAGCCGGGTCCCGACTCGTCCGGGCCAGGCAACGCCCCGAAACGTGACGTGACACACGTCTCGGGTGCCAGGGCACGGACCGGATGGCTCGCGACCACCCTCGCGCTCGCGGCCGCGCTCGTGATCTCGTCGCTGCTGAACTACCGCGCCGCGAGAGGCGCCGTCGAGACGTTGAACATGGGCCAGCTGGAGATCCACAACGCCGCGCTTCGCACCGCGACGCTGACGGCGGGGCGCGATGCTGAATACATGGATGTCATTCGCTCGGTTCTCGAGTCCCAGGAAGAGGCCGGTCTTCGCTATGTCGGGTTGGTGGAGCCGGACGGCACGATCTCGGCGAGCGTCGGAGAGGCGCTCGGAGCCGTTACCATACCGTCGGGAATCCGTCCGGGCACGCCGATCGTGAGCCCGCTCCTATACGATCATCAGGGACGGGTGCGCGCTCTTGTTCCACGCACTCCGGATCGCGGCGGAATCCGAATCGTGAGGGGTCGATTCGTCGGATTCGGGCCCCAGTTCTATCTCCTCGAGTTCGAGCCCGTTCCGGCCAGTAATGTCGTCTCCCAGGCGGTCCGCGGGCTCATCCTGAG
>CAZUVK010000001.1:0-1993 GCA_964623785.1 uncultured Gemmatimonas sp. | reverse complement strand
TGAGTGGACTGGGTGCCGCCATCCTCACGCTCGTTGCCGTCGGCTTCTGGCGTGTCTCCCGCGAATACGAGGCGGCCCAGCGGCAGATCGAGAGCCAGCGGCGACTCAGTCAGCTCGGCGAAATGTCGGCGGTCCTCGCCCACGAAATTCGCAACCCGCTCGCGTCGCTGAAGGGGAACGCGCAGTTGCTGGCGGAAAGCCTGACGTCGGATCCCCGGATGCAGCGGCGCGCCGATCGGGTCGTTGGTGAGGCGATCCGCCTCGAGACCCTCACGACCGATCTGCTGGACTTCGCGCGCACCGCGCCGGTCGCGCTCGCGACCGTCGACCCCGCCGAACTGCTGCGGGCGACGGTCGAGGAGGTCGCTCCCGGACGCGTGGAGGTCGATACGACCGGTGCGCCCGCTTCATGGTCGCTCGACAACGACAAACTGCGACAAGCACTTGCCAACCTCATCCGGAATGCGTGTCAGATCACCGACGATGGCAGACCGCCCGTGGCTTCGGTGACCGTCGCGGATGGCGATCTCGTATTCGCCGTGCGCGACTTCGGGCCCGGGATCGATCCATCCGATCTGGGCAGGATCTTCGAGCCGTTCTTCACCACCAGGACGCAGGGGACCGGACTTGGGCTGCCCGTGGCCAAACGGATCGCCGAACTCCATGGCGGCTCCGTGCACGCTGACTCGCACCCCGAAGGCGGCGCCGTATTCAGGATCCTCCTTCCCGCCAAAGCGGACTGATACGCAGATGCCTCGTATCCTGGTGGTCGACGACGAGGTCGGGATCCGCGAGTTCATCGGCGATGCCCTCGAGTCGGACGGCCATGAGGTCACGGAAGCCTCGAACGGTCTCGAAGCGCTCCACCACCTGCACGGCGCCTCGTTCGACGTCCTCATCACCGACCTCCGGATGCCGGGCGCTCTCGACGGCATGGACCTGGTCCGAAAGGCCCGGGCCGACCTCCCCGAGATGGAGGTGGTCGTGCTGACCGCGCACGGCACCGTGGATACCGCCGTGGAGGCGATGAAGCTGGGTGCCTTTGACTTTCTCCAGAAACCGCTCAGCAGTCCCGCCGAACTGCGGCTCCTTGTCAGCCGCGCCCTGGAGCACAGGAAGCTCATCGCGCTGCGCGACGTCAGCGAACGCGATGGCTTGCCTCCGCTCACCTACGGGGATCCGGCAATGGTTCCCGTCATCCGCGCGCTCAAGAAGGTGGCGCCGACCAACGCTACCGTGCTGCTGCTCGGCGAGAGCGGCACCGGCAAGGAAGTCGCCGCGCGGACCCTGCACCGGTGGAGCCGGCGAAGTGAGGGGCCGTTCGTCCCCGTAAACTGTGCCGCGATTTCCGACGCGCTCATGGAGAGCGAGATCTTCGGCCACGAAAAGGGCGCCTTCACCGGCGCGACCGCGGCTCGAAGGGGCCGCCTGGAGCTCGCGGACGGAGGAACCCTCTTCCTCGACGAGATCGGCGAGCTGAAGCCGGAATTGCAGGCCAAGTTGCTTCGTGTCCTCCAGGACAGGAAGTTCGAACGGCTCGGCGGGTCCCGGACGATCGAAGTCGACGTCCGCTGGGCCGCGGCAACCAACCGTGACCTCGAGGAAATGGTCCACGACGGCGAGTTTCGGGAGGATCTCTATCACCGCCTCGCCGTCTTCCCCCTGCGTCTGCCGCCGCTCCGCGACCGCCACGAGGACGTTCTCCCGATTGCCGAATCGCTCCTCGCCCGGATCAGCGCCGATCTCGGACGGGCCGCGCTGAGACTCGATGAGGAGGCCGCCGATCGAATTCGCAAAGCGCATTGGTCAGGCAATGTGCGCGAACTTGCGAACGCGCTCGAACGCGCCGCCATCCTTGCCGAGGGCGACTTCATCCGAGGTCCCGATCTCCTCCTCCCCGCCACCTCGCGGGACAAGTCCGGAGCCCTCACCATGGCCGATATCGAGCATGACGCGATCCGCCGTGCGCTCGCTGAGGTCGGCGGCAACCGCC